>JAYVRN010000649.1:0-14325 GCA_043776275.1 Myxococcales bacterium | reverse complement strand
CGGCCGCCGCGGTCGCGGTCAGGACCCACAGCGTGGCGACCAGCGTTCGCGTCATAGCCGGAAGCCGACGAGCGCGTCGAGCGCGACGAACGGCGTCGACGAGGTCGCGCCGCCCGGCGTATCGAGGTGGTGACGGAGGTACTGCGCGCCCGCGCCGATCCGCAGATCGAGGCGATCGGTCAACCGGAACGCCCAGCCCGCGAACACGCCGGTGGAGAACCCGAGGCCGGTGCCGTGGATGTCGTCGTGGTCACCGCTGACCCGGTGCACGCGGAGGTACGGCGCCACGTAGAACCCGCGGCCGGTCTCGCGCGCGAACCACGTGACGCGGGTGCCGCCGCCGACGCCGATCACCTTGTCACCGAGATCGAACCACGGCAGGAAGTAGCTGCCGAATAGGCCGGCGGACAGAGATGCGGCGAAGTGCCGTCCGATCGGCTGCTCGTAGGCGAGCTGGATCACCGAGAGACCGAGGTCCGCCTGGAGCTGGGGATGGCGCTCGATCGGCGTCATTCCGTCGCACCCCACAGGCGAGCAGGTGGTGGTGATCAGCGGGACGTCGGCGATCGCGGGCGCACCGAGGCCGACGATCATCGCGAGCACGGCCAATCGCTGCACGAGCCGGTCGTACCATGCTACCCAGGTGCGGATGTCGACCGCGGACGAGATCGCCCGGCTCGCCGAGCCCACGGGTGGACGGTTCGGAGAGTTCGGTGGCCAGTATGTCGCCGAGACGCTGATGCCGGCGATCGCCGAGCTCGAGCTCGCGTGGCGCACAGCCCGCGCCGACGATACGTACTGGGCCGAGGTCGACGGGCTGCTCTCCGACTACGTCGGGAGACCGTCGCGCCTGTATCACGCGAGGCGCCTGTCCGCGGAGGTCGGCGCAGAGGTCTATCTCAAGCGCGAGGATCTCAATCACACCGGTGCGCACAAGATCAACAACTGCATCGGGCAGGCGGTGCTGGCGCGGCGGATGGGCAAGCGCCGGCTGATCGCGGAGACCGGCGCCGGGCAGCACGGCGTGGCGACCGCGACGGTGGCCGCGCTGTTCGGCGTGCCGTGCGAGATCTACATGGGCGCCGAGGATGTCGTCCGCCAGGCGCTCAACGTGGAGCGGATGCGCCTGCTCGGCGCCACGGTCCATCCCGTCGAGAGCGGCACGCGCACGCTCAAGGACGCGATGAACGAGGCGATGCGTGACTGGGTCACCAACGTCGGCGACACGTTCTATCTGATCGGCTCGGTCGCCGGGCCGCACCCGTATCCGTGGATGGTCCGTGACCTCCAGAGCGTGATCGGCCGCGAGGCGAAGGTGCAGCTCCATGCGGCGGCGGGGCGGCTGCCCGATGCGCTGGTGGCGTGCGTCGGTGGCGGCAGCAACGCGGCGGGGCTGTTCGCGCCGTTCGTGAACGACGCGAGCGTGCGGCTGGTCGGCGTCGAGGCCGCAGGAGACGGTGTGGCGACGGGGCGGCACGCGGCCACGCTCGGCGCCGGCCGTGTGGGCGTGCTCCACGGGAGCAAGAGCTACGTGCTGACCCACGAGGACGAGGCGCGGCTCGGTCAGATCGCACACGCGCACTCGATCAGCGCCGGGCTCGACTATCCGGGCGTGGGCCCGGAGCACGCCTTCTGGAAGGTGTCCGGACGCGCGACCTACGTGGCGCGCACCGACGACGAGGCGCTGGCGGGCCTCGAGCGCCTCGCCCGCACCGAGGGCATCCTGTGTGCTCTCGAGACCGCGCACGCGATCGCCGCACTCGACGAGGTCGCGTCGATCGTCGGCAAGACCGGCATCGTGATCGTCGGTCTGTCGGGCCGCGGTGACAAGGACATGGTCACCGTGGCGAACCACCGTGCTCAGGCGGTGACGCCATGACCGCACGGCTGCGCGCGGCCTTCGATCGTGCACGCGAGCACCAGCGCGCGGCGCTCGTCGCCTACCTGACGTTTGGTGATCCGGACGTCCAGACCTCGATCGCGGTGGTCGAGGCCGCGGCCCGCGCCGGCGCGGACGTGATCGAGCTGGGCGTGCCGTTCAGCGATCCTTCGGCGGATGGGCCGTCGATCCAGCGAGCGATGGAGCGCGCGCTCGAGCGCGGCGCCAGCCTTCCCGGTGCGCTCGCCGCGGTCGCCGAGCTGCGTCGCCGCGGCGTCGAGACGCCGATCGTGCTGTTCGGCTACTACAACCCGATCTTCGTGATGGGCCCGGAGCCGTTCGCAGCGCGCGCCGCACGCGCGGGCGTCGATGCGGTGCTTACGGTGGATCTCCCGATCGACGAGCTCGCCGAGCTCGCCACGCCGCTCGCGGCCCACGGGGTCGGCGTGATCCCTCTGGTCGCCCCGACCTCGACGCCCGAGCGGATCGCGCGCCTCGGGCCGCTCGCGGCGCCGTTCGTCTACTACATCTCGCTCACTGGCGTGACCGGATCCAAGGCCGCCGCGCCCGTGGATCCCGCGCGCCTCGCGCTGATCCGGGAGGCCGCCCAGGCGCCGGTGGCGGTCGGGTTCGGGATCCGGACGCCGGCCGATGCGGCGCTGTTCGCGACGATCGCGGATGGCGTGGTGGTCGGCACCGCCCTGGTCGATCGCGTGGCCGCGGGCGATCCGGTGGATGCACCCGCACGGGTCGCCGCGCTGATCGCGGAGCTCGCCCGCGCCATGGCCCGTTGAGGATCGGGCCGATCTCCGTCGTTGTAGTTTCGCGTGCTTGCCAATCGCAAGTAGCGCAAGTTGAAACCGTCCCCTGGTCCGACTACTGCTTGGCGCAGAACACGTCGTCGGTGAAGCCGTCCTCGCGCGTCATCGGACCCGTGCCGCCGTAGGTCTCGCGCTGCTGCGTGGTCAACGTCCGGCCCGCGGCGATCGCGCCATACACCGTCGCGCCCTCCGAAGCCGTGCGGCCGTAGGTCTGGTAGTCGACCTTGTAGAGGCCGAACCGCGGGCCGAAGCCCTCGGCCCACTCGAAGTTGTCGGTCAGGCTCCAGTGGTAGTAGCCCCGAACGTCGACGCCCGCGTCGCGCGCGCGCTGGATCGATTCGAGGTTGCGCACGATGTTCTCGGCGCGTCGCGCCCCGACCTCGGTGGAGATGCCGGCCTCGGTGACCACGAGCGGAATCTCGGGGTAGCGCTTGGAGAACGCGATCACGATGTCGCCGAGCCCGTCGGCGTAGCCCTCGTAGCCCATCTTCGGCACGCAGTAGCTGACGTCGGGGGCGGGCAGACACGAGCCGGTGTCGAGGCCGCCGATGCACGCGGTCAGGCTGGCCGGCGCAGGGAACAGGGGACGATCGGCGGAGACCCCGGCGCGGAAGTAGTACTGCAGACCGAGCCAGTCGAGGGTGCCGGCCCACTCGGGGTGCTGCTCGTCCGAGGTTCCATCGAGGTTCGCGTCGAACGTGCCCTTGGTGATCGAGTCGACGAACACGTAGTGGAACAGGTAGATCAGCCGATCGCGCGCGGCGATGTCGTCGGGGTTGGTCGAGGGCGCGTTCTTGCGCGCGGGCTCCCAGTCGGCGACCGCCATCGACATCCCGACCTCGGCGGCCAGACCGTCGCCATCGGCATCGACGGTGTCCGCGGCCTTGATCGCCTTGTAGATCGCGGCGTGCATCGAGATGTAGTCGCGGATCACGGCGACGAACTCGGTGGTCAGGCTGTTGAACGTCACCTTGCCGGGCGGGAACTGGCCGAGGCCGTACGCGGCGAGCAAGTAGTTGATCGGCTCGTTGACCGTGCCCCAGTCATCGACGAGATCGCCGAACCGCTGCGCGACCAGGGTCGCGTGCTGGCTCATCTCGGCGACGATCACCGGCCCACCCGCGCTGCCGAACCCGCACAGGTTGGTGGGCTCCGGTCCGTTGGTGCAGCCGAGGCCGCGTGGATCGGCGACCCACACCGGGTTCGAGAAGTGATGCAGCGTGACGAGTGGGCGAATCCCCATCGCCTTCATCGCCTCGAGCTGCGCGCGGTAGTGGGCGATCGCGGCCTCGTCGATCTGATCCTTCACGGGCTCGATCCGTGCCCACTCGATCGAGAACCGATAGCTGTCGACGCCGAGCTCCTTGACGAGGCCCAGGTCGTCGAGGAACTTCGAGTACCCGCGGGTCGCGTCGCCGACGAACGTGCCCTTGCCGAGCCCGCCCTGGGCGATCGGGCGGGTCCACAGGTACCAGTCGGTGGCCGTGTTCATGTCCTCGATCTGGGCGGCCGCCGTGGCCACGCCGAACCGCCACGAGCCCTTGCCTGCGGGGGAGCTGAGCGAACCCAAGGTCCCGTAGGTGATGGCACCCGGGGGATCGTCGCCGCACCCAACAGCGACGGTGAGGACCAGCAGCGCAGACGCGATGATCTTCACGCCGGCATGGTGCCGGAAAACCGCTGCCTTGACACCCGGGATCACGTTCCTATACTGCCCGGCTTCGTCATGGCCAAGCCGCCCCCGTTTGCCGTCCTCCTGCGCGACCTCCCTGCGCATCGTACGTTCGAGATGCCGGGCGAGCTCGTGTCCGAGTGGTTGAAGGGCCTCCCGATGCGCGATGCGCTCGGCGCGCCCGACGCGGACCCCGCCGCGGGGGTGGGGCACGCGGATCTCGAGATCTACGCCGACGGCGAGCACGTGTTCGCGACCGGCACGTTCAAGGGCCATCTTCACGTCGCGTGCAGCCGGTGCATCACCGAGACCAAGCTCGTGGTCGACGATCGGGTCCAGGTCACGTTCCTCCCCAAGAACGAGATGCCGGCCGACGATGCCGAGCCGGGCGGAGAGGACGGCGCCGAGGTCAACGAGGACGACCTCGACCTGTTCGCCTACGAGGGCGACTGGGTGGACCTCGAGGGGCTGTTTCGCGAGGAGTTCGTGCTCGCGATCCCGTATGCGCCGCTATGTCGGGAGGACTGCAAGGGCCTGTGCCCGCAGTGCGGCATCGACCGGAATTCAGCTACCTGCACCTGCGAGAAGCCGCTCGACCCCCGGTTGGCGCCCCTCAAGGGTCTGAAACTGCCCTCCGCGTAGACGATCCACGCCTCCCCGCACCTCCCCGCACTGAAGGGCTTGAAACTGCCGCCCCGACCTGGCATGTAAGCCCCCCGGAGTTATTCGCCATGGCACTTCAGAAACGACGTCGCGGCCCCGCCCGCACCGCCCAGCAGCGCTCGGCGTGGAGCAAGAAGTCGGGTGAGAACCACATGATGGTTCAGCCCTGTCCCAACTGCGGCGCGCCGCGCATCGCGCACCGCGTCTGCATGAGCTGCGGCCAGTACCGCGGCGAGACGATCATCGCGAAGAAGACGGCGGAAGAGTAGTCGATGACGTCGGCGTGACCGTGAAGGTCGTCGTCGATGCGATGGGAAGTGATCGCGCACCGGCCCCGGAAGTGGCAGGTGCGCTGCGCGCGGTGCGTGCACACGATCTCGAAGTGACCCTCGTCGGTGACGAGGCGATCCGCGCGGCCGCTCGGTTCGCGGAGCGATCGCTTCCGGCCCAGCTGGCTGCCGCGCTCAGCGCTCTGGGATAGGATGACGGCGATGGCGAAGGAGCCCGAGCTGATCAAGGTCTGCCTGACCAACCAGGGCGCAGACACCGAGACCCCGTGGGCGCACGATCTCGGCCCCGCGCCTGGTCCCAGTGGATCGCGCAAGGTGAAGCTGGTCAACGTCCCGTTCATGCACGCGAAGCCGACGTGGGGCGACACCATCGTCGTGTCGCCGGTGCGCGACGGCTTCCCGACCTGGGATCGCGGCGGCGTCCCCTGGAAGCAGATCAGCTCGCGGATCGTCGACGACGGTGGACGCTGGGCGATGATCCTCGACTACGCGCCTGCCGAGGCGGTCGCGGCCACCGACGCGTATGACGCACTGGCGCGGGCCTGCGATGCCGAGCGCCTGGTGTGCGAAGGCGCGTGGACACCGCGCGCGACCGACCCCGGCCGCGTGTATCTGGCGGTCCCGAAGGATCTCGGCGCCGAGAGCGTGATGGAGCGGCTGGTCGCGGCGGAGCTGCCGCTGCGGCTGTTCCAGGTCCACCCCGAGCCCAAGCGCGGCGCGCGTGCCCAGACCGTCGTCGGCGTCACCCCCGCGGTGCCACGCAAGCCCGCGCGCGCGAAGACCGAGAAGCCGATCATCGTCGAGGCGGCGGCAGCGCCCGCGAAGAAGCCGGCGGCGCCCACGAAGAAGTCCGCAGCGCCCCCGAAGGCGCCAACAGCGCCCGCGAAGCAGGCCGCGCCCGCGAAGCAGGCAGCGCCCGCGAAGCAAGCCGCGCCCGCGAAGAAGCCCGCGGCGCCTGCGAAGAAGCCTGCGGCGCCTGCGAAGAAACCCGCGGCGCCCGCGAAGAAACCCGCGGCGCCCGCGAAGAAGCCCGCGGCGCCCGCGAAGAAGCCCGCGGCGCCTGCGAAGAAGTCACCCGCGAACAAGCGCTGAGCGGCAGGTCGCGGAGCGTCAGTTCAGCGCGCTCTTGCAGGCCTTGTAGGCGGCGCAGTCGGCGGCCGTCTTCGCGCACTCGGCCTCCTGCCTGAAGTGCTCGGTCATCTCCTTGGCGGCCGGGTCATCGTCGCTGTCGGCGGCCATGCAGAAGCCCTGCGAGAGATCATGGGTGATCTGCTTCTCGTTTTCCGGGTACTCCCCGCACTTGACCTCCATGTCCGCGTACTTCTCGCAGGTCGTCTTCGCGCAAGCGGGGGTGAGGAGGAGGGCGGCGAGGGTGAGCAGGAGGGTCGCAGTGCGCATGATGCAGGTCCGGACGGTGACGCTCTGCGGCAGTCGCATCTGCGCAGCGATCTGCGCACTGCATCAGTGAATTCGCATACCTGGATTCGTCCGGGACCCCTTCACAGGGGCGGGAGGCCGTGCGAAGAACCTGCCCGATGCAGACGGCGTTGCTGTTTCCCGGCCAGGGCTCCCAGCGGGTGGGCATGGGTCGTGATCTCGCCATCGAGGTCGACGTCGCCAAGCGCACGTACGCCGAGGCGGACGAGGTGCTCGGGTTCTCGCTCTCGAAGCTGTGCTTCGAAGGCCCCGAGGACGAGCTGACGCTGACGAAATTCACGCAGCCCGCGATCCTGACGACGTCGATCGCCGTGTTCCGCGCGCTCCTGGAGCGAGGCCTCACCTTCGACATCGTCGCGGGGCACTCCCTCGGCGAGTGGTCCGCGCTGGTCGCGGCAGGCGCGCTCCAGTTCCGCGACGCGGTGATGCTCACCCACCTCCGCGGCCAGTACATGCAGGAGGCGGTGCCGGTCGGGCAGGGCGGGATGGCCGCGCTGATGGGCCTCGATCTCGAGAAGACGCGCGCGGTGTGCGAGCAGGCCCAGCGCCCGGGTGAGCCGGTCGAGCCCGCGAACCTCAACGGCGCCGGCCAGATCGTGATCTCCGGCCACACCGATGCCGTCGATCGCGCGATCGAGCTGGCCAAGCCCGCCGGCGCGAAGATCGCGAAGAAGCTCACGGTGAGCGCCCCGTTCCATTGCTCGATGATGAAGCCCGCCGCGGATCGCCTCGCCACCGCGCTCGCCGACATCGTGATCAGCACGCCGAGCGTGCCCGTGGTCGCGAACGTGACCGCCGAGCCGACGCAGGACCCCGCCCAGATCAAGAACCTCTTGATCCAGCAGGTCACGGCCCCCGTGCGCTGGGAGGAGTCGGTGCTGGCGATCGCCAAGCTCGGCGTCACCCGAGCCTACGAGCTCGGCTCGGGCGCGGTGCTCAAAGGCCTGGTCGGCCGGACCGCGAAGACGATCGTCGTGACCACGATCGGCGAGCCCCACGAAGTGAAGGCGTTCACGGCGTAGCCGCGACACGACCAGGACAACCCATGGCGATCATCGACAAGGCACTCGCTGGAAAGGTCGCACTCGTGACCGGCGGTTCGCGTGGCATCGGCCGCGGGATCTGCGTGGCGCTCGGGCGCCGTGGCGCCAAGGTCATCATCAACTACGCCTCGCGCGAGGATGCCGCCCGCGAGGCCGCCGCCGAGGTCGAGAGCGTGGGCGGTCAGGCCGCGATCGTCGGCTTCGACGTCGGCAACGCCCCCGCGGTCACCGAGGCGATCAAGGCGATCGGCAAGGACCACGGCGGTCTCGATATCCTCGTCAACAACGCCGGCGTCGCCATCAACGGCATGCTGATGCGGTTCACCGACGAGCAGTGGAAGAAGGTCATGGACATCAACCTCGGAGGCGCGTTCCACTGCCTCCGCGCGGCCTCGATGATGATCCTCAAGGCCAAGGCCTCCGGCCGGATCATCAACATCACCTCGGTGGTCGGCGAGCAGGGCAACGCGGGGCAGCTCGCGTACGCGGCGTCCAAGGCCGGCCTGATCGGGCTCACCATGTCCACCGCCCGCGAGCTCGCGAGCCGCGGCGTCACGTGCAATGCAGTGTCGCCGGGGTTCATCGAGACCGACATGACGTCCGAGCACCTCCCCGAGGCCGCTCGCGCCAAGCTGATGGAGGCGATCCCGCTCGGGCGGATCGGTCGCTCCGAAGACGTCGCGGATGCCGTCGCCTTCCTGGCGGGGCCCGAGGCGTCGTACATCACCGGTCAGGTCCTGCGCGTCAACGGCGGGATGTTGATGTAATCGCGGTTCTGGACTATCAACACCGCCAAGAAAGAGGAAGCCATGTCGCCTGATGAGATTGAGAGCAAGGTCAAGGAAATCATCTGCAATCAGCTCGAGGTCTCGGCCGAGCAGCTGCGCCCCGAGGCGTCGTTCATCGACGACCTGAAGGCGGATTCGCTCGCGGTGGTCGAGCTCGTGCTCGCGTTCGAGCAGGAGTTCAAGATCACGATCCCCGAGGAAGACACCGAGCAGATCAAGACGGTCAAGGACGCGGTCAACTACATCAAGACGCACGCCAAGTAAGCGTGCGGAGACACGCCCTGCGTCGAACGTCGGCGACTAGCTGACGTGGGGACGCTGGCGAGGTAAGGAGCTGCCATGCGTCGCGTCGTCATCACGGGCATCGGTCTCGTCACACCGATCGGCAACGATCTGGAGGCCACCTGGTCGTCCTTGCTCGCGGGCAAGAGCGGCGCGGGGCCGATCACGCAGTTCGATGTCACGAACTACGCGACGAAGTTTGGCTGCGAGGTCAAAGGCTGGGAGCCCAGCAAGTACTTCGACAAGCGCGAGATCAAGCACATCGATCGCTTCCTCCAGTTCGGCGTCGCCGCCGGGATGATGGCGATGGAGGACTCGGGGCTCGGTGCGAAGGTCCCTGTCGGTCACGAGGACCGCTGGGGCTGCTACATCGGCTCCGGGCTCGGTGGTGTGCGCACGATCGAGGACACCTACGTCGCGACCCAGCAGAAGGGGCCGCGCCACGGGTTCTCTCCGTACTTCGTGACCGACATCATCATCAATGAAGCTCCCGGGATGGTGAGCATCCGCACGGGAGCCACGGGTCCGAACTTCTCCCACGTGTCTGCGTGCGCCTCTGGCGCGCACTCGATCGGCGAGGCGATGCGCGCGATCCGCCACGGCTATGCCGATGGCATGATCGCGGGCGGCACCGAGGCAACGATCTCGATCCTCGGAGTCGGCGGGTTCAACTCGATGCGCGCGATGTCCACGAACAACGCCAACCCCGAGAAGGCGAGCCGTCCGTTCGACCGCGAGCGCGATGGCTTCGTGATCGGCGAAGGTGCGGGTGTGGTCGTGCTCGAGGAGCTCGAGATGGCCAAGAAGCGCGGAGCGCGGATCTACGCCGAGATCATCGGCTACGGCTCGAACAGCGATGCCCACCACGTCGCGGCACCGGCACCGGAGCACAAGGGTGCGCAGGCGTGCTTCCGGATCGCCCTCAAGGACGCCAGGATCGACCCCACCGCGGTTCAGTACATCAACGCCCACGGGACCTCGACCGATCTCAACGACAAGAACGAGACGTTCGCGACCAAGGTCGTGTTCGGCGATCACGCGCGGAAGCTGTCGATGTCGTCGACCAAGTCGATGACCGGTCACACGCTCGGCGCCGCGGGCGGCATCGAGGCGGGCATCACGGCGCTCGCGATCGCGCGCGGGGTCCTGCCACCGACCACGAACTACGAGTTCCCGGATCCGGACTGCGATCTCGACTACATCCCGAACGTGGCGCGCGAGCAGCGCGTCGACATCGCGATGTCGAACAGCTTCGGGTTCGGCGGTACGAACGCCGCGCTCATCCTGTCGCGCTACAAGGGCGACTAGCCGTGAAGTGGTACGCGGGCAGCGACCATGCCGGCCTGGTGCTCAAGCAGCACCTGATCGGGTTCCTGCGCGCGCTCGGTGACGAGGTCGTGGATCTCGGCACCAAGGACGAGACGTCCGTGGACTACCCGACCTACGGCGGCGAGGTCGGGCGCAAGGTGGCGGCCGAGCCGCCGACGCGCGGCCTCGTGGTCTGCGGCAGCGGGATCGGCATCAGCATCGCCGCGAACAAGGTCGCCGGGATTCGCTGCGCGCTGGTTCACGATACGTTCACCGCCGAGATGGCCCGCCTGCACAACGATGCCAACGTGGTCGCCTTCGGGCAGCGCGTGATCGGCGTCGGCGTGGCCGAGGCGGCCTTGGCTGCGTTCCGTCGCACGGAGTTCGAGGGCGGCCGCCACCAGCGGCGGGTCGATCAGCTGTCCGCGCTGGACCGCCCGTAGCCATGCGCTGTCCGTGGTGTGCGGTCGATGAGGACAAGGTCATCGAGACCCGCGTGTCCAAGGACGGCAACGAGATCCGTCGCCGCCGCGAGTGCGAAGGCTGCACGCGCCGGTACACCACCTACGAGCGCATCGAAGAGTCGATGCCGATGGTGGTCAAGAGCGATGGTCGGCGCGAGCCGTTCGATCGCACCAAGATCGAGCGCGGCCTCCAGGCCTCGGTCGCGAAGCGGCCGGTGTCACGGCAGCGCGTGACGGCGCTGGCGCTCGAGGTCGAGCGGGAGGTCTCCGAGCTCGGGGTCAGCGAGATCGCCGCGCGGGACATTGGCGAGCGCGTCCTCCCGCGGCTCAAGGCCGTGGATCAGGTCGCGTACGTGCGGTTCGCGTCGATCTATCGCGACTTCCGCGACCTCGAGGGCTTCGCGAAGGAGCTCGACAACCTCCGCAAGGAAGACACGGGGCGTCACTCGCTCCCCGCGCTCGCGGTGGACGATGTCCCGAAGGACACGATCGACGAGATCCCGCCGGACTCCGTGGAGCGCACGGGTTGAAGCTCGCGCCCGCCGAGCAGCGCGAACGCGACCGCGGTCACATGGTGCGTTGTCTCGAGCTCGCGGCCCGGCATCGTGGACGGACCTCGCCGAATCCGATCGTCGGCTGCGTGATCGTCGACCGCCGCGGCGCGGTGATCGCCGAGGGCGCGCACGTCGGCCCTGGGAAGGATCACGCCGAGCGCGCCGCGCTGAAGAAGCTCGATGACCAGGCCAAGGGGGGCACGCTGTACGTGAACCTCGAGCCCTGCAACCACCACGGCCGGACTCCACCGTGTGCGCCGTTCGTGCGCGCGAGCGGCGTCGCGCGCGTGGTGATCGGTGCGATGGATCCCATCCCCGGGCACAGCGGCGGCGCGGCCCTCCTCAAGAAGGCGAAGATCGCGGTGACCACGGGCGTGCTGCGCGAAGCCTGCGAGCGCGCGAACCTGCCGTTCTTCACGTGGGCACGGCATCAGCGCCCGGCGTTCACCCTCAAGGCCGCGGTCACGCTCGATGGGAAGATCGCAACCGTCGCGGGTGACGCGAAGTGGATCACGGGGCCGGCGGCGCGCGAGGACGTGATGCGCCTGCGCAATGGCCACGATGCGGTCCTGGTCGGCGTCGGCACGGTGCTCGCTGATGATCCCAAGCTGACGGCGCGTCTGCGTGGGGGCCGCGATCCGATCCGCATCGTGCTCGATCGCCAGCTCCGCACGCCGCCCACGGCCGCCTTGCTCCCTGGGCCGCGAGGTCCGCGCACGATCATCGTCGCGGCCGAGACCGCCTCCGTCGCTCGAGAGGCCGCGCTGGTCGCCAACGGCGCCGAGGTCTGGCGCGGACTCGACCTGCCGGCTCTGGCGCAGCGGCTCGGTGCGCTCGGCCTGACCGCCGTGCTCGTCGAGGGCGGGGGCGAGATCCACGCCTCGTTCCTCGAGGCGCGCCTCGCCGATCAGCTCGTGCTCTACATCGCGCCGAAGATCGTCGGTGGCCCGGCCAAGAGCTGGGTCGGGGGCGTGGGGCTCGCGGCCCTGGTGGACGCGTATGGCCTGGTGTTCGACGAGGAAACGGCCTTCATCGGCGGTGACCTGCGGGTCACCCTGTCTGTCCCGGGTCGGGACAGCCGCTGACCGTTCGCAACCGGGGCGGGGAGTGGTACACCGCCCCCACGATGTTCACCGGTCTGGTGGAAGACACGGGCACCGTCGCCCGCGCCGACCGGCGCAGCGATGCGCTGGTGCTCGCGATTCGACCGGGGAAGCTCCCTCTCGGCGAGCTCGTGCTCGGCGAGTCGATCTGCCACGACGGCGCGTGTCTCACGGTCACCGAGATCGGGCGGGACTCGTTCACGGTGCTCGCCGGCGCCGAGACCCTCGCGCGAACCACGCTCGGATCTCTGCGGATCGGCAAGCACGTCAACCTCGAACGCTCGCTGCGGGTCGGCGATCGCATGGGCGGGCACTGGGTCACCGGCCACATCGATGGCACCGGGGAGCTGGCGATCCGGCGGGACCTCGGCGCGAACCTCGTGCTCGCGTTCAGGACCCCGCCTGCGCTGCTCCGGTACATCGTCGAGAAGGGCTCGATCGCAGTGGCCGGAGTGAGCTTGACGGTCAACGCGGTCGATGCCGAGACGTTCTCGATCGCGATCGTCCCGCACACGCGGGACCACACCACGCTCGGGGCGCTCGCGATCGGTGATCGCGTCAACCTCGAGGTCGATATCCTCGCCAAGCACGTCGAGAAACTGCTCTCCGGGAGGTCCGTATGAATGCCATCGAACGCGTCACTCGTGCTCTCGACGAGATCCGTGCCGGGAAGATGGTGATCCTCGTCGATGACGAAGATCGCGAGAACGAGGGCGATCTCGTGTTCGCCGCCGAGCTCGTCACCCCCGAGCACATCAACTTCATGGCCACGCACGCACGCGGCCTGATCTGCCTCGCGATGGACGACGGGATGATCGATCGGCTCGAGCTGCCGATGATGGTCCGCGACAACCAGGCCTCGCTGGGGACCGCATTCACCGTCTCGATCGAGGCGCGCCATGGCGTGTCCACGGGCATCTCTGCACGCGATCGCGCCACCACGGTCCGCGCTGCGATCGCCGACGATGCGAGCCCTGCCCATGTGGTCTCGCCGGGTCACATCTTCCCGCTGCGCGCGCGCAAGGGCGGGGTGCTCGTGCGAACGGGGCAGACCGAGGGCTCCGTGGATCTCGCGCGCATGGCCGGGCTCAAGCCCGCGGGCGTGATCTGCGAGATCATGCGCGAGGACGGCGAGATGGCGCGCCGGCCGGAGCTCGAGGAGTTCGCGGCCAAGCACGGCCTCTTGCTCCTGAGCGTGGCCGACATGATCGCCTATCGCCTCCAGCGCGAGGCGATCGTGCGCCGCCAGGGTGTGGGCGCGATGCGGCCCGGCTGCTTGCCGCCGGGCGAGGCGTTCACCGCCTACTACTACGACACCGAGGTGGAGGACACCGAGTACCTCGCGCTGGTCCGCGGGGACGCGGCAGGCGTCGCAGCGGCAGGCGGGACCGTGCTGGTCCGGGTCGCGGCGATGGAGCCGCTGGCGGATCCATTCGCACTCCGGCCAGACCTCGATGCGGCCTTGAAGGCGATCGACGATGCAGGCGTCGGCGTCCTGCTCTACGTGATCAACCGCAGCCGGATGAGCCTCAAGACCTCGTTCGACCGGCTCGTGCTGCAGCAGCCCGCCAGCCGAGACTCGTTCGGGGCCGCCTCGAGCGAGGCGCTCCGGGACTTCGGGCTGGGCGCGCAGGTCCTCGCCGACCTCGGGCTCAAGAAGATCCGCTTGATGATCCACTCGGACCGCAAGATCGCCGCGATCGAGGGCTTCGGCATCGAGGTCGTGGAGCGGGTCTCGATCCCACGCGGGGCGTTCCGCCGGCGCGAAGCCCAGTCCTGATTGGTGTATACCTCCGCGGCATGCCCACCATCGAAGGCACCTTGTCCGCCACGGGTCTCCGGTTCGCGATCATCGCCAGCCGGTTCAACGGCCTGATCGTCGAGCCGCTGATCGCGGGCGCGATGGACGCGATCGTGCGCTCGGGCGGTGACGCCGCCAACGTCACGCTCGTGCGCTGCCCGGGTGCGTGGGAGCTGCCGCAGGTCGCACGCAAGGTGGTCGATCGTGGCGGCATCGATGC
>JAYVRN010000648.1:0-14391 GCA_043776275.1 Myxococcales bacterium | reverse complement strand
CGGTCAGCTTGGCCGCATCGATCCGCACGCCGGCGATCGGCCCACCGGTGACATCGGTGACCGTGCCCACGAGCTTGCGTCCGCCACTGACGAGCGTCAACGCGAGCTTCGCGATCTCACCTGCAGCGAGCCTGCGCTTCGCCACGCCGGTGGGCTGGAAGCCCGGTGCCGACGCGGAGATCGCCCAGCGCCCGACCGCGAGCTTGTCCGCATGCGCCATCCCCGATCGATCCGTCCGCACCACCACCACGTCGCCATCCTCGGGCGCGAGCCGAACGTTCGCGTCCGCCACGGGCCCGGCCGCGCTCGTCACCGTCACGAGGACGCTCGCGGTGGCCGGGAGGCCGCTCGCCGCCGGCGAGGTCGTGGTCGTCGACCCCGAGCCGGGCGCTGGCGTGGTCGCGGTGGGCTCGGCCGGGGGAGTGCGATCGCGGTGCGTCCACCACCACAGACCGCCCGCGATCGCGATGACCGCGATGATGCCGATGGCCGCGAGGATCCTGATCGTGCCCTGCGGACGGCGGTGCTTCACGGGGCCTCGATCCGCGAGCCGGAGCTCCGGTTGACGTCATTCACGGCCATGCTCCGAACCTCTCACTTCCGGGCGCGGCGTGCGCGGCGCGCGCGGCGCCAGTCGAGGTCGTCGACGCGAGTGGCGACCTCCCCGCGTGAACGGGGAGGTCAGGAGAGGTGGCCCCCAGATCTGTATCCGGATCTGGGAGCCGATCCCACACGGTCTTGCGGCCGTGTGGGGTGCCGGGTTCGCTCGTCCACGGCAGTTGTCGGCGCTTAGGTCTTCGTGCTCGCGACCTGCCGTTGGTCGAGGCCACCGAACGCAGAGGACGTGAGCCGCACGTCCGGAGGTGGCCACCGGATTCGAACCGGTATCTCGAGCATCTACGCCGACGTTAAGAGAGGACGAGCTCGGCGGTTTGAGCCTGGGAGATAGTTTCAGCTTTCGTCTGACCGCGAGACACAACCCGCGTTGTGGGCTGCGCGTCTACCATTTCGCCACGGAGTCGGAGTGGGTCGCCGCAGGTGACTCCGGGAGGATTCGAACCTCCACGCCGCGCGGTCATCTTGATCAGGTTGAGCCTGAGCTTCAGCTTGTCTCCAAAAACTCAAATCGGTGGTGCTGATCGCCGGGCGATCAGGCTCCGAACAAGAAGTCGAACACCTCCTTGCCGAGCTTCTTCTCGGGCGCTTCACTGGCGTTGGCTTGCTCGCGGGCGAACTTGCAGGCGTTCGAGAGCTTCTCGATGCGCGCCAGCACCTGCTTCTTGCGCGGGATCGCGATCGCGCCGGAGTACTTGATCGTCATCCACTGACCGGCGACCACGTCCTCGGTGATCAGCTGGGTCTGCGCCGGGTGCTCCTTGGTGGCCTCGTACAGCGTGATCGGACGCTGGACCTTCTTGGTGCGCTGCGTGGACGTGGTGTCCGTCTTGTACAGCCCCGTGCTCGGATCCACCGCCCAGTCACTGCCCGGGTCGAGCTCGACCATCTTGGTGACGAAGGTGTGCAGATCGGACAGCTGCTTCTCGAGGAACAGCAGATAGGTCGCCGGCACGTCCTCGAGGAGGTTCTTCCCGTCGACGACGACGTTCGCCCGCGCCGTGCAGTTGGCCCAGTCCTTGGTCGCCGTGATGTCGAACAGCTCGGCGAGGCCCTTCGCCACGCGCTCGAGGATCTCCGAGGCCTGGTACTGGACCTTCTGGCTCTCGGTTGGATAGGTCTCGCCGTCTTCGTCGCGCGGCTGGTAGGACTTCTGGAACCCGTTCATCAACGCAGGCTTCTGCGTCGCCTGATGGAGATCGGTGAACTCGCCGTAGACGCGCGTCTTGAGGCCCTTCTCGATCGCGAGGATCTGATTCAGTTTCGCCATGATGCTCCGCCCGCGGGATACCGCGCGCCCCACACCGGTGCAAGGGCGGGCTGCACCCCGCTCGCGCGCACTCACGGTTGCAGCGGGAGTTGGACCAAGCGCCGGCGGTCACGCCGCGATCTTGCCCATCCCCTCGTACTCGACGCGTGCGGCGCGCTCGAGCAGCGCCGTCGTGATCGTCTCCTTGCGCTCGCTCGCGAGGAACGCGGCGCGCAGGACCGCGTTGCGGATGTAGCCGCCGCTCATCGTGTACTTCTGCGCGAGCGCGGAGAAGTCGATGTCGGCGGACGCGGGCGCCGAAGCCGGCAGGACGGCGCGCCACAGCTGTGCGCGCTCCTCGACGTCAGGCAGGTCGAACCGTAGGTGCAGGGAGAGCCGGCGCTGGAACGCGGGATCCATGCTGGTCTCGTGGTTGCTGGTGAGGATGCAGATGCCGGTGAACGTCTCGAGGCGCTGGAGGAGATAGTTGGTCTCGAGGTTCGCGTAGCGATCGTTGCTGGACTTCACCTCGGTCCGCTTCCCGAACAGCGAGTCTGCCTCGTCGAACAGCAGGATCGCGTGGCCGGCCTCCGCCGCATCGAACAGCGCGGCCAGGTGCTTCTCGGTCTCGCCGATGTACTTCGACGTCAGCTTGGCCATGTCCACCTGGTAGAGCTCGAGCTGCAGCTCCTGCGCGATCAGGCCGGCGACCATGGTCTTGCCGGTGCCCGGTGGCCCCGAGAACAGCGCCGACACCCCGAGCCCGCGGCCGACCTTGGCGGCGAAGCCCCACGTCTCGTAGACCTCGTGACGGCCTCGGACGCGCGCCATCAACTCGACGAGCGCGTCGATCTGATCCGGCGGGAGGACGATGTCGTCCCACGTCTGCGACACCGTGATCCGCTTCGCATAGGCGCCGAGCTGATCGTCGAGCACGGCGCGCACGCCGGCCTCGACGTGGTGGCCGCGGAGTGCTTGCCCGCCGGCGGCAGCGAAGGCCGAGGCGGCGGCGCGCATCACGAGAGCGGGGGCGAGCGGATAGCGCTGCGCGAGATGGTCGGCGTCGTGGTCGCCGAGCTCGCCGAGCGCGAGCCGCCAGTGCGCGATTCGCTGGGCATACGTCGGCGGCTGGAGCTCGATCACGACCGCGGGCCGGCCCCAGTCCACCGAAGGCCGGGTTCGACACGTGACGAGGATCGTCCGCTCGACGAGCGTACCCAGCTCGCGTACGAGCTGGCCGAGGCGCACGCTCTTGTCGTCGATCAGCGCCTCGAGGTTGCAGAGCAGCGGCGTCTTGCGATGGAGCCGGCACTCGAGTGCGATCGCGCGGAGCTCGTCGTGAAAGCCCGGGGCGTCGGCGGCGAGCCTCCGCGCATCGATCGCGAGGATCGCACCCGGGGCTGCGCTGCACGCGGTCAGCAGCGTGCGCCGCCCCGAGCCGGGCGTCCCCTCGACCACGACGACCGCGCGCTCGGCTGCCAGCGCTCGGTCCGTGGCCTCGACGCAGCTCGCCGGGATCGCGAGCGCGGTGCGCGCGGTCACGGGGCGCACGATCACGATGCCGGCGAGCCTCGGGTCCGCTCCGAGCTCGCCGAGGACGCAGGTCAGCACGCGGCGCGACACGGCCCAGGTCTGGCGGCTCTCGTGAATGTCCGCGCCGCTGTCGGTGCGCTGGAGGATCCCGAGCCGACGGAGCGTGCCCTCGGAGGACAGCTCCGTGAACGCGGTCGGCGTCGGATAGCCGCCATAGATCACGAGCCGGATCGCCTCGAGCGTTGGATCGATCCCGCTTCCCCCGGTCGCCGCGGCCATCATCGCGGGCAGATCGCGACGGAGGGCGAGGGCGATCAAGAGCCAGAGCACCAGCTGCTCGGTCTCCGACAGCTCGAGCGCCGCGATCACCGCGGCGGCTGGCGACTCACCGCGCTCACGCTCGAGCTTCGCGCGGGTCGCGGCGATCCGGGCGGCGAGCTCCTCGCCGCGAGCGGGGTCGCGGTCGAGCAGGAGTTGCAGCGAGGCCGCGAACAGGTCGACGTAGTCCACCACGTGGTCGATGTTGCTCATGCGAGCACCTATCGACCGGGCCGCGCGGCGGTTGCGTGGAAATGTTCTCCAGTCGCCGCAGCTACTTGGGCGTACGAGCGCAGCGGAACTGCCCGACGTCGCCGCTCAAACTGGGCTCGTCGAGCCGCTTCATCAACAACACGGCGGCAACCCCGGATCTGCCGCCGCTCCCGCAGGCCACGTCGCCGGTCCATTCATTCATGACGGCCGACTCGGTGAAGTACGTCACTCCATCCCCCGAGACTTGCTCGCAGCCTATCCCGGCACCCGCGAGAAGCGATTGCTCGGTGGGATGGACACAATCGCGCGCAGGATCGGGGGTGTCGCCATGCGGATAGATGTTCCCGGCGACGCCGCGCACCGCGCGCTGCCACTCCAGGTACGTCGGGAGTCGAGCGCCGCGCCAGGCGCAGTACGCCACCGCATGTTTGCTCCTGACCTGCACGCGGCCTTCCCCCTCGCAACCCTCCAGGCTGCCGGCTTCGGGGCACGCGCCCGCGATGATGCAGGTCCCATAGTCCTCGCAGCTCACCGGTCGGCGATCGATCGCGAACGCGGCGATGTCGTTCTCCGTGTCGGGCGGGTGGCTCGCCGAGGAGTCGTGTGGATCTGCGGTCCCGCAGCTCAGCGTGCGGCCGCGTGCCTTGCCGGCGGGGAAGGCCACCAGGTCCTCGCGCATGGTGGGAGGGGTGATGACCTGCGGTGCGGCCTCGGTCACCGCGGAGCCAACGGGCGTTCGGTCGGGATCCTTCGCCGCGCCACGGCAGCCGTGGAGCGCGGACGCGATCAGCGCGAGGCGTGCGCCCACATGGCGTGCGCTCACGACGCGTCCCCTCGGCCGGTGGCGTCGTCGGTCACGACGTCATGGAGCCCCCAGTCGTTCAGGCTGCGCGACAGCACGTCGCCGAACACCTGGGTGGCATCGTGGATCCGCTGCGCCTCGCCGTCGTCGGCGTCTCTCGGGCCCCGGTCGATCCGGATCCGGCCCGCTTCGTCGCGGGTCAGCGCTTGGGAGCGATCGTCGGTCTCGAGTTCGATCATCACGGGGATCGGCACGTGGAGCAGAGGATACCTCCACATCCGATCGGCGATCTCCTGTGCGATGCCGGTCATCGACGCGCCCGTGACCGCGATCCGACCGTCGGCCCCTCGCTTCGCGGCGATCCGGAGCAGCCCATTGACCTTCTGGAAGTGGAGGGTGTGGCCGACGTGCTGGGTGTCGGTCACCGCGACCTGTGTGCCGTGGTTGGTCGCCGTGGCCTGCCCGTGGCTGGCCTGGGCGATGCCCGAGATCCACTGGGTCTCGGAGGCAAACGCCTGGGCGATGACCACCGCGTTGCCACCTCTCGCGTCAGCGAACCCGGCAGCGAGCTGCTCCATCACCCGCGTCGCGACGACGGGCGATTCGCCGGCGAGTCTCTGACTGGCTCTGGTGATCAGTTGCCGATTGTGTTTGGCCACATCATTGGTGAGCTTGGTCTGGGTCTGCCAGAAGTTGACCGTCGGGTTCGAGCTGAACTCGGCATCCTCAGGGGGCGCGGGGCGCCCTGGCTTTGCGGGCTTCGGCAGGTGCGGCAGCGTCTGCTGCTTGCCGAACGTCTTCATCCCTTCCTTGAGTCCGTCCGAGAGGCCGGTGAACACCTTGGAGTCCCGGATCACCTTGGGATCGACCTGCTTGAGGAGCTTCCCGCTGATCCGCTGGGCGATGCCCTTGGCGGCGATCCCCGCCACGGCGGCGATCCCCATCGAGATAGCAATCTCGGCGAGCTGGGTCCACCACGCCACCGCCGCCGGAGCCTCCTGGAACGAGCGCGCTTCTTCCCGGGCGAGTATCACGCCCTGCGCCTGGTCGGTTGCCAGCGTCGCGGCGTTGTCGCCCGCGTTCCGGGTCGCGGCCTCAACGTCGTCCGCGTGCTCCACGTCGGTCGGGTTCGGATTGGGAACGTCCATGGGGCTGCGATCGAGATCGATCTGGTTCGGGTGCGGCACCGCATCGATCGCGCGGCCACGCCCCGTGACGACCACGGCGCGCTCGGTGTAGCCACCATCTGACCAGTAGATCCGGATCGTCATCAGCGCCGAGACCGCGCCGAGGAACGTGGGGCGGAAGTGGATCCGGATCGGCTCCTGCGCGGCGACCTCGATCGATCGCGGCATGCCGTAGGGCCCCGCTTCGAGCGCGAACGACGACGTGGCGACGGCGGGGCCGGGCTCGGGCGGCGCGAGCAGGCCCCGGTCGAACGGAGCCCCGCCTGGCATGGCCAGGTCGGCGACCGAGCCGAGGATCGTCGCGGTGCCCTTGAACCCGTCGATGACCTGGGGAGCAGCGAGCTCGAACACATGGTCGCTGCCGACGACCTGCTCTCCGACATCGATCGTGCGCGGGAATGAGATGATGCGGTGTGGGGCAGCGAACTGCTGATTGGCATCACGCGCCTGTACTTGCGTCTTCTGCGCCATCGCTTCAAACGGATTGACTGCTGGCTGGTGTCCCACGGGGCCTCCTGATTCGCGTTGAGGCAGTCCTATCGACCAGCGGCGCGACGGGTTGCGTGGGACACCCGATCGCCGGGTTCCTTGGGGCGATTTGCGTGAAGATCGCGAGGCATCCTGGTGCGTTGGACCGGGGATGCGAATCCGTCCGTCGTTCGTCCTCCTCGGGATCGTGGCTGCATGTAGTGGGAAGGGGGAGCCGGCGAAGCCGACCTCGACTGCACCGACGACCGCAGCCAAGGCCTCGATTCTCCCCGTGATGGAGCAGGCCAAGGTCGCCGCCATCCCGCTGCCGCTGTTCCAGAGCTCGTCCCAGATCGCGGGGATCGCCGGCCAGGAGCAGCAGCAGGCCCCGTGGACGCTGACCGCCTCCGATGGCTCGGGCCTCCTGGTCACCAAGGTCGAGGCCAAGGCCGTGCTGCAGGGGCCGCTCGCGTTCACCGAGCTCCACCTCTATTTCCACAACACCGAGAACCGGATCCGCGAGGGCACGTTCGCCATCACGCTGCCGAGCGGCGCTGCGGTGTCGCGGTTCGCGATGGAGCAGGACGGCCAGTTCATGGAGGCCGAGATCGTCGAGAAGCAGCTCGCGCGGCGCGCGTACGAGGACAACCTCCACCGCCGCCAGGATCCCGCGCTGCTCGAGAAGGGTGCCGGCAACCAGTTCACCGCGCGCGTGTTCCCGATCCCCGCGAAGGCCGACAAGCACCTCGTGATCTCGTTCAGCCAGGAGCTGCCGGGCACGCGCTATGCGCTCCCGCTTCGCGGCCTCCCCAAGGTCGAGGCGCTCGACATCTCGCTCGAGGTCACCGGCGCCGATGGCAAGCGCACGAAGCAGGTGCTGAACCAGCGCAACTGGACGCCGGATCGCGACTTCGTCTCCGACGCGCCGAGCGCGGCCGAGGCGCTGTCCGCGGGGCAGTACGTGGTGGCGCAGATCTCGGCGTTCGATCAGGCGCAGGTCGCGGCGGATCGGCCCACCGGGATCACGCTGCTCGTCGATACCAGTGCCTCGCGCGCGCTCGGCTTCGAGCGCTATGCGCGCAACGTGCGCGAGCTGATCTCGTCGCTGGTGGCCAAGTATGGCGACGGGCTGCAGCTCGAGCTGATCGCCTTCGATCAGGACTCGCAGTCCCTGTTCTCGGGGCGCGCGGCGGATGTCGGCGAGGCGCAGGTGCGCGCCCTGATCGCCCGCGGTGCCGCCGGTGCGTCGGATCTCGGCCAGGCGCTCGCCTCGGTGGGCGCACCGAAGCAGCGCGTGGTGGTGATCACCGATGGCGTGATGACCGCCGGTGCGAAGCCCGCGGATCTGCGGGGCGCGGTGGGCTCGCTCGCGAAGCGCCAGGTCGAGCGCATCGATGTCGTGCTCGCCGGTGGCATCCGCGACGAGGCGCTCGCGACCTCGCTCGTGACCTCGGGCCTGGCGCGCGCCGGCGCGGTGCTCGATCTCGATCAGGGCCTGACCGATGTGGTCGCCGGCCTCGGCGAGCGCGTGATGGTGGATGTCCCGGTCGAGGTCGCAGGAGCGACGTGGGTGTATCCCAAGCTGATCAAGAGCGCGCGCGCGTCGAGCCGCACGATGGTGTACGCGAAGCTCGCCGCGCCTGCGCAGACGATCCAGGTCAAGGTCGCCGGGCGGACCCGCGCGATCGGCGTCGCGGGCGGGACCCCGGCGCTCGTGGAGCGCGCCGCGGCGACGGCCGAGATCGCGGAGCTCGAGCAGCGGCTCGAGCTGGCGCAGGGCAAGGAGCAGAAGGGGCTGCGCGACGAGATCGCGAAGAAGTCCGTGGCCGCGCGCGTGGTGTCGAGCCAGACCTCGATGCTCGTGCTCGAGAGCGATGGCGACTACGCGCGCTACGGCATCGATCGCAAGTCGCTGACCGACATCCTCGTGGTCGGGCCGGGTGGGCTCGAGCAGCGGCGCCGCACGTCGCAGCTCGCGACGACGACGAAGCCCGCCAAGCCGACCAAGGCGCCCGTGCGCGAGGAGATGATGACCAAAGAGGAGGCCGACAACGCCGAGAAGGCCGGGGCCAAGAACAAGTCCAAGCGGGCAGAGGCCGAATCCGAAGACGGCATGGCGATGGCGGGCGAGCTCGACGATCGCAAGCAGACCGCCGACAAGACCGACAGCGCGATGATGGATCCGTCTCCGGCTGCCAAGCCCTCCCCGGAGCCGACGTCCCCGAGCCCGATGGCGGTGACCGCGCCCCCACCGCCTCCTCCGCCGCCGGGCACGATGGCAGGCCCGAGCTCCGGCTCCGCCAGTGCGCCTCGGGATGACGCTTCACGGCGGGTCTCCAGCGTCACCACGGAGCGGCCGCCGTCGAACGAGCGGTTCAGCGAGGACCAGATCGCGTCGGGTCCGCCGCAGGAGATGTGGCCGCCTGCCGGTACGCCCGCGGCGCTTCGCGGTCCGCTCGCGGAGATCGATCGTGCGATCCGGCGCGGCAACGCCGACCTCGCACTCGAGAAGGCGCGCGCGTGGCACGCCAAGGACCCGGGCGACGTGCTCGCGCTGATCGGCATGGGTGATGCGCTCGAGGCCAAGCAGGATCTGGCCACGGCGGCGCGCATGTACGGATCGCTGATCGATCTGTTCCCGGGCCGCGCGGATCTCCGCCGGTTCGCGGGCGAGCGACTCGAGCGGATCGGCGCCGCCTCGCGCACGCTGATGATCGATACCTATCAGCGCGCGGTGGAGGAGCGCCCCGATCACATGACGGGGCACCGGCTGCTCGCGTACGCGCTGGTCCGCGATGGCAAGCTCGCCGAGGCGTTCGCCGCGATCCTCGCGGGCCTCGATCAGCCGTATCCGGATGGCCGGTTCGCCGGTGGCCAGCGCGTGCTGACCGAGGACGCGGGCCTGATCGGCGCGGCGTATGCGGCGGCGGAGCCGACGAAGAAGAAGGAGATCGTGGCGCAGCTCGCGAAGCGCAGCGCGCAGCTCTCCACCGGCTCGTCGACGCGGTTCATCCTGTACTGGGAGACCGATGCCAACGACGTCGACTTCCACATCCAGGACGCGCGCGGTGGCCACGCCTTCTATGGCTCCAAGCAGCTGCCGTCGGGCGGCGAGCTCTACGAGGACATCACCACCGGGTACGGCCCCGAGGAGTTCGCGATCCAGGGCACGCCGAAGGCCGGGCCGTACAAGCTCTCGATCAACTACTACTCGCAGGGCCCGATGGGCTACGGCATGGGGCTCCTGCAGATCCTCAAGCACGACGGCAAGGGCAAGCTGTCGTTCCAGGATCGTCCGTACGTGATCATGAACGACCACGCGTACGTCGATCTCGGCAGCTTCAAGTAGCGCGCGGATCGCACCAGAAGTGCGGGGACTGTGATGCGGATCAGTTCGCGAGCTGGAGCTGCTCGGGCTCCATCGCACCGAGCAGCTTGGCGAGCCGCGCGGCGAGCACGAAGGCGGCGGGCCAGGCATGGCGATTGTCGCCGTCCTTCGCGGAGACGCTGAGGATCGACAGCTCGCCCTCGTCGGGGCTCTCGAAGGTCTCGGGCGCCTTGTGCACCAGCTCGAGGATCAGCTGATAGGCCGTCCCGTCGCGGGGCGGCTCGATGTCCTCCTGCCAGTCGCTCCACGTGGTGAGCACGGGCAGCTCGAGATCATCGAGATCGATCGCGATCGCCTCGATCTCGTCATCGGGCACCAGCACGGCGACGCGCACGAACGGCGCGGTGTGCGTGACCGTGGCCTCCACGTGCGCGGGCAACGTCCCGCGGAGCAAAGCGCGCACGCGATCGCACATCGCGCCATCGATCGGCTCGGAGACGATCCACTCCTCGAGCGAACCAGTCATACGGCTACGAGCGCGAGGCGGGGAGCAGCGTCACGACCAGCCGACCCAGCCTCCGGCTGGTCACGACCCGCCGGTCAAGCCTCCGTCTGATCGCGGCCGGCCCTCGGATGCTCACGACCAGCCGGTCCAGTAGTAGACGAGCGCGTGGAAGTTCCGGTCGCGATGGGCGGCCTCGAGCGCTGCGGGCAGCTTGCAGCGATCGGGAGCGTCCCCAACCATGCCGGGCCACGGATCGATCATCACGAGGTCCTCGTCGCGATCCTTGGGATCGAGCCGGTCCATCGTGATCCCCACGGCGTGGAGCACGTGGTCATCCTCGGCGTCCTTGCCGGCCGCACCGGGCTGCGGGTGGAGCTTCTTGAAGTTGGTGGGCAGCATCGCGCCGCGATAGCCGCGGCCGGCCTTCACCCAATCGAGGACCGCCGAGGTCGGCGTGGCGACGCGCCGGCACTGCAGGCGATACCCGAGCTCGTGGAGGGAAGACACGCGGCTCGAGAACCAGCGCTGGACCTTCTCGATGCTGCCACCCTCACGCGAGGTGTTGAGCTCGTGGAAGATGATCTCCTGGATGCCCGGGGCGTACGCGCCAGCGCGATATGCGATCCGGCGCAGCAGGTACGCCGTGGCCGCACCTGCGCACGCGGTCGGCGTGTGAAACACGGGGACCAGGAACCGGATCTCCTCCGGCTTCTGCAGGACTACATCGTCGCGACTCACACTCATCACCACGAGGAGCGCGCAGCGTACACGAGCCCTGCGCAGCTTGTCTGCGCAGCGCGGTGCGCAACTCCCAGCATCACCTTCTGTTACGCGCGGCCGCGGAGGGGGCTTCCTCCGAGATGACTTGACACTGTGTCAGCCTTCTACTATTGACAGAGTGTCAGGTTATGCCGCGTCGCCCCGATCTCGCCCGTCGCTCCGAGCTTGCCCGTGCGGCGTTCGAGGTGCTCCGCACCCGCGGGATGCAGACCTCGATGCGGGAGCTCGCCGAGGCCCTCGGCGTGAAGCGGCCGACCCTGTACTTCTACTTCCCCGACCTCGGCGCCGTGTTCGAGACCGTGCTCGATCAGATGTACCGGGCGCTCGCGGAGGCGGTGATCGCCCGGACCAAGCTCGCCGACAACCCGCTGGACCGGCTCCGGGCGGTGGTCGAGGCGACCCTGGCCTTCCACAAGGAGCGCCCGCAGCTGATCGGCGGCCTGCTCCAGCTGTGGGCGATGGGCGGGCGCGATGTCGGCAGCATCCTCGATCGGGAGCGCCAGATCGTGATGGCGGGGCGCGAGGCGCTGGTCGCCGATCTGCGCGCAGGGATCGCCCGGGGCGAGGTGCGGGCCTGCGAGCCCGAGCGGATCGTCGATCTGGTGCTCGCCGTGGTCGATGGCGTGCTCGTTCACCACGTGCTCGGGATCGCCCGCGCCGATGACGTCACCGAGGAGCTCGCCGCGCGCGTGCTCGAACCTCTCCGGCCGAGCCGGCCGAAACCGCGAAAGAAGCGTTCGTCATGACCAAGCCCTTGTTCCTCGCGCGACTCACCGGGACCCAGGAGCAGATGGGGGCGCAGCACGGGCGGCTCACCGCCGACGATGCGGTCCGCCTGCTCGAGTTCTACAAGACGATGCCCGAGCGCACGCTCGCGGGCGATCTCGGCGCGATCGGCAAGCTCGCGGTGCGCACGCTCGCCAATGCGTGGCAGCTCAACCTGACGCGGACCCGCCCACCGGAGCTGGCCGCTCGGACGCGCGCCTTCACGGAGGCCGTGGCCGCGGCGCGCCCCGGTCACGATCGGCGCGCGGCCCTGCGCACGCTCGCCACGATGGATGCGCTGCAGAACTGCGTCTCGCTCGTCGCACGCGCGGCACTCGGACCCTTCGCCGCGCCTCTCACGGCGCGCGCTACGGTCGGAGCAATTCCCGCCTGCTCGTCGGCGATCGCGTGGGGCAAGGCCACCGTCGACGGTGAGCTGCTGTTCGCGCGGAACTTCGATTTCCCCGGCGTGGGCGTGTGGGACGAGGCACCCGCGTTCGTGGTCTGCGCCCCGGATCGCGGGCAGCGCTACGGGTTCTTCGCCACGCGTGGGGCCGACACGGCCGTGGTCACCGTGGTCAACGAGGCCGGCATCGTGATCGCGCCCCACACGCGGTGGCATCGCGATGTGACGTGGAGCGGCGCGATGATCGTCGACATCGTCCACGACATCGCGCGGCGCGCCGAGACGCTCGAGGATGCGGTCCGGATCGCGCGTGAGCGGCCGAGCTCGTCGAGCTGGGGCCTCGCGGTCGGAAGTGCACGCGAGCGGGCAGGGCTGTCGATCGAGCTCGCCGGTCCGCACTGTGAAGTGGTGCGCCCGCCACCCGGCGCCGATCACCTCGTGTGCACCAACCACTACAAGTCCGCCGCGCTGCAGGACCGTGAGCTGTCGGCATCGGCGGCGTGGGATCATCACTCGACGCGTCGCGAGCGCCGGTTGCGGGCGCTGATCGAGAGCCGGACACAGCCGCTGACCGCGCAGGATCTCGCGGGCTTCCTCGGAGATCGCCGCGATCCCGATGCGCCGGAGCGCCCCCGGCAGTTCGGAGCCACGCTCGCGCAGCCGCTCAATGTCCACGCCGTGGTGGTCGCACCGCGGGCGCGCCGGGCGTGGGTGGGCGTCGATCGCGCGCCGAGCTGCGAGGGCACGTGGGCCGATGTGGGTTGGAGCTGGGATGGGCCCCAGGGCGGCTGGGAGCTCGGGCAGGCCCATGGCTCGGGGTTCACGGCGGAGTTGCTGCCGAGCTTCGTGGCACCCCACGACGCCGCGACCCGCCATGTTCACGAGGCCGCCGCGGCGTACGAGGGCTCACATGATGTCCCCTCGGCGAGGGCGGCGATCGAGCGCGCGGTGACCGAAGCGCCCGAAGATCCGTCGCTGCGGCTGATCGCGGCGTGGCTCGCGCTCGAGGACGGCGCCCCCGAACGGGCGGTGATCCAGATTCATGCGGGGCTGTCCCTCGAGACCGAGCCCTATCGACGTGGCCAGCTGCTGCTGTGGGGATCTCGCGCCGCAAAAAATCTTGATCCCCTCCAGGCCGGGCGGTGGAAGACCGAGCTGGAAGGCCTCTCAGGCGACGGTCTCGACGAGCTTCGTGCCCGTGGAAAGCAACACCATCGCGGTAAGCCCCACGCAAATCTGATGATGGTCGACGCTTATTGAAACACTCCCGCACCCGGGTGAGTTGCGTCGCCGACGAGGACCGGCTTACCATTGCGGCACGTCGCGATTTTCGCGCGGTCAAAAGGGGAGACCGATGGACCTACTTCTGCCGTTGATGTGTATTGCTGGTGGCATTTTGGCCGCGTCAGGCCTGATCTTGGCCAAGAAGCCGAATGCTGCGGAGCTGATCGGAAAGATTCAGCCTTATCAGGCCACGATCGGCATCGCGCTGCTCGGTTGGGGCATCTACAACCTGTTCGTCTACATCGGCATCAGCATGATGATGGCGCTGATCAAGCTCGCACCGCTGCTCGGCATCGCCGTGCTCGGTATGCTTGGTTCGTCCATCCTGCTGGGCATCCTGTTCGGGATGCCGATGCTCGCCAAGCTGAGCGCCGGTGGCGCCGCCAAGGGTGAGGAGCTCGGCAAGAAGCTCGCGGGAGTTCAGGTCCTCATCGGCCTGATCGCGATTGCTTGCTCGCTGATCTTCCTGCTCTACCGGTTCCAGATCCTGAAGCTCGGGTGATCCAGGCGAGACGGTTCTTCCGTCTCCAGATCTCAGCCGCGTGCCACCTGGTACGCGGTTGTTTTCGTTTCGGGCCTGGAAAACGGATCTGACCCGGTTCTCCGCAGTCGTGCGCCCTGTTGAACAACGCGTCAGCCCCGTTTGCGTGGGTCGATGCACGCGACGCTCGATGCTCGCGCGCGGGCGGAAGCGGGGGCAGCCCGCGTTTTCAGCGCGCGCCGTAGTTGTTCGCGCTGGTCTCTTCGTTGCGATCGGTCGCCGGCGGCGGTGCCGGCGACAGGGCGCTGATCCGCGCCCGCGTCTCGGGGTCGAGCTCGATCGTATTCGCCGCGAGCGCGGGGGCCAGCTGCTCCACGTTTCGGCCGCCGACGAGGACGCTGGTGACGCCCGGGTGCGAGGCGACCCACGCCACCGCGAGCGCGGCGGGGGCCTCACC
>JAYVRN010000647.1:0-14436 GCA_043776275.1 Myxococcales bacterium | reverse complement strand
GGTTCCGGTTGCGCAACGCGCTGCCGCCGCCCGGGCGCACGCCCCTGCTCCAGCCCAAGCGGCCCAGCACGCCGATCTCCGGCATGCCGGTCACCGGTCCCTCGCTCACGCCCGGGATCGTGGGGCCCGCGACGCTGACCGGCAAGGTCCCGCCGGCCGCCCCGGTCGAGAGCTCGCGGCGGTGGGTGATCGTCCTGGTCGCGATCATCTTCGCCACGCTCGGCAACCTCGCGATCGCGCTCTGGGCGTAGTTCGCGCGGGTTCTCTCCTCCGCCCGCCTCAGTTCGCGGCGACCGACGCGGTGGTCTCGGTCAGCTCCGCCGAGACCCGTTCGCCATCCGCGACCACCACGAACCGCAGCGGCGTGCGATCTGCGGTGGTCGACAGCCAGATCGTGATCTCGACGGAATCCATCGAGCGATCCAGCGGCCGCGCCGTGCCGCGGATCTTCAGCGCACGATGCCCCTGCGCCTCGTCGCGCGTGGGGCGCTCCACGTCGAGCCGGTACAGCGTGTGACGAAGGACAAACCACAGGTATGCCGGCGGCGGTGCATCCTCACGTGACCATGTGCGGAGCGACGCCAGCGTGGTGTGCAGCGTGTGGAGCGGGGTTCCGCCGGGGACCACGAGGCGAGGGCCGGCATCGATCGCATAGTGCGCGCCTTCGATCGCCGCGGCCGTCGACGTGTCCTCTCCCCTGAGCGTGAGGCTCTCGTGCGAGGCCGTGGCGGCGCCGCGATCGAGGGTGGTGCTCAGCTGATAGCGAACCTTGGCGAACGTCCTCGCGAGCGCGGTGGTCGAGAACTTGCTGTGCGCTTCGCGCGCGCCAATCCCGAGGTCCGCGCGGCCGACCAGGAGGCCCTGCCAGTAGATGTCCCACACCATCTCCTCGCCCGGCCGCAGCTGCAGGTTGGCCGAAGGCAGCGGGGTGGGCGGCGGATCGACCAGAGGGGTCCTGGATCCGGGATGGGATCCGCAGGCGGCGACCGCGAGGACCGAGCAACAGAGGATCCACAGGGTGCGGTGCATCGTCGCCACTGCAATGGGAACGCGTCTCGTGACCGGATGCACGTCCATGATCGCAGTCTGCCGGACCTCGCCGGTCCTTGCAGGCCGTGGTGGAATGGCGCCGCGTGGCGCGCTCGATCGAAGACGAATGGCTCGAGGGGTGGGACCCCACGCCGGGCATCGTCTCGGTGTGGGCGGAGGGCGATGGCACGGTCACGGTGTGGCGTCGCGTCGAGGAGCAGCTGGTGCGCGAGGACGTGCGGTTCCGGCCGTGGGTGCTGCTCGACCATCTCGATCACCTCGGTCCGGGGATCACGCATCGCGAGCTCGAAGGGGTAGGGCCCCTTCGCTACGTGGTGCGCGGCGACGACATGCCGAGCCTGACCGGCGCGATCCTGCGCGCGGCGAGCCGGCGGCTCGGGCACACGGTGGCTCATCTCCGCGAGCTCGGCGCGGATGCCGCGCTCGTGCTCCCGCCCGAGGAGCAGTACCTCGTGGCCTCGGGCCGCACGTACTTCCGCGATCTGCCCTTCGATCGGCTGCGCAGGCTGCAAATGGATCTCGAGACCACCGGCCTCGATCCTCAGCAGGATCGGATCTTCCTGATCGCCGTTCGCGATCCGGAGGGCGAGATCGAGCTGATCGAAGGCGCCGAGGAGGCCGCCCTGATCGCGCGCCTGGTGGCCAAGGTGCGCGAGGCAGATCCGGACGTGATCGAGAACCACAACCTCCACGGCTTCGACCTGCCGTTCCTCGATCGGCGAGCGCGCTTGCTCGGCGTGCCGCTCGTGCTCGGGCGCACCGGCTCCGGTCTGCGGCAGCGCGGCGCGCGGCGCGGTGTGGCGAGCGGCGCCGATGGGAGCCGGCGCGTGCGCTTCATCGCGCCGGGTCGCGAGCTGATCGACACGCTCGATGCCGTGCTGCGGCACGACTTCGCGACGCGGGATCTCCCGGGTCACGGCCTCAAGGCCGTCGCGCGCCACCTCGGCGTCGCGGGGCCAGAGCGCGAGATGATCCGCGGCGATCAGATCCACGCCGTCTACCAGCGCGATCCTGAGCGGGTCCGGCGCTATGCGCGCGCAGACGTCGAGGAGGTCGAGGGGCTCGCGCGGCTGCTCGGTGGACCGGCGTTCGCGCTGGCGCGCATGGCCCCACGCCGCTACGAGCGGCTCGCGGATGCGGGGCCAGCCACCGGCGTGATCGATCCGCTGCTCGTCCGCGCGTACCTGCGCTCGAACACCGCGCTGCCGGCCCATGCGCAAGGCGATGGCACGCCGCACAGCGGGGCGGCGCTGCACCTGTTCGCGGCCGGCGTGGCGCATCGGATCGTGAAGGCCGATGTCGCGAGCCTGTATCCGTCGCTGATGCGCTCGTACCGGATCGGCCCCAAGCGGGATCACCTCGGGGCGATGCTCGCGCTGGTCGATCGGCTCGTGGAGCGCCGGCTCGCGGCGAAGGCGAGTGGACGTGCGGCACCGGCTGGATCGCCGGAGCGCTCGGCGCACGAGGCGATGTCCGCGGCGATGAAGCTGGTGGTCAACTCGGCGTATGGCTACCTCGGAGCCGGCGGGCTCACGCGGTTCGCGGATGTGCACGCGGCGAACGAGGTGACCCGGCGCGGTCGCGAGGTCCTCGAGCTGATGTGCACGCAGCTCGCGGCGCGCGGCGTACGCCTTCTCGAGGCCGACACCGATGGCGTCTACTTTGCCGTCCCCGCGAGCTGGACCGTCGAGGACGAACGGCGCGTGGTCGCGGAGGTCGGCGCGCTACTTCCGCCGCTGGTCTCGCTCGAGCTCGACGGTCGCTATGCGGCGATGCTGTCGCACGAGCCCAAGAACTATGCGCTGCTCACACATGACGGCGAGTTGATCCTCCGCGGCGTGGCGTTCCGCTCGAGCCGGGCGGAGCCGTTCGGCGAGGCGTTCCTGCGACGCGCGGTCGGCCGGCTGCTCGTCGGAGATATCGTCGGCGTGCGCGAGGCGTACCTCGTCACCGTGGCGGCGTTGCGCCGGCGCGAGCTGCCCACGTACGAGGTGTCCTCGCGCGTGCGGCTGACCAAGACGCCGGCGGAGTACCTCGCCACGCGCGAGGGCCGTCGCGAGCTGACCTACGAGGCGATGCTCGCGAGCGGCCGCACCACGTGGAGCGCGGGCGAGCGGGCGCGGGTCTATCGCACGCGCGGCGGCGGCGGGAACGTCGTCGGGGATCCGGATGACGACGAGATCTCTCACGCCGAGCAAGATCGACGCGACTACGACATCGAGCACTACGTGCGGGTGCTGCGCGAGACGTTCGCGGCGCGGCTCCAGCGCGCCTTCGCACCCGATGACTTCGCCACGGTGTTCGGCGATCCCGATCAGCTACAGCTGTTCGCGCCGTCCCTGGCGTCGATCACGCCGGTGCTGACCGAGCTCGCCGTCGATCCGTGACTCAGGCGGGCAGGAGGGCCTTCAGCGTCTCGGCGATCTCGACGGAGCCTCGAACCTGACGTGCGGAGCCGCCTTCCGGAGCGACCCGGCCCGCCGCGATGCCGGCGTACATCTCGCGGAACAGCTCGGCGACCGGCGCCGAGAGGCCGAAGCTCGTGAACATGGGCACCACCGCATCGAGCGGCGCGTTCTGGACGGTCACCGGCTTGCCCGTGAGCGTCGCGAGCGTGGCGGCGACCTCTGCGCCCGTGTAGTCCCGCGGTCCGGACAGCTCGATGATCTGCGGCTTGCCGGGCGTGCCGCCCTCGACGAGCGCCGCGGCGATCGTCTTTCCGATGTCCTTGGTCGCGACCTGCGGATAGCGCACGTCGGACGGGACGAATGTCGGCAGGATCCCCTGCGCGAGCATCCCGAGCGCCGCGCCCCAGTTCTCCTGGAAGTACGCCGCGCGGACCGAGGTCAGCGCCGTACCAGTGGCGGCGAGATCGATCTCCCCCTGGTGGAGCGCCTTGATCGGGCCATTGCCCGTGGCGTGCTGTGCGCCCACCGAGGACAGGAACACCACGTGCGGGACCTTTGCGGCCTTCACCGCCGCGGCGAGCGTGGTCGAGAGCTTGGCGTTGTCCTCGATCGGGGTGGCCGAGGTGACATCGGGCGGGAGCAGCAGGTACGCGCCGGCCACGCCGGTCAGCGCCCGCGTGACGGCGGCGAGGTCTCCGAGGGCAGCGATCGCGACCTCGGCGCCCTTGGCCTTCCAGGCCGCACCCTTCACGGCATCGCGGACGATGACCCGGACCTGCTTGCCCTGGGCGAGGAGCGTCTCCGCGACGACCGAACCCGTGTGACCGGTGACTCCCGCGACGGCATAGATTGCGTTGTTCATGCCCTCACCATGAGGCCACCCGGGTCATTAGTAAAATCGATGATATAGATATAAAAGATGCACGAGGCGCATGATGCTCTCCAGGGCGTGGATCTCAACCTGGTCGTCGCGCTCGATGCGCTCCTGGCCGAGCGCCACGTCACCCGCGCGGCCGCCCGCCTCGGCATCACCCAGTCGGCCGCGAGCCACGCCCTCGCGCGCCTCCGTGACCTCCTCGGAGATCCGATCCTGGTCCGTGGGCCACGTGGCGCCATGATGCCAACGCCTCGCGCCGAGGAGCTGGCGCCGCAGATCCATCGCGTCCTCGTCGATCTCGCCGGTGTCCTGCGCGGTGCGACGTGGAATCCCGCCACGATGCGCCGGACGTTCCGCATCGGCGCCAGCGACTACGTGGAGCTCGTGCTGCTGCCGCGCCTGATCGAGCGGATCTCGCGGCTCGCGCCCGGCGTGGAGCTGTGGGTGCACGCGTTCGCCGACCACGGCGACGAGGAGCTCGCCGCGGGCACGCTCGATGTGGTGATCGGCCCGCCCCGCGGCTCGGCGCGCCCGGCCGCGAGCTACGAGAAGGTGCTGTTCGATGAGTCGTTCACGTGCATCTTGCGCGCGGGGCATCCGCTGGCGGACTCGAAGCTGACGCTCGCGCGCTACTGCGGCCTACCGCATCTTCTGATCGCCCCGCGCGGCACGCCGGGCAGCTTCGTCGATGACGCCCTCGCCGAGCTCGGCAAGACGCGTCATGTGGCGCTCGCCGTGCCGCACTTCCTGGTGGTGCCGTACATCATCGCAGGGAGTGATCTGGTCGCGACGATCGCGAGCAGGGTCGCGGCGCGGTTCTCCGAGGCGCTCGGTCTCGTGACCGCGCCGCCGCCCGTGCAGATCCCGAAGTTCCAGATCGCGCTCGCGTGGCACGAGCGCAACCACCATGATGCGCCGCAGCGGTGGCTACGCGAGCAGCTGCTCGTGGTGGCCGCCGAGGTCGCCTGAGAGCTAACCCAGCCCTAACCCAGCTCGGGACGTGGACCGTGCATGGTGGCGCATGTCCAAGTCGGTGTGGTGGTTGGTGGTCGCGTTGGTGTTCTCCGCGGGATGTGCGTCTGGCGACGGCGCCGACGGATCCTCCCCGATCGCGAAGACCGACAAGCCAAAGAAGTGCAAGGAGCACAAGCGGAAGAACAAGAGCCACGGGGACTGCTCCACGACGACGGCGACCGTCGGCGCGACCGGCGGCACGGTCGCGACGAGTGACGGCCTGACGGTCGCGATCCCGGCAGGAGCGCTCGATGGTCCAACGACGATCACCGTGACGACGACCGACGCGGCGCCGCCGGCGGGGATCGGCGCGGTGTCGCCGGTCTACGAGTTCGAGCCAGATGGCCTCGTGTTCGCGAGCCCGATCAAGGTCTCCCTCCCGCTGCCCTCGGGCGTGCTGGCCGCGTCCGTATATTGGTCGCAGCTCGGCGGAACCGGGTTCGATTCCCTCGGCGGGACGATCACTCCGGGCAAGATCACGGTCGACACCGTGCACTTCTCGCTCGCGGTGATCGGAGATCCGAGCAACGATCGCACGGTCACGGGCGTCGCCGAGGACACCTGGATCTCGGCGAGCTCGCGGAACTCCCTGCCGTCTGACGTCACCGGGCAGGCGATCGTCGCGATCGTCCAGGACAGCATGGGCAACCTGGTCGAGAAGCCCGGCACGTTCGCCGCGAACGGTACGTTCACGATCCCGAGCGTGCCGACCGGCCAGTACATCCTGCACGCAGTTCAGCCGAACGGTAGCCACATGCTGATGGTGACGTCGAACAACGCTCCCGATCTCGGGCGCAAGTTCGGCGGCAAGCCGCTCGTCCAGCGGCAGCTGCTCACGCAGCCGACGACGCTCGATCTCACGGTCAACGGGCTCGAACCCTGGGAGGTCGGGGACGGCGTCGAGTTCTGGTCGTCGCAGGTCGACGACTGGAGCTTCGAGCTCGAGAGGATCGATCCGCTGCATCCGGTGCCAGTAGGAGCGACGTCGACGACATTCAACCTCGACGCCAACAACTTCATCTACACGACGTTCGGGACCGCCCAGATCGTGGGGCCGAACGACGTCCTGACGGTCGCGCACCAGACCAAGCAGCTGTCGAGCAACAATGTCGAATATCAGGGGATGGCGCGGGTCGGGACCGTGCAACAGCCCTTCAGCATGCTCGACGGACTGGCGAACACCGCCTCCGTGACGTTGACGCCGATCACCGGCCCCGCCGCGGAGACGCTGTCGGTGGACTATCGCGGTCAGAGCTTCGTCGCTGCGCTCGACAGCTACGGCTATCCGACGACGACGGTGTGTACGTTCTGCGGCGGATTCGTGGGTGCGCTCGCGCAGCCGGGTCTCGTGACCGATGGGTTCTACAGCGCGAACGCGGACCTCATGCTGATGTTCGACCGCGCGACGAATGGCACGAACGTCATCACCGGCAACATCACCTTTCCGAAGGAGACGGCGCTCACCGGCACATGGGCGACCTTGTACGACACCCGCTGGCACCGTCGCCACCTGGGCGTGCTCGCGTCGTCGACGGGCCCGGGGCCGGACTCGGCGGTGATCGACGGGGTCGAGTGGGTGACCACGAAGGCGGCGCTCCAGGCGGCGCCGATCACACCGCCACTGACCCCGGTGCGCAACGCGACCGTCAACGGCGTCCCGTTCTTCGCGGGTGGCGGAGTCGCGGGTGCGACCCCGACCATCGCATGGACCGCGCCGGCCACGGGCACGCCGCTGTTCTACCGGATCGGGGTCAAGGAGCTCACCCTGCTCCCGAACGGGCGGACCCAGGGCACGCCCCGCGCGAGCGTGGTCACGTCCGAGACCTCATTCACGTTCCCTCCCAGCATCCTGAACGCGACCAGCACCTACGTGTTCACGATCGAGGCCTGGGCATCGACCTCGGTCCTCCCCGCGCATGGCATTGCCCTCGCGACCGCCCCGTTCAAGACGACCAATGAAGTGGCGTCCGCGACGATCGCATCGAACGTGTTCGGTGCCGGGTATGCGATCATCGACGTGCGAGTGGTGAAGCAGGATGGGTTGCAGCTCCCGCTCGGAGCGGCCCACAACTCGACACAGATGTTCTGGGCCGAGCACGTCGACGAGATCACGTACCCGCCCGTGACCACGAGCACGGGACGGATCTGGGCGGCGAATCTCGACGGCTCGAACCCGCACATCATCGCGACCAACCAGGCGTCGCCGCTCTACATGACCGCGAACGACAGCCGCGTGTATTGGAGTAACCAGGGCAACGGCGTCGATGCGACGATCCAGGCATACGACCTTGGGACTCACGCGACCACGACCGTCGTCTCGGAGCCCGACCTCGAGTCGCTCGTCGTGGCGCCGAACGGCGACCTCGTCTACAGCTCGTCGGCGGGCATCTCGGTGAGGCGTGCGAGCGGGACGATCGATCAGCTGACTACCGAGTACACCAACGGGCTCGCGATCGACGGCACCAACGCCTACTTCACGCAGACCGGAGACGGCGGCTCGCCCACGGGCCGGATCCTCTCGATCCCGCTCGCCGGCGGTGCGGTCACCGAGCTCGCGAACGGCCAGGCGCAGCCAAGCACGATCGCGACCGACGGAACGAACGTGTACTGGTTCAACGGGGCGTTCAGCTTTCCGAACTCGAAGACGCTCGCGCAGATGCCGATCGCCGGTGGGACACCGACCGTGCTTGCGACCGCCAAGGGGTTCACGATGGGCGCCTTCACGGTCAGCGGCGGGTACGTCTATTTCTACACGTCGACTGCGCTCAAGCGCGTGCCGGTCGGTGGTGGCGCCATCACGATGCTCGCCACCGCGAACAGCCCGTGCGCCGATGGCCAGATGATCGCCTCGGGCGGCCGGATCACCTGGCTCGAGAGCTGTGCGGGCGCTGTGTACCAGTTCGGGCCGTAGGCTCGGCAAGCGTGTCGCGACCGATGTCCGCGCTCACTTCGAGGTGTCGACCACCAGCTCCGCGGGCAACGGCGCACCTGTCAGCGTCGTCAGGAACTCGACGAGATCCGTCCGATCCTGCGAGCTCAGCAGCAGCGGCACGATCGCCGAGTCCTTGACGATCCCCGACGCGCCTGGGTCGCCGCCTCCTTGGTCGTAGAACGTGACCACGTCGGCGAGCGTCGCGAGTTGCCCCGAGTGCATGAACGGCCCGGTGGTCGCGAGGTTGCGTAGCGTCCGTGTACGGAACTGACCCTTCTGTGCGTTGTCCTGCACCAGGCCCGTGAGCTTGCCCGTGAGCTTGTCATCACTGAAGTTGCCGCTCGTATTGAATAGGCTGGCGAGCAGCGGCACGACATCGGTGTAGCGGCCCAGGTCTGCGGCGGGCACATGAACGCCGGTCTGGGGCACGGCGAGCGCGTGGAACATGTCATCAGAGAAGCTCGGGCCCGAGTGACAGCGGACGCAGCCCTTCGCGAGGAACAGCTTGAGGCCGCGGACCCCGCTGGCGCTGATCGCCGTGGTGTCACCAGCGACGAAGCGATCGAACGGAGCATCGCGGCTGACGAGCTGGCGCATATACGCCGCGAGCGCCTTGCCGTAGTTCGCGAAGATCGCGTTGACGAGATCTCGGTCGGTCGGAGTCATCAGCTCCCATGCGCCGTCAGGATCGGTGACCGCGGCCTTGGGCTTACCGGCCGCCGGGAATCGCGCCGCGTCGACTGCCGTCGGATCGAGAGAGGGATCGAGCGGCACGCTGAACGTCGCGTTGTACTCGGTCCGGTACTTCGCGTAGAGCATGTGGGCGATCTGGAGCCTCGTGCTCTTCATGATCTTCGCGTTCTCTGCGACCGCGAGCGGGAGCGACCACTGGGAGTCGAAGCGCCCGCCCCAGTTGGTCCACTTCGCGAACGACGAGTTGACGATCGCGAGCGCGTTGCGCGTCCCGAAGTCGGTGCCGAGCGAGACGTTGTTGGGTCGGCTGCGCCGGTCATCCAGGCCGTCGCTTCCTGCCGCGTGGCAAGAGGCGCACGCGACCTTGCCCGTGTCGCCGATCATCCCGAGGCCGCCGTTGCTGCCGTCGTCGGCGACTGCGAGCGCGCCGGCGTAGCTCTTGTCGAAGAACAACATCTGCCCGAGAGCGGCGGCCTTGGGATCGTTCGCGTGCGCGTTCGTGGTGTCGGCCGGGACAGCCGGCAGCGGTGACAGCTGATGGATCGCCATGGTCTCCGTGGGCGTCAGGAGCGGCGCTGCATCCACGCCTGCGTCCACCACGGGCGGCGCCGCATCGGGCGTCTCGTTGTTGTCTCCACACGCCACCGCCATCGATGCCCACACCACGCCAGCGATCAGTCCACGCATGCATTCCCTCCTTACAGGTGCACGCGCGACGAGCACGCCGTGGGCCAAGGCGATCGCGCCGGAGGGGTGTAGCCGCACGAGCGGCGGGGCGCCGAGGATCACGGGGATGGCAAGGCTTGCCCGGTCCCGCAGGCAAGCTTTGCCGGGATGGGCAAGTCTTGCCGGTCAGCAGTCATATCCGCGCGGACAGTACGGCCGGCCATCCTTGCGGAGGTGTGGCTTCTGCTTGCCGAGCTGAACGTGCAGGTCGCCCTGGAGCTGGGTGGTCTTGCCTTCGGTGACCACGACCTTCTCCGAGACCTCGGTGCTGTCAGGAGCCCACGCGACGACCCTGTACGTGCCTGGGGGGACGTGCTCGAACGTGAACCGTGCGTTCTTGATCGGGACGATCATCGCGCTGTCGACGACCTTCACCTTCGCCCACATCTCCTTGTGGATGTCGCAGAAGATGTCCATCTCGCCCGGATCATCGAACGTGTGTGGCTTCCCCTTGCGGTCGGTGTTGTAGCGGCCGAGATCGAACTGGCCGGGAGGATCGGTCGGCGAGAACACGTTGTGTTCCTGGCGATCGTAGTTGGGGAACGCGACGGTCGCGCCGACGGGGACGACCACGACGTGCGGTGTGAACTGCTGGTCGACCTGGCGGATCTCGCGAAGCAGTCCAGCGCCTGGAGGCGCGTGACGGCGAACGGGGAGCTGCTCGAGATACGCGAACACGTCGTCGCGCACGACCGGCTTGCCGTTGTCGACGACGATGACCCGGCCCGAGATCGTGCCGCCAGCCGAGGCCGATCCAGCACCGGGGAGGGACGCGGCGCTCCCCTTCGAACCCGTGCTCGGGCCGGCAGGCGCGGTTCGCGAGCCAGCATCCGCGCCGAGGAGCGCGAACAAGACGAGCGGGGTGGCGAGGAGGATGCGCATGGTCAATCCGTGGCGACGACGAGCGAGCTGGTCAGGATGATCCGCAGCGGGCGCGTGCCGTGGGAGATCCGGTTCTCGACGCTGCCGTGGCGCGAAGGCAAGCCGCTCGACTTCGCGGGCGAGATCACGCTCGATCCGCAGGGCGCGCCAGTGCCGCGTGCTCCCATCGAGGGCTGGTCGGTGCCGGTCAACACGTTCGCGCGAGACGACCTGCGCATCCTGTTTCAGCCGTGACAGGCCGAAGCCGAGCTCGACGTGCCGCCGTCCCGCGAGATCTCGCACCCGCCGCGAGCATCTCGAACGACGAGTGCCAGCGGCGCGGCTGGGACTGTTCGTCCCCTGCGAGAGCTGAGTCGGGACCCGTTACAGGCCGCGCTTCTTGATCAGACCGGCGGGCGACGGCTCCTTGCCGCGGAAGTCGAGGTACAGCTTGTGCGCGTCGACCGTGCCGCCGCGCGACAGGATCGCCTCGCGGAACTTCTTTCCGTTCTCGGCGGTCATGCCGCCGTGCTCGGTGAACCACTCGAACGCATCGGCGCCGAGCACCGCGGTCCACAGATAGGCGTAGTAGCCGGCCGCGTAGCCGCCGCCCCAGACGTGCGAGAAGTACGTCGTGTGATAGCGCGGCGGGACCGGCGCGAAGCCGACCTTGTACTTCTTGAGCGCCGCGGCCTCGAACGCCTCCGTGTCCTGCAGCTTCGCGGTGGCGGGCAGGGCGTGCCACTCGAGATCGACGAGCGCCGCCTCGAGCGCCTCGAGGGTCGAGAAGCCCATGCCGAACGTCGCCGCCTTCTTGATCTTCTCGACGAGGTCGGCGGGCATCGGCGCGCCGGTCTGGTAGTGCTTCGCGTAGCTCGCGAGCACGCTCGGCTCGAGCGCCCAGTTCTCGTTGAACTGCGACGGGAACTCGACGAAGTCGCGCGGCGTGTTCGTGCCCGACATGTACGGGTACTTCACCTTGGAGAACAGCCCGTGGAGTCCGTGGCCGAACTCGTGGAACATCGTGGTCACCTCGTCGAACGTGAGGAGCGCGGGCTGCCCGGCCGGCGGCTTCGGGATGTTGAGCACGTTGACGATCACCGGCTTGCGACCGCGCAGGTCGCTCTGATCGACGAAGCTGTCCATCCACGCGCCGCCGTGCTTGCTCTCGCGTGCGTAGTAGTCGGTGTAGAGCAGGCCGATCGTCGAGCCGTCGGCATCGAACATCTCCCACACGCGAACATCCGGGTGATAGACGGGTAGGTCGGTGCGCTGCTTGAACGTGACGCCGTACAGCTTGGTCGCGGCGAAGAACACGCCGTCCTTGAGCACGTGATCGAGCTCGAAGTAGGGGCGGATCTGCTTGTCGTCGAGCGCGTACTTCGCGGTGCGGACCTGCTCGGAGTAGAAGTCCCAGTCCCACGGCTCGAGCTTGAAGCCGCCCTTCTGCGAATCGATCATCTTCTGTAGATCGGCCGCCTCGGCCTTCGCGCGCTTGAGCGCGGCCGCGGCCACCTGCGCGGTCAGCTTGAGCGCGGCCTGCGGCGTCTTCGCCATCTGATCGTCGAGAGTGAACGCCGCGTAGCTCGAGAACCCGAGGAGCTTCGCGCGTTGGGCGCGCAGCTGGGCGAGCCGCGAGATCACCTTGGTGACGTTGTTCTCGTTGCTCTGACGTCCGCGTGTGATCGACGCTCGAAACAGCTTCTCGCGCACCGCGCGATTGGTCAGCGACTGCAGCGCAGGCTGGCCCGTGGTGTTGATCAGCGGCAGCACCCACTTGCCTGGGAGCTTGCGCGCCGTCGCGGCCTCGGCGGCGGCGGCGATGTCCGCGGCGGACAGCCCGTCGAGATCCTTGACGTTGTCGACCACCAGCGCGCCAGCGTTCATCTCCTTGATCTGGAGCTCGGAGTACCTCGTGGTCAGCGTCGACTCCTCCTGGTTGAGGGCGCGCATCGTCTTCTGATCGGCGTCCTTGAGCTGCGCCCCGGAGCGCACGAAGTCGAGGTGGTAGCGCTCGAGCAGGCGCTGGCTCACCGGATCAAGGCCGAGCTTGGTGCGCTGCTTGTAGAGCGTATCGATGCGGGCGAACAGCTTCGGGTCGAGGCGGATGTCGTCGCCGTGCTTCGCGAGCTGCGGCGCGATCTCCGCCTTGACCTTCTCCATGGCCTCGTCGTCGAGCGACTGCGACAGGTTGAAGAACACCTTCTGCGTGCGCGCCAGGAGGTCTCCGGTCTTCTCCATCGCGACGATCGTGTTCTCGAACGTCGGCGCTTCGGTCGACTCGGCGATCTTCTTGACCTCCTCGGACTCCTGGCGGATGCCTTCGAGCAACGACGGCATGTAGTCCGATTCGCGGATCTGATCGAACGGCGGGGCCTCGAGGTAGAGCTTGCTCGCCGCGGCGAACGGATTCGCGTGCGGTGCAGGCGCCGGCGCCGGCGTCGGCGCGGGCGTTGGCGTTGGCGCGGGCGCAGGCGTCGGTGCCGGGTCACTCGGCGGAGCGGGCTCGGTGGCCGGCGAACGAGACTTGCCGCCGCAAGCGACGAGGAGGAGGAGGAGGGAGAGGGCGCGGGTCTTCACGCGCGCAGCCTACACGCCTGGGGCGGGGCGGTCAGCACGCTTGTCCTCGCGCATGGTCAGCACCCGCCCTTCGGCTCGTCGTTCCGCGCCGACCGGCGCGGTGGGGCCATTCAAGTTCGGATGCCGAGCTTCGGGAGCTCCCACAGCTGCAGCGCGAAGTAGACGGCGACGAACCCGAGCGCGGGGAGGTAGTCCATGCGAGTGAGAGCCTGGCACGTCCCAAAGGGTTCGTCGTGGATGCTAGATCACGCCGGCTCCGATCCGCGGGCGGATCAGGAAGCCGCGGCTGAACCGCTCGACGAGGCCGGGGAAGTCGCGCCAGCTGATGGCGATCGCCTTCGAGACCCCGGTCCAGTTGGTGGGGCGCACGCGATCCATACCGCTCGGGACCACGAGCGATCCGACGAAGTCACCCTTGCCGTAGACCTTGCGGATCTGCGCGGCCATCGCCTTCACGTTGTCGCGCGAGATCACGCCGTTGGACGTCGCCTGATAGAACTGCAGGGTCACGCGCACGGGGAACCGCGCATCGCGCGTGACCGTGAGGCCATCGAGCTCGGTGTACGGGCCCTCCGACGCTCCGTACCCGAGGACGGCGACGTCGACATCGGACTCGTCGCGCGCGCGACCGGCACTCTTGCCCTCGACCTTGTTCGCGCTCGGTGCGGCCTTCGCGGGCGCGTCTCCCTCGGCGAGCGACATCGGCGCGTAGGCGCTGCGCGACGCCGCGCGATACTTGAGCGGCACCTGGATCAGCATCAGCACGTTGGAGTCATCGCCGAGGTTCTGCGCGTCCTCGCCGTTGGCGGTGACCCCCGAGGCCTTGACGTCCGCGAGGCGCTCGGCGATCAGCGGCGCGCGCTCGCCCGCGTTGTTGAAGTACAGGCGCTGGCCCCACGAATCGCCACCTACGGTGTCGCGAGCGTTGTCGATGATCGTGATGCTCGTGCCCTGGCGGGTGACCAGGATCGTCAGCACGGCCGGGTTCTTCTTCGTCGATTGATAGTTGAAGATCACAGGCCAGAACTTCGCCTGACCTTCCTTGGGGACTGGCAGGAATGCATGCTGCGCGCTGACCAGCGCGTGGCTATCGCGCTTGGCCCACAAGCTGCCGCCCTTGATCTTGCCCTTGGTCGCGGCCGACATGTACTTCGCCGGGTCCTGGAGCAGCTCCGTCAGGGAGACCAGCTCGAGCTGGCCGTTCTTGGTCTGGTTGCCGACCGGGATCAGGATGTTGTCCATCTTCACGTCGGCCGTCTTGTCGACGTAGTTGTCGTGCCGCATCACCGGCATCA
>JAYVRN010000646.1:0-4035 GCA_043776275.1 Myxococcales bacterium | reverse complement strand
GTACCGGCCACGCCCGCGCCCGTGGTCAAGGACAAGAGCGCGAAGCAGGACAGCGCGTACGATCCGGATGAGGGCAAGAGCAAGAGCAAGGGGTCGATGGCGAGGCGGCGCTGCGAGCAGACCTCGATGCAGCTCGCCGTGATCTCCAAGGGTGGCGCGCCCACCCAGCTCCACGTCAAGAAGGTCGAGCTGTTCGATCCGAGCGGTGCCTCCCTCGGCGAGCTGGTCGCGAGCAAGCCCACGCGCTGGTCCGACAAGAGCACCTACGACGCCTGGGACGAGACGATCGCCCCGGATCAGACGCTGTCCGTGAGTTACGTGCTCGCGCAGCCGAACTGGGACAGCGTGAAGGACCGCTGGAACAAGACGTACACGGTGAAGGCCGTGGTCACCGTCGGCTCCGGCGATCAGGCCGTGCAGGCCGAGGTCGAGGTCCGCGCACCGACGATCCTGCCGCCCAACGTCAAGACCTGAGTCACAAGGTCGCGAGGAACGCGAGCAGCGCCTCGCGCTCTGCGCTCGACAGCTGGGTGCCGGCGCGATGCCCCGCGACGGGCCCACGCCCGAGCCGACCGGCGGTGTAGTCCGCGGCGAGCCGCGCGGGATCGAGGAGCTCCGCGAGGGACGAGACCGCGCCCTGATGCAGGTACGGCGCACCGTCGCGCACCGCCAGGAGTGGAGGCGCACGATACGAGCCCGTGCCGCGACCTCCGCCGGTGGCGAGGCGAGGATCGGTGCCGATCGTCGCCGCGGCGATCGGGGCTCCACCGTACGCCGCGTTGGAGTGACAGTGCCGGCAGTGCGCGGAGAACACCGCCTCGCCCTGTGCGACGTTTGGCGTCGCCTCCGTCGCGCGCGCAGGAGGCGACAGCGAGTACACGAACATCGCGAGGGCCCACGCGAGCTCGCGCGGCGGGCGAACGCGCTGATGGTTCGAATCGATCAGCTGAGTCTCCTGCCGGATCGCGAGCGCGAGCGGCGAGTCCTGTCGGATCGTCCCGGCCTGCGTCAGCCAGCGCTGCGCGCGCAGGCCCCACAGATCCGGGATGCTCACCGGATCCTCGTCGTCATCCTCCGTGACGTCCGCGCGGCCCGGCCCCCAGCCCTTCATCCGACGCACCTGCTCGGGATCGACGCGCGTGTGATGGATCTCGTCGTACGTGACGCGCAGCCGACCGTAGTCGAACGTCCTCCGCGCCGCACCGATCACGAGCGTGCCGTCCTTCACCGTGGCGTGGCAGATCGCGCACGTGATCCCCACCCGTGTCTCGCCATCGATGTTCGCGAACACGACGAGGCCCGGCACCGAGCCATCTCCGGTGCGCTCGACCCCGACCGCCGCCGCGAGCGCGGGCTGGGTGAGCCCGTACTCCATGAACACCTCGGCGCGCATCGGATACTCGAGGAACACCCTGCGTCCGAGCGCGACCCAGCCCTCCATCGTCGTCGGTCTGACGCCATCCCACAGCGGACGTTGCCCTGAGGGGAGCGTGGGCTCCTCCCCGCGCTCGAGGGTCGCGGCGAGCGCGGCGGTCACGCGGACGGAGCGCGGGTTCCACACGGGAAGCAGATCCCAACCTCGATCGCCAAGCCCATAGGAGCCGAGGCGCTGGCGCGAGTACAGGTTCTCCGGGTTGGTCAGCGAGGCCTCGAGCGCGGCACGCCGTGTGGCGGCATCGCCGAAGTAGCGCTGGCCCTCCTGCAGGAGCCACGCATCCGACCACGGCGCCGCTACCTCGACCGACGGCGAGCTCGGCTCGGCGCGACACGCGACGACGAGGATCAGCGCCGTCGACCAGCAGGCACGCACAGTGGCGAGCCTAGCAGCACCGCTCGACGACGACACGCCGTGCCGCGGTCACGGACGATCGCGGACGGTCGCCGCGAGCCCGGGCCGGAGGACCGTCTTGGTGACGTCCTCCCCGAGCTCAGCCTCGACCATCACCATGCCGGAGGCCGGATCGAGCACCGGCGACACCTGTCGGATCACCGCCGGGATCGGGACGCCGACCGTCTCCACCGCGGCATAGACGGTCCCGCCGACGACCAGGCGGTGCGCCTGCTCCGGCGGGGTGGCGAACCGCAGCCGCAGCCCCAGCCGGCCAACGAGCCGGATGATCGGCGCACCCGCGGTCACGATCGAACCAGGATCCTTGAACCGCATCGCGACCGTGCCCTCGCTGGGTGCCCGGAGCGCGGTGTCGGCCACGTGGTCCCGCGCGGTCTGCACGCGCGAGCTCTCCGCCGAGACCGCCGAGCTCGCCCGCTGGGAGGCGGCCTCCGCGCGCTTGACCGCAAGCGAGGCCTCCTCGATCGCGGTCCGCGCCGACACACCATCGGCCACGGCGCGCGTCTCGAGCGCGAGTCGACGGCGAGCGTCCTGCACATCGACCTCGGCCTGGCGCCGCGCCGCGATCGCCGCCCCGAGCGCCGCCTCCACCGCGCGGACCTCCTCCTGCATCGATTTCGGGTCCATCTCGGCGACCACCTGACCCGCGGCAACGCGATCACCCACCCGAACCTTCACCGTCGCGAGCACCCCCTGAAACCGCGGCGCGATGTCTACCGATTCGGCTGCCGTGATCACACCGACGTAGCCATGATCGGGCGCATCGACGATCCGCGCGCCCGCATCGGCCACGGCACCGAGACGCGCATCGCGCGGCACCTCCACGGGCCGCGTGGTGGGCTCCGAGCCGCACGCCGCGAGGAGGATCGCGAGCGTGGATGCGCACGCTCTCATGAGGCCTCCCCGAACGCCTGATCCGCGACGAGCGTCGCGTACGTCCCCCCGAGCGCCATCAGCTCCTCGTGCGTTCCGGTCTCCACGACGCGGCCGGCATCGAGCACGATGATCCGGCCCGCGTTGATCACCGTCGACAGCCGGTGAGCGATCACGATCCGCGTGGAGCGGAGGATGTTCAGCTGATCCATCACGGCGCGCTCGGTGGAGGCATCGAGCGAGCTCGTGGCCTCGTCCAGGAGCACCACGGCCGGATCGTGGAGGAGCGCGCGCGCGAGGGCGATCCGCTGGCGCTGCCCTCCCGACAGCGTCGAGCCACCATCCGACACGACCGTCTCGAAGCCCATCGGCATCGCCCGCACCTCGGCCTCGATGCACGCCTTGCGGGCCGCGGCGACCACGCGATCGAAGGGGATCGAAGGATCGGAGAGCGCGATGTTGCTCCGGATCGAGCCCGCGAAGATGAACGGGCTCTGGGGCACCATCCCGAGTTGCTGGCGGAGCCGGCGGTGGTCGAGCTCGTTGAGGTCGTACCCATCGAAGCTGATCCGCCCCTCGGTCGGCCGATGCAACCCGAGCATCAGCGCCGCCAGCGTCGACTTCCCCGATCCCGAACGGCCCACGATCGCCACCGTGGATCCCGGTTCGATCGCGAGCGAGACATCCCGCACCACGAGGGGTTCGGAGGGACCGTAGCGGAACGAGATCTGGTGCAGCTCGATCGCACCGGTGAGCTTGGGCGGGAGCACCGACGCGCCGCGGTGCTGCTCGGGCTCCGCACCGAGGACGTCATCGATGCGCTCGACATAGCTGCCGAGGGTCTGGAGCTGCAGTGCGCTCTGGACCAGGCTGTTGAGCGGCGTCAGGAAGCCGGCGGCCAGCGCCGCGGTGGCGAGCATCGTCCCCAGGCGAAGGTCGCCCTCCATCACGAGGTACGCGCCGAGGCCGAGCAAGGCGAGCGGTGCGGCCGTCTGGAGAAGGTTGTTGAGCGCATCGAGGAGCGCCTGCAAGCGGCTCTTCGCGAGCGCGACGTTGAGCTCGTCGACATACAGGTTCGCCCAGTGCTCGAGCGCGCGATCCTCGGCGCCGGCGACCTTCAGCGTCTCGATCCCGACCAGCATCTGGACGAGGTAGCTCTGCGAGCGAGCCTGGCTCTCCAGATCCTGGGACACCAGCTGCGCGTAGCGGTGGCGGCTCACCAGCAGCAGCAAGACCTGGATCGCCGCGATCATCGCGGCGACCGCGGCGAGCTTGGGAGAGAGCACGAACAGCATCCCGAGGTACGCCACGGC
>JAYVRN010000645.1:0-14495 GCA_043776275.1 Myxococcales bacterium | reverse complement strand
GGGCCCCGTGTCCGAGCTGCCGAAGGTCGCGACCCCGGTCGTCGTTCCCTATCTACCGCCACCCGTGATCGCACCGCCGCGGTTTCACAACGAGTGTCACGCCTTCACGCCGTCGGGGTTCATCACGCAAGGCCGCGCGCTCCCGGTGCCGATGAAGCGCAAGGTCTATGACTTTGCGCCGATGATCCTCGCGCCACTGCGGCGCGGCCCGCGCCTCGCAGACCGCCCGCGGATCGGCATCGGCCGCACGTCGTACGACCTCCGCGCGATGTTCGCGCACAACGCGACCGAGATCACCGACTGCTGGAAGGCCGCCACGTCGCGCGGTGCCACACCGACCTCGCTGGTGGTCGGCGTCGTGATCGAGCCGCTCGGCAACACGCGAGACCTGACGGTCGAGTCCACGCGCGCCCAGGATGATCCGCTGGTCGCGTGTGTGAGAGCCGCGCTCGCGACGTTCACGTTCACCGGGACGACGACACAGCCGATCCAGCTCGGCGCGACGCTCGTGTTCGAGCGCTCGACGCAGCCGGAGTGGTCGCACGTGGTGGGAGCTCCGGTGGCGCAGCCGGATCAAGACCTGCGGATTGGCACGGTGTGCTCGCCCGTCCTCGACGACGCGCCGATCGCGCGGGTCCGGCTCCCGAACCCGCTGCACGTCACGGACTGGGACGAGTCCCGTGAACCGCCGCGTCGCGGCCAGGTCCCAAGCGTCCGCATCGGCTGCTCGATCTCGATGTTCGAGACCGACAAGCGCACCCTCCGCACGGCGATCAAGTCCAACTATGGAGCGCTGCAGGCCTGCTACGCGGAGGCCTTCGAGCGTGATCCCGCGCTCAAGGGTGATGTCATGCTGCGGACCTGGTTTCGCCGGAGCGGCAGCGCCGCGAACCCCATGGTGACTGGCGGCGTGGGTGATCCATCGCTCCACGCGTGCCTGGTCGCCGCGGTGCAGGATCTGTGGGTCGCGCCCGGCCCGTCGGAGGACCTCGGCCTCGAGGTCAACCTGACGTTCACGCTCGAGCCACCCGCCATCGCCACGCCTGCCGACGACGATCCGGTGGCGCGCTACACCGCCGGCGACTTCGAGGGCGCGATCGCGGCCTGGACCGCGAAGCTCAACACGCCGGTGTCGCTGACGCTCGGATGTACGGGCCGCGCGGGCGTGCTGCTCGCGATCGCGGAGCTCGAACCATGGCTCGATGGCGGTCGGCTGCGCGCCGCGATCGCCGATCTCGCGCGCGCCGCCGCTGCCCTCTCACCCGAGGCCGCGCGCAGCTGCGTGGCGCCGGTGGCCGACGTGATCGCGGAGCTGACCCGCGCACGCGGTCAGCCGATGGGCACCCAGCTGACCTATCCATGGCTCGAGCGCTACGAGGCGGCCCTGCCCCTCGCGCCGTATCTCGACGATGGCCCGACGGTGCGGTGGTTCTACGCGGAGGCCCTGCTCGCCACCCCGCGCGCCGCCGAGGGGCTCGAGCTCCTGCAGAAGCTCGCGTGGGATCCGAAGCTCGGTCCCTCAATCGCGCGGGAGCTCGAGGCGCGGGCCGAGCGGACCGAGGCGATCTCGGCGACCTGCCCGTAGCGAGCTGCGTGTCAGCGTCGCAGCGTCGACGCGCGCTCAGTTCGCGGTGGCGGTCGCTTCGAACGCGCGGATCACGGTGACCTTGATCTGCCCGGGGAACGTCATCTCCTCGGAGATCTGCGCCGCGATCTCGGACGACATCTCGACCACCGTCAGATCGTCGACCTCGCGCTCGCGCACGTAGACGCGTAGCTCGCGCCCACCATGGACGGCGTGGGCATGTGCGACGCCGCGCCGCGCCGCACCGATCCGCTCGAGATCCTCGACCTTCGCGGTGAACCCCTCGGCGAGCTCGCGACGGGCACCGGGCCGCGCACCGCTCATCGCATCCGAGGCCGCCACCAGGTACGCATAGACCGAGTTGCACGGCTCATCCGCGTGGTGCGCGCCGATCGCGTTGGCGACCAGCTCGGACTCACCCACGCGACGCGCGATGTCCGCGCCGATCACCGCGTGCGAGCCCTCGATCTTGTGGGTCAGCGCCTTGCCGATGTCGTGCATGAGGGTCGCCCGGCGCGCGAGCTTCTCGTCGAGCCCGAGCTCCGCGGCCATCATCCCGCACAGGTAGCTGGACTCCACCGCGTGCCACCACTGGTTCTGCGTGTAGCTGGTGCGGAAGTTGAGCGCACCGACGAGCTCGACGATCTCCGGGTGCGCCTTCGGGATGCCGAGCACCTGGAACGCGCGCTTACCGAGCGAGCGAATCTCCTGGTTCAGCACCTCGCGGCCCCGCCCGGCCCAGCCCTCAGGATCCTTGCGCGCGTCCTCGAGCGACTCCGGCTTCTTGATCAGACGGTTGAAGGCCCGTCGCACGAACTCCTTGCCCACGCCATCGAGGCCGTCGAGCCGGATCGCATCCTTCTCGTCGCTGACCAGCAGCTGCACGCCGGAGACCGTCTGGATCGCCTGATGGAGCACACCGCCGTCGTCGAGCAGGATCCCGACGAGATCCGGGCCGATCCGCAGGAAGTTCTGGGCCCGCTCGGTCAGGTAGTGGTGGTGGTACCGGGTGGCCGCGATCTCCATCACGCGCTGGGCCTCGCGATCATGCGCGGGATCCGCGGCGGTCTGATCGATCGCACGCACCTGCTGCGCCGCCCCCGCGCGCGCCTCCTCCAGCCAGCCGCGCGACATCTGCTCGATCATCTCGGCGGCCTTGACGCCCGCGCGCATCTCGAGCTCGCTGCGGAGCTGCTGGAGCTTCCGCTTCGCATCGTTCTCGATCCCCGACGCGCGATCACGGCGCGACTGGACCTCGCGGTGCGTGCCATCGAGCGCCGCCTCGCGCTGCTCGATCGCATCGTCGGAGCCGGACGCCGCGGCCTGCCGGCGCGCGAACGCATCCTCGCGGGAAGCGACCCGGTGTTCGTCAGCCGCGAGTGCCTCGTCGGCAACGGTCCGCTGGTCGAGGGCCTCGGTGCGCGCCGCGGTCTCGAGCTCGCGGACCGCCGTGGCCGCCTCGAGCTGCGCGGCCTTGACCTGTGCGGTGGCCTCGGCGCGCGCCTCATCGATCGCCCGGCGAGCGTGCTTGGCGGCCTCTGCGGCCCCGGCGCGCATCGCGAGCACCGCGGTGACCACCGCGATGACGAGACCTGCGACGAGGGCTAACACCATGAGGTGGGCAGCATAGCCTACAGATCGTCGGGACGGATCAGGCCATTGCTGTCGCCGCTGCCCTTCCCCGAGCCACGCCCGCTGCCACCGGCCGGCCGGCTCACCGGGATGCGCTCGAGCTCGACGCGGGTCATCGTGTTCGAGGTGACCGTGATCTCCGTCTTCTTGTCGCGGTAGCCCTTCAGCTTGAGCTCGAACACCACGGCCTTGTCGGACACGGCCCAGTCGACCTTGATCGGTGTCTTCCCGAGCAACACGCCCTGTGGCCCGAACACGCTGGCGCCGGCCGGCGACGAATCGAGGGTGAGCCGGGCGAGCTTGCCCGCTGGCACGCCGGACGGCCCGGCATCCACCGGCGGCGCCACGACGGCGGCATCGACTTGCGCGCCCTGCGCGACCAACGCGTCCACCGCAGCCGGGGCGTCGGGCGGCACGGCCGCATCGGTCGAGGCACTGACCACCGCGCCCGCGTCGATCGCCGGCTGCGCATCGATCGCCGGCGGTGCATCGTGCGCGCTCGCCGTGATGGCGCTCCCAGCGCTGCCCTGGGGCACTGCACTCCCACCGCTGCCGGGCATCGCATCGGACAGGTTCTGCGTGCCGGAACCAGGGTTGCCACTGCTGCCGCTACCGCTGCCATCACCGTTCGCGACGGTGTCGCCCGCGGTCTGCGATCGCCGATACCACGCGACCGCGAACGCACCGCCGCCGAGGCCGACGAGGAGCCCGACCACGAGAACGATGGGCCACACGCGGCGCGGCGGGCGCGACGAGTAGCCCATCGGCGTCGAGATCCTCATCGTGTTGTGCTTGACCTCCTGGGGCGGCACGAGGCCCGGCACGGGGATCTGGCGGCTCTTCGAGGTGACCGGGATCGGGGCGCCGATGATCGTCGCGGCGTGCGAAGCCGAAGGGCCACCCGCCGCCGCGAGCTGCTGCTGCTGATCGGCTTGCAGCATGCGGGTCTTCGCGTTCGCATGCGCCTGCACCGCGCGGGCATCGGCCACCGCTTCACCGGGCGCGACCGAGCGCGCGGGGGCGATCGGCGGTGAGCCGTGCAGGTAGGCCTCGGGATCGAGGAGCGCCTCGCGCAACGCCTGCATGGTCTGGAACCGTGCATCGGGGTGCTTCGCGAGGCAGCGCAGGAGGATCTGCTCCACCGACGGCGGGATCATCGAGTTGAGCCCGCGCGGGACCGGCGGCAGCGCGGTGACCTGCTTGACCAGCACCTCCCCCATCGTCTCGCCATCGAACGGCAACACGCCGGTCATCATCTGGAACAGGAGGATGCCGAGCGCGTAGATGTCCGTGCGGTGGTCGATGTCGCGCTTGCTCTCGCACGCCTCGGGCGACATGTATTGCGGCGTCCCGAGCAGCACGCCGGCCGCGGTCTGGACCGCCGACGCACCCGAACCCTGGAACATCTTGGCGAGCCCGAAATCGAGGACCTTCACGAAGTCCGGATCGCCGAGCCGGGTCATCAACATGATGTTGTCGGGCTTGAGATCGCGGTGGATCACGCCGGAAGTGTGCGCCGCCGACAGCGCGCTCGCGATCTGCGCGCCGACGTGGAGCGCGCGCATCGTCTCGAGCGCGGTCTCCCGCGCGAGCACGGAGGCGAGCGTCTGACCCTCGAGGTACTCCATGATGTAGAAGTGGTCGCCCTCGGGCGTCACGCCGAAGTCGTGGATCTCGACGATGTGCTCGTTGCCGATCCGGTTGACCGCGCGCGCTTCCTGGAAGAACCGCTGGACGACCTCCTTGTTGGTCGCGAGCTCGCGATGGATCACCTTGAGGGCGACCTTCTTGCCGATCATCGGATGCTCGGCGAGGAACACGGCTCCCATGCCGCCCGTCCCGAGCTTCGAGACGATGCGGTAGTTGCCGATCAGCTGGCCGGCACCGATCACTGGCTACGAGTGTAGCGCAGCGCGCATGCCGAGACCGGGTGCCCGGTGCGCGAGGTGTCTTAGTGCTTGGGGCCCGCGCAGAACTGTTCGTAGTCGATGAGCGGGATCTTCGACCGGTCGACCCCGTCGCCGCAGGTCGGGCATGTCGGGTCGCGGCGCAGCTTGAGCTCGCGGAACCGCACCTTGAGAGCGTCGTAGACCAGGAGCCGCCCCGCCAGGGTGTCGCCCAGGCCGAGCAGCAGCTTGATCGCCTCGGTCGCCTGCAGGACGCCCATCACACCGGGGAGCACCCCGAGCACGCCGGCCTCGGCGCACGACGGCGCCTCCTCGGGGGGCGGCGGCTGCGGATACAGGCAGCGATAGCAGGGCCCACCGGTCGCCGAGAACACGGTGAGCTGACCCTCGAACCGGAAGATCGACGCGTGGATCACCGGCTTGCCGAGGCGGAGCGCGCAGTCGTTGACGAGATAGCGGGTGGCGAAGTTGTCCGCACCGTCAATCACGACGTCGTAGCCGCCGATCAACTGGAGGGCGTTGTCGGAGGTGATCCGCGTGCGGTGCTTGTCGACCTTGACGTCGGGATTGAGGCCACGGAGCGTGAGCTCGGCCGAATCGACCTTGGCCTTGCCGACGCGATCGGTGCCGTGGAGGAGCTGGCGCTGGAGGTTCGAGGCATCGACCACGTCGTCGTCGATCATCCCGAGCGTCCCGACGCCGGCGGCCGCGAGGTACATGCTCGACGGTGAGCCGAGCCCGCCCGCGCCGATGCACAGCACCTTGGAGCCGAGGAGCTTGAGCTGCCCCGCGACGCCGACCTCGGGCAGCATCGTGTGCCGCGAATACCGCGCCTCTTGATCGGCGCGCAGCGCGAGCGGCTGCTCCCACGCCAGACCGTTGCGCTTCCAGCCGGTGAACCCACCCGCGAGCGATCGCACGTTGGTGTACCCGAGCTCCCCCAGGCTGCGCGCGGCCAGGAGCGAACGGGTGCCGCCCGCGCAGTACACCACCACCGGCGCCGCACGATCGCTCACCGCCTTCTCGACCCGCAGCTCGAGGTAGCCACGGGGGATGTGGATCGCGCCCGGGATGATCCCGGCCGCATGCTCGTCGGCCTCCCGGACGTCGAGCAGGATCGGGCGGCGCGGGCCAGAACCGAGCTCGGCATGGAGGGTGGCCGGTTCGATCTCCGCGAACGTGGCGCGGAGATCACGAAGGAGCGTGTCAAACGTCGGCACGTGGCGAGATTGCCATGACCCTCACGTGAGGGTAAGGTGCAGATCCAGGAGACGTACATGTCCGAGCTCGCCACTGCAACCAGCACTTCCCCCGCGCCGATGCCCCTCGATCCCGGTGGTCCGGAGTCGATGGTCAAGATCACCGCCACCGCGGCCACGAAGATCAACGAGATCCGTGGCGCCGAGGGCATCGAGCCGACCATGGCGCTGCGCCTCCGCGTCGTCGGTGGCGGATGTGCCGGGTTCTCCTATGACCTGTACTTCGACGAGTCGAGCGAGGTCGATCGCGCCCTCGAGATCGCCGGGGTCAAGGTCGTCGTGGACGAAATGAGCCTGATGTACCTCGTCGGCGTCGAGATCGACTACGTCGAGGGCCTCCAGGGCGCCGGCTTCAAGTTCAACAATCCGAACGTGAAGTCGACCTGTGGCTGCGGCTCGTCGTTCTCCGTCTAGCAGCAGCGCTATACATAAGGCGTGAAGTCCCCGAGCGACATCGTCTCTGTCCTCGAGCGGGAGCTGGGCGCCCAGGCGATCGTCGGGCCCGGGCACGAGCGGCTCGACGACTACGGTCGCGACGAGAGCCCGCTGCCCGAGTTCTACCCGCCCGAGTGCGCGGTCCTCGTCGAGTCCGCCGCGCAGGCCTGCGCGGTGCTGCGGATCTGTCTCGAGCGCAAGGTCCCCGTCACCCCGCGCGGCGCCGGCAGTGGCATGTGTGGCGGGGCGCTGCCGGTCGCTGGCGGTGTGGTGCTGTCGACCGAGCGGATGCAGCGGATCAAAGAGATCGATCCCGCCGATCTGATCGCCGTGGTCGAGCCGGGGGTGATCACCGGCGTGCTTCAGACCGCGGTCGAGGACCAGGGCCTGTTCTACCCGCCCGATCCTGCGTCGCTCGAGTTCTGCTCGATCGGCGGCAACGCCGCGACCAACGCCGGTGGGCCGCGCGCCTTCAAGTACGGCGTCACGCGCGAGTACATCCTGGGTCTCGAGGTCGCGCTGATGGGCGGCGAGCTCCTGCGCTGCGGCCGGCGCACCGCCAAGGGCGTCACGGGCTACGATCTGGTAGCGGGCTTCGTCGGCACCGAGGGCACGTTCGGCGTGATCACCGAGCTGCTCGTCAAGCTGTTGCCCAAGCCCCCCGCGGCCGCCACCGTGCTCGGCGTGTTCGCCGACGTCCCGACCGCCGGTACCGCGATCAACGGGCTGCTCCGTGACGGCCTGCGTCCGCGCGTCCTCGAGCTCGCAGACAAGGCCTCGATCGATCACATCCGCGCGAAGAGCCGCTACCGGTTCCCCGCGAACGCCGGCGCGATCGTGTTGATCGAGGTCGATGGCGAGGCCGAGTCGATGCAGATGATGATGGAGAAGGTCGGCATGCGCTGTGACGAGCTCGGCGCGCTCGACGTCCTCGCCGCCACCGAGCCGGCCGAGCGCCGCTCCGTGTGGGAGGCCCGCCGCCTGATCTCGCCATCGCTCAAGGAGGCGTACCGGATCAAGGTCAACGAGGACATCTGCGTCCCGCGCGGCCGGATCGTCGAGATGCTCGCCCGCATCGATCGGATCTCCGCCGAGACCGGCATCGCCACCGCGGTATTTGGCCACGCAGGCGATGGCAACCTCCACTGCAACCTGCTCTCGAACGACGACCCCGACGACCCCGCGGTGCGCACCCGCATGTGGTCCGCGGCCGAGCAGGTGTTCCGCGCCACCGTCGCCCTCGGAGGCACCCTCTCGGGCGAGCACGGCGTGGGCCTCACCAAGCGTGACTACGTCCACCTCGAGCAATCCGAGCAGGTCATCGAGTGGCAGCGGCGCTGGAAGGCGATGTGGGATCCGTCGGGCCTGCTCAACCCAGGCAAGCGCCTGCCCACGCGGCGCGTGTGCAACGAGTAAGGGGACGGTTTCAACTTGCGCAACTTGCGGCGCGCAAGCGAGTAAGGGGACGGTTTCAACTTGCGGCGCGCAAGTGCCTGAGTTGTGGAAGTAGCGCGTGGTGGGACACGACGCGCCGCCCGTCGCCACGGACGATGGATAGGAGATCGACGCGACACATCCGATCCGGATCCGCGATGAGCGGCGGTGCAGACCGCTCGGCGTCGCTGTGGGTTCTGATGACCAGCCGCGTCGGGCCGACGGAACGCACGTGGTCGCGGCTGCTCACAGAACCGCACAGCGCTTGCCTTCGCGCCGACGCACCGCTTCGAACCTTGGGGTTCGAGGAGGCAGAGCCGAGGATCGGAACATCGGAACATCGGAACATCGGGGACGGCTTCAACCTGAGCCAACGTGCGGCGCGCACATGCATGAGCTGTGGAGCGAGTGCGCCGCGCCACGGGCCGCGGACGGTGAATGCGGTGATTGTGACCGGCGGTGCAGGAGGCTCAGCGGCCAGTTCTGCTGCTGCTGCCGCTGCGCCCAACTCGCCTGCCCCGTGTCGCCTGCCGCGCACTCGGCACCTCCCGACAATCGATCAACCCGTATCTGCGCCACCCGGTTTGCAACAGCCACGTCTTCGGTAGCCAGACGATCATCGGATCGTACGTCGCGGGCACCTTCCACATGAGGTCCCGATGCTCGAGCTGCTTCCACCCCGTGAACGAACATCCCGACGAGAACGGATCGACGAGCCAATTCTGCGCGCGTTCTCCATGGTCCTCGCTGTGCTTGCGCCAGTTGTTTAGAACGTACGCGAGCGCGTGCCGCGCCTGCCGCGGCGTGCGGATCACCTCGGCATGATAGCGATCTCCGAACACCTTGCCTCGCCGCCGCACCGGCCAGCCCAGCGCCGCGTTCATCAGCTTCGCCGCCGAGATCTGGAACGCCTTCATCCCGCGTGCGAGCGCCCGCTTGTTCTGCGCCTCGACCAGCAAGTGCACGTGCGTCTGCTGGATCGAGAGATGAATGATCCGGACATCCTCGTGCTTCGCGACGACGACGGTGGCCCACCGCAGCGCTCGGTACATCTCACGCTTGCGAAGCGCACCCATCACCGCCATCACGCGCAGCACGACGTGCAGCGGCTCGCTCGCCTTGAACACCTCGCGCCGCTTGTGCGGTGACCCGGCGCGCGAACCCTTCGGAGGACGTCCGGCTCCGCGCCGCTTTCCGCCCCGCCGCGACCTCGGCCTGGTGCCGCTCGCGTCGAGCAGCTCCGTCTGCACGTGCCGCTTGCGCGCCCTCGATCCCTTCGCCGCCACCATCTCCTGTTCGTAGCAAGGCAATGACATGACGTCAATTTGATTTCGCCGATATTTTAACTGAATTGTATCTGTCACCGAAACGCCGACCTTCGCATTGACCTCTCTCTGGCTGATCCGTCTGCCTCCTCGAACCCCAAAGGTTCGAAACGGTGCGTCGGCGCGAAGGCAAGCGCTGTGCGGTTCTGTGAGCAGCCGCGACCGCGTGCGCTCCGTCGGCCCGACGAGGCTGGTCATCAGAACCCACAGCGACGCCGAGCAGTCTGCACCAGCGCTCGTCGCGGTCCGACTCGGGCTCGTCGCGCCCAGTGAAGGTCCATCGTCGATGGCGTCGCCCGGCGCGTTGGTATCGGGCGTCGCCGCGCGCTCGTTCCCCTGGTACCCGGTGATCTCGGTGAAAATGGTGCCCAGCGAGCCGGTGGTGACATCCGGCACCTGTTTTCTGCCATCACGGCTTGGTTCTGCGTAGACCCGCTGAACCCGCCAACGTGCGGTCGCCAACCGCTCGTGATCGCTGACGCGGTTTCCTCGTGTCCGACGCACCCCGGACACGTGTCCCATGTACCGTGGCTTTGTGGATCTCCTCCGCACGCTGACCCTCGCCTCTCACGAGGACCGCGCCGCGTGGCGTCGCCTGGTCGACACGGTGGGCCCCACCACCCTCGCGACCTGGCTCTCACCGTCCGCGCTGGTGTCGGCCGCGCTCGCCGATACGGCATTCGCCTGCGCGATGCTTGAAGCCCTGCGCACCGAGACCGCGCCGGCCGCCGCGATGCTCGCCGCGTTCCCGGAGGTCGCCGCGCTCGCCGCACCGATGCCGACGCAGGTCGAACACGACGATGGCAGCGATCGGCCGCTGCTCGATCACATCGCGACCCGGCTGCTCGGCCGCAAGCTCGCGGGCCTCGAGACCGCCGACCTCGCACGCTTCCAGGATCGCGGCCTGTCGCCAGCGGCGTTCATGGCCCTCGCCCAGCTCGCGGCGCGCGTGATCGCCGGGGGGCTCGGACCACCCCTCCGCGCCGCGATCCTGCACCTCGACATCGCCAAGACCCAGAGCTCGGCACAGCGCGCGGCGTGGACCGCACAAGGCATCTCGCTCGACGTCCACAACGAGGCCTCGGCCGCGATCCTCCGCAAGGCCGATCGGGTCCGCACCTGGCCCCTCGGGGACGTGCTCGGCAAGCTCGCGATCGCGTGGGTCGAGGCCCACGGCCTCGCCGGTCAGCACGTGCGCGGCGAGGGCCCGCTCGTGATGTTCGCGCCGCTCGTCGGCACCCTGCGCGATCTGGCGCCCGCACTCGCGCGCGTCCTGCGCGTCACGCCGGGTGAAGCGATCGGCCTCGCGCTCGACGCGCTCCACGTGCTCGACGCGTGTGACACCTCTGCGGTGCGCGAGGGTCTGCTCGACGACGCCCTGCTGTCGCGACTCGCCACCGTGCGCGCCGATCTCGGGGCGGTCTGCCGTGCCCCCACCTGGGCGGAGCCATCGCGGGCGCTGACCGCGCGCTCGCCCACGCCCGATCGCGCGTGGCTCGCGAACCGGCTGTGCGCGCTGCGCGCCGGCCGACAGTCCGCCGGCGAGCCGGCCGCAGTGGTCACGGCCGCCGTCGATGCGATCGGGGACACGGAGCTCGCCGCACTCGCCCCTGCCCTCGCGACCTGCCAGCTCTGGTACTGCGAGTCCGCGACGAGTGGCCTGTCACCTGCGGCTCAGCTCGGCGTGCTCGCCGCCGCGGTCGGGGCCGCGCGCACGATCGGCGTCGACGTCTCGCGCCCATGGCATGCCCAGCTCCGCCCGCTGGTCGCCCGCCTCCACGGCGACTCAAGCGCGGTGCGCTACCGGCTCCGTCTCGTCGAGGCAGCGCTCGCCGCGACCCCGATCCGCACGCTCCTCACCGGCGGCGCGAGCCTCGGCCCGCTCGGCACCCTGAGCGCACGCCTCGCCCATGCCACCGATCCCGACGCGATCGTGATCGACTACACCGACACGGCCGAGAGCGCTGCGCTCGTCACGTTGCTCGGGCTCTACGAGACCCGATCCCAGGTCGCCTTCCACACGATGCTGAAGGCGCTCTGCGATCTCTACGGCCTCCGCAAGGACGAGTTCGATCGCGTCGCGAACGAAGCGAACTACCTGCAGACGATGAACGCCGCGCGCTCCGACAAGGAGCGCATGCTCGACTTCGTGAAGCCGGGCACGATCGTCGAGATCGGCCCCGGCGGCGGCGTGGTCCTCGATCTCCTCGAGGCTCGGTACCCGACCTCCGAGGTGATCGGCGTCGATCTCTCACGCGAGGTCGTGGCAGCCCTCGAAGGCCGCGCACGCGCCGGCGCGAAGCACTGGAAGGTACGGCTCGGCGCCGCCGAGGATCTCGCCGCACTCGTCCCCGCCGCCGACACGGTGGTGTTCTGCTCGATCCTCCACGAGGTCTACTCGTACACCGAGCCGAAGTTCCAGCTCGCCTCGGTCGAGCACGTGGTCCGCGCCGCGTTCGACGTGCTTCGCCCCGGCGGCCGGATCGTGATCCGCGATGGCGTGATGCCGCCTCCGGGGATCCGCCGGATCAAGATGCTCGCGCCCGACGTGCGCCCGACCCTCGACCTCTACGTCGCACAGTTCGAGGGTCGCAAGGTCACGTTCGCGGAGCTCGCCCCCGATCGCGTCGAGATGTCGGCGCCCGACGCGATGGAGTTCCTCTACACCTATACCTGGGGCCCCGCGAGCTTCCCCTACGAGGTCCGCGAGCTCTACGGCCTGCTCCCCTATGCCGCGTACATCGCGAAGCTCGTCGAGTGGTGCGGTGGCGAGGCCAGGGTCAAGGTCATCGACAACCCGCTCGGCAGCTACCTCCAGGCTGGCTATCGCGACAACCTCGCCGGCAAGATCGAGCTGACCGACGAGCACGATCGGCCGGTCGAGCTTCCGGACTCGAACTGCTTGATCGTCCTCGAGCGCCGCTAGCCCTACAAGCCCTTGACGTACGCGACCAGCGCGGCGAGCTCCGCCTCCGAGAGCTGCCCCTCGTAGGACGGCTGGATCGGCGGAAACCCGGCGACGATCTTCGTGTTCGGCTGCAGGATCGACTCGCGCACGTAGGCTTCGTCGACCACCGCCTCGCTGCCGCCCTCGAGCTGGACCTTCGTGCCCCACGCCTTGTCACAGGTCAACAGTCCGGGCAGCGATGTTGCCGCTTTCGGGACCGAAGATGGTTGCCTGCTCTACCTGGCTACAGATCGAGCGGGTGGACTTGGTAGGAACAACATCTGGGTTGCGCGGCGAGCTCCATAGCTAGCCAGCTCCCGCACGGATCGATTCGATGGCATTCACCACCACGCCTTAGCGCGGGGTGCCTACTCCGCCTTGACGAACGAGGACACCTTCCAGGTCTCTCCCCGCGTCTCGACGATCAGCTGCCACGCGCCTGCCACGGCGGGCCCGGCCGGGCACATCACCCGGCGCTCGGCCGCACCGCAGCCACCGGCGATCGCGCGGCTCATCGCCTCGAGCGTCTCCGGATCGGCCTGCCACATCGCCATCGCGGTCTCGGCGCCCGGATCCCCGCCGAGGCTCCACACCACATCGTCCGCGAGCTGGGCGCGCAGCGCCGTGGTGTCGCGCATCGCCAGCGCATCCTTCACCGCGGCGAGGGCCTTCGCGGCTGGCGCCGGCACGCCCTTGAACGACATCGGATCCGTCTTCGGGAGCTCGGGATCCTTGGTGGTCTCCTCGACCTCTTCCTTGGCCTTGACCGCGTACGGCTTGACCTTGCGGTAGATCGCCACCTGCAACGCCTCGATGCGGCCATCGAGCCACGGCGGACGCGCCATCCCACGCAGCTCCGTCGGCATCGCGTTGCCTGGATCCCACTCGGCTGCGTGGCCGATGACCTTCACTCGCCATGGCCGTCCACCGGCGACCGAGACATCGAACCGGATGAAGTAGCGCTTGTAGGCGAGCCGCGTTGGCATCCCCGCCGCGGCTGCGCCGGGCGACACCGTCGAGTTCGGGGCGACGCCCTGCCCCTGCGCGACCGTTCGCTGGTTGCCGAGATCGTCGGCGTTGTTGGCGTACGAGACCTGGTGCCAGGAGGTCTTGATCTGACCCGCACCCGGGTTGTCGTCGAGGTTCGCGTACAGCTCGCGGGTCGCCTGGAGCGCCGCCGTGTACACGATCGCGAAGTCGATGTCGTAGACCGAGCCCTTCGCGGCTCTGATCTCCTTCTTGTTCGAACACGCGACCACACACAGCGCGATCGCGAGGAGGAAGCTGTTACGGTAGCGGCGCTGCATGGGAGCTCGCCCTGGCAATAGCACACCGAAGCGTCCGTCCGCCGCAGCAAAGCGGAAGGCGCGACCCGAGGACGCCCTGGCAATCGCTGACCTGCTCGGGGAGGTGTGGCCCGACGCCGTGGTCGAGCTCGATCACCGCAGCGCCTACGAGCTCCTGGTCGCGACCATCCTCGCCGCGCAATCGACCGACAAGATGATCAACACGATCACGCCGGCCGTGTTCGCGAACTACCCGGATCCCACCGCGCTCAGCAAGGCGCTGCCCGCCGAGCTCGAGCCGTTGATCTTCAAGTCCGGGTTCTACCGGAACAAGGCCAAGCACCTCATCGGCATGGCGCGTGCGGTCGTCGAACACCACGGCGGCCAGATCCCCGAGACCATGGAGGCGCTGACCTCTCTCCCCGGTGTCGCACGCAAGACGGCGAACGTGGTGCTCGGCTCGGCGCTCGGTAAGAACGTCGGCATCGTGGTCGATACCCATGTCACGCGCCTCGCCGCGCGCCTCGGGCTGACGCACCACACGGATCCGGTCAAGATCGAGGCCGACCTGATGGAGCTGTTGCCGGTCGCCCAGTGGACCGACTTCGCGCACCGGTTGATCTGGCACGGGCGGCGGGTCTGCTTTGCCAAGCAGCCCGACTGCGATCACTGCACGCTCGCGCCA
>JAYVRN010000644.1:0-4048 GCA_043776275.1 Myxococcales bacterium | reverse complement strand
CGCGGCGCTCCTCGACGATCAGCGCGAGCTCCTCGAGATCGTCGGGTGCGAGGTCCGCGAAGATCGGGACCTGGCGGATCAGCATCATCTTCTCGATCACCGTCAGCGACGCCATCGCCGCGTTCGCATCGAGCGTGGCATAGACGCCCTGCTTGCCGACGCCGGCCTTGGTCTGCGCGAACACCGACGGATCGAGCGCCGGCATCTCCGAGGACGTGCCACCCGAGACGGCGCGGACCGCGGCGTGACGGACGCGATCGTCCGGATCGTCGAGCACCTTGGCCAGGAGGTCGCGGGTGAGCCGGCTCTTGGCGCCCATCGCACGCACGGCCGCCTCGCGCACGACGGGCTCTGGATCATCGAGCATCCCGAGCAGCCGGGTGCGCGCGGGCTCGTCCTCGAACCGGGACAGCAGCATCGCGGCGACCGCGCGGAGGTGGCGGTTGGAGTCATCGGCGACGGCGAGGATCGGCGCGAAGGCGAGCGGGGCCTGCTCGCTCCTGCCGAGGCGATCGAGCAGCTCCACCAGGGGCCCGCGCAGCTCCGCATCGACGCCGCCCAGCATCTCGAGGGACTGTTGCCGCACGTGCCGGCGCGCCGCGGACTGGGCGCGCACGGTCTCCACCTCGGGGCGCTTCGTGATCACGCTGAGCACGCCGAGCGCGCTGATCGCGTGATCGTGCGCGCGCAGCTTCGCGAGGTGGCGCAGGAGCGACAGGCTCGCGGACTCGCTCTGTGCGGCCATCGGCTGGTTGGCTGCCTCGGCGACCGCCACCATGCGCCCGATCTCGGCGAGCTCGTGATCGTAGATCGCAGCGATCGGTCCGCCCGGGGCGATCAGCTTGCGCAGCTCTTCTCCTTCTTCTTCCTCGCCCACGCCACGCTCCTCGCGCAGCTGGATCAGGATGGCGGGCGAGGGCGCGGTGCCCTGGCGCGCGGCCTCGAGCACGATCCGCTCGAGGTCCTTGCGGTACTGGTCGCGCGCGAGCCGGGACTCGACGGAGCCCTGGAACGCGGGATCGAACAGCTGGCGCTCCTCGGCGGACAGCTCGCCGACGATCTTCTGGTGATCCTTGTCGGAGATGCCGAGCTGAGCGCGGAGGGAATCGAGGAGCTGCATCTCGTTCCGGGTGACCAACCCGTCGGCAACCATCTCGCGGACCGTCTCCTTGTAGGCGCGCAGCCGCGCCTCGCGCTGCTTGGTTCGCTCGGTGTGGAGCAGGTAGATGTCCTTGAGATCGTCGGAGGGCGGAGCGTCACCCCACTCCCACTTCTTCAGGATCTTCTGCGCGAACTTCTCGTGGACGTGCTGGTCCTCGCGGCGCGTGATCCGGCGGACGAAGATCGCGGTTGAGGAGAACACGACGATCAGCCCCCAGCCGGTGACCACCCACGCGGGGAGCCGCTGCAGCGTGGGCTGGCCCGCGAACAGGTAGAACGCGTTGAACGCGACCAGGCCGGTGAACGCGAGCATGCCGTGCCGGATCCGGCCGGCGAGGTTGCCGCGGGTCTCGGCGTCAGCCTCCTTGGGCAGCGCCTTGGTGCGGGCGCCGACGATCACCCGCTCGATCAGCATGAACACCAGGAGGCTGGCCGCGCCGAACACCACCAGCGTGAGAGGCGCCGCGGCGACGCGCGGGATGCTCGGGATCATCTCGAAGCCGGGCTCGAGCGCGCGGCTCGGGAGGCTGCGGTCGTAAGCCCACGCGCCGCTGAAGTAGTCGGACCAGCGGCCGTGCTCGAGATAGAAGTACGTATAGAAGCCGATCACGATGCCGGGCCACGCGAAGTACGCGATCCGCCGCGGGCGCTCGTTCGCTTCCTTCCAGTAGCCCTGCTCGAGATCGATGTCGGGGCAGTGCTTCTTGCACGCCACGCACGGCGAGCACTGCGACGTGATCTCGGGTGAGGCCGAGCCGCGTGCGGGCTCGGTGTAGAGCTTCTCCACCAGCCCGACCGGGCAGATGAAGTTGCACCAGGTCTTGCCGCCGTAGACGAAGCTGGTCGCGATCGCGGCGAGCACGACCACGCCGAGGAAGCCCGCGAGCCAGACATCGCTGCCGTTGGTGGCGAGCAGGCGCAGCGACAGCGCGAACAGCATCAGCCCGAGCTGGACGAGCAGGTAGTTCCGTCCCATCCAGTCGCCCATCTTGCGGGTGCCCGGGCGCCCGAGGATGCGGCCGAGCTGGCCCATCACCGCAAGCGGGCAGATCCGCCGCCACAGGTGATATCCGAACGTCATCCAGAAGAACGGCAGCGCGGCGATCGCCACGGTCCACAGCAGCCGGTTGCCGTGCTCGACGCCGAGGATCGTCGGGATCGTCGCGCACAGCGCCACGAACAGCACGAGCCGCGCGCCCACCAGCCAGCTCGGCGCCGTGCCGCCGTCGGTGAACGCGGCCCAGCCACCCGCACGCGTCTTCGCGACCTTGCCCTCGGGCTTGGCGTCGGCGACCGGGAGCTTCTTCTTCGGCGGCTGTGGGGTGGGCTCGCTCATCTCACTTCGCGAGGGGGCAGGTCAGACCTTTCGCGGCGTCTGGACCGAGGAACTCGTTGAACATGTCCTTCCCGCGGCACTCCTGGTGCTTGAGGAACTCGAGCGTGAACTCCTCCCAGTGCGTGCTTGGGATGATCTGGAAGTTGAGCGTGGTGATCTTGTGGTTGCGGGTCTTCGGCGCGCCCTTGGACGGATCGGTGTTCGCCGGATCGCCGTAGTCATGCATGCCGAACGGCCGGATGTGGCACTGCGCGCAGGTCTGGCCGTTCTCCTCGCCGACATCGCGACGTCCGTCGTCGAGCGCGAGGTCCTTCACCATGAACACGTTCTTGTGCTCGACGTAGAGGTGGTTCGCATCGACGCGGCCGCTCTTGACCTTGTCTCCGCTGGTGTCGGGCAGGTCGACAAAGCCCATCGTCTTGCGGCAGATCGCGTCGTAGCCGCCCGGGTTGTCGGCCGTCCCCGCGGTCCAGCGCGGTCCGCACCTGGGCTCCCAGGTCTTGCCGTCCTTGGAGGCCGCGGTGGACGTCCAGAACCCCGGGATCGTGACGTTGACGTACGACTGCGTCTTCGCATCCTGCGTCTGGAACGGCTTCTGTGCGCTCCAGCCCCAGGCATCGCCGTGGTCGTAGGTGCCGTCGGCCTTGCGCGCCGAGCCTCCGCCCATGCGCGCCTCCATCGCGATGCCGATGCAGAACGTCTTCTTGTACTTGTCCGTCTTGGACTCGTCGTACTTCATGAACTCGTTCATGAACGCGGCGACCGCTTTGCCGTGGAGGGCTTGATCCTTCAGGAACTTCTCGCTCGGCGCGCCGTTCTCCAGGAGGTGCTTGGCGACGAGGCCGAGGAACACCTTGTTGTTCGCGATCCGCTCCGGCTCGGGGCGGGGCAGCGCCGGCACGTACTCGGTGACCGGGCGGATCCGGAACATCGCGAACACGGGCTCGGGGGCGTTGACTGCCTGGTAGACGATCCGCAGCTCCGTCCACGCCTTGTCGATCCGCGGGCGGAACGCGACGATCTTCCAGGACTTCGGATCGCCGAACGACTTCTTGTCGAACTCCTTCGCCTTCGGATCGAGGCGCGGGTTGCCGTGCGTGTCGGCCTGGTTCTTCAGGAACTGCTCGAACAGCGCCCGGGTGACGAGGGGCTTGCCGTCGAGCTTCGCGCGGTTCTCGTCGGTGAACTGCGGCTTGAAGTTGTCCGCGGTCCAGCGGAGCAGCTTGTCGAGCGGCCAGTCCTTGTTGACCTGCTCGAGGCGCTTGGTCTGGCGGATCATGAGGAGGGTCTCGATCACGGCGCTCTGCTGCGCGGCGACCGGCAACTCCTGCTTCTTGGCGTCGACGTCGATCGAGAACGTCTTCGCGAGCACCTTGCCGTGCTTGGGCTGCGAGATGTGGATCTCGAACTCCGCCTTGGGCTGGTCGGTCTTGGCGGGCGTCCAGGTGATGGTCTGTGTGATCGGGTCGAACTTCGCGGACGCGGGGAGCTTCGTGACCTCGACGATCGTGTCGTCGAGATCCTGATCGATCACCGGGACGCCGAAGCTGA
>JAYVRN010000643.1:0-14503 GCA_043776275.1 Myxococcales bacterium | reverse complement strand
ACGGAGAGGTCGTGGTGCCGTAGAGCTTCATCCCCGGGAAGGTACTGCGCTACGCTCGTTCCGTGCAGGTGTTCCTGGTCCGCCACGCCGAGGCCGTCGCCGAGACGCTCGGCCTTCGCGATCCCCATCGCCAGCTCACACCGCACGGGCGGACCCAGGCGCGCAATCTCGGCGATCGGCTGCGGTGGCATGACTGTCTGCCCAACCTCGTGTGGTCGAGCCCCCTGGTCCGCGCCGTCCAGACCGCGGAGCTCGTGATCGGCGGCCTGCAGCACGACGTGCCCGTCGACATCGCGACCGCGCTGTCGCCCGATGGCTCCGCTCGCGAGCTCCTGGCGGCGCTGAAGGCCCTCCCGCGGGCGGCCGTGGTGATGCTCGTCGGCCACGAGCCCTCGCTGTCGGCGATCGGGGCCCTCCTGATCGGCGACCCAGAGTTCGAGGCTCTCGGCAAGGCGTGCGCCGCGCGGCTCGATGACGGGCGCGTCCGCTGGCGGTTCGCCTGGAACGACGAGGCGCCGACCGCGGTCGATCGCCGCCCGACCTAGCTAGAGGCCGAGGACGCCGAGCACGCCGAGCGCCCGCTCCCCACTCAGGATCGCGAACGCCACGACGAGATCGACGATCGTGATCACCGCACCGTAGCGGAGGAACTTCCAGAACCCGATCTCACCACGCGGTCCCGCGCCCTCCATGACGATGATGTTCGCCACGCTGCCGAACAGCGTGAGGTTCCCGGCGATCGTCGACGCGACGGCGAGCATGATGAAGCCCCACGTCGGAGCCGGCATCGCCGGGACCCAACCGACCGCGACCAGCACCAGTGGGACGTTGGACACCAGGTTCGACGCGACGACGACGAGGGCGATGAAGGCGAGGTCCCCGGCGAAGTCCCCGCGCGCGACCGCGGGAGCGACGATGTCGAACAGCCGGGTCAGCACGCCGGCGTGCGCGACGCCCGCGACCACCACGAACAGGCCCGCGAAGAACACGAGGAGCTGCCAGTCCATGAACGCGAACGCCTGCTTCGGCGGCGTGCGCGCGACGATCATCAGCAGCGCCGCCGCGCACATCGCCGCGCCCGCGAGCGAGACGCCCGCCGCGGCGAGGATCGCGAACAAGGCGAGCGCGCCGAGCGACTTGATCGTGAGCACCTTGTCGATGGCGGGCTTGGGCGGCGAGCGATCCGCGAGCGGGCCTCTGGGCAGCTGCTTCCGGAACAACCAGACGATCACCGCCGCGTTGGCGACCAGGCACGCGATGCCGGCGGGCAAGGTGAACGCGAAGTACTGCGCGAACCCGATCGTGCCGTGCGCCGCCGCTCCGACGATCATGTTCTGCGGGTTGCCGCTGAAGCTCACCACACCACCGACGTTCGCGGCCGAAGCGAGCGCCAGCAGGTACGGCAGCGCCGGGAGGCGGGCCTCGACGATCACCGCAACGACGAGTGGCGTCAGCAGCACGCAGACCGTGTCGTTGAGGAGCAGCGCCGAGAGCGCCCCGGTCACGAAGGTGATGCCGAACAGCAGCGATCGCGCGGAGCGTGCCCGGGTCAGCACGAGGTACGCGACGAACCGGAAGAACCGGGCCTCGGCGAGGTACGCGGCGATCAAGAGCACGCCGAACAGCAGGATGACCACATGGAGGTCGATCGCCTTCAGCGCCTCATCCATCGGCAGACCACCCACCACCACCATCGCCACGGCGCCCACGACCGCCCCGGCGGGCCGATCGAGGCCGATCCACTGGAGCTGTCGGCTCGCGATCACCAGGTAGGTGACGCAGAAGACGACGAGGGCTCCGAGCACTGCGACACCTACGATACGCCCAGACCGCGCCGGTCAGGAGGTGCGAGCCAGGTGGTTAGATCCATGCGTCATGCTCGGCGTTGGGCATCTCATGAACCGTCGCTTCCTGATCTCGGTGTCTCTGCTGTCCCACGTGGGGCTCGGTGTGTTCCTGTTCGCCACCGGGGTGTGGCGCATCGAGCGCCTCGAGGGCGGCCGCGCCGAGCTGGCGCTCGCCGTGATGCTGCCGCCCGCCGCTCAGGAGGGCGGCCCCCCTCCTGGTGAGAAGCCGAAGGACCCGGTCAAGAAGGACGCGAAGAAGCGGCCCGAGGATCTCGTCCAGCTCGAGCAAGTCCACCCCGAGGACGTGGCCAAGGCCACGAGCAGCGCGCTCACAGGCACGGGCCTGGGCTCGGGCTCGGGTGCGGGCTCCGGGTCGGGGACAGGCACCAGCACGACCCCGTGCGACGACTGCGTGGGCGACGCGCCCCCGCCGGACCCGATGTGCGGCAACAACCTGCGCGAAGCCGGTGAGAGCTGCGACGACGGCAACCTCCTCGGAGGAGACGGCTGCTCGGCCACCTGCCTGGTCGAGCCACCGAAGGTCAACATCCTCCCCCCGACCGTGTTCCAGGGCCTGCGGATCAGCGGTGATACGCAGATCCAGGCCCCCGACGTGGTCAAGACGCAGATGCTCCGCGACGGCAAGGATCGCGCGATCGGCACGATCAAGGTCTGCATCGCGGTGGATGGCGGCATCTCGTCAGTCAGCATGGCCGCGACGACGAAGTATCCCGAATACGATGCCCGCCTGATCTCCGCCGCGCGTGGTTGGCGCTATCGCGCTTACACCGTCAACGGACGTCCGATGCCCGCCTGCTCCGCGGTGACCTTCGTCTACACCATCAAGTAGGGTCGGCCGCTTCATCTCTGCGATCGTCGGCGCTATCCTGCGCGGGTGTCGGACCTCGCGATCGACGTACGTGACCTCCAGAAGACCTACCGGACGCCGTTCGCGCGCCGCAAGGTCGAGGCGCTGCGTGGTGTGACCTTCGAGGTCCAGCGCGGCCACATCTTTGGCTTCGTCGGGCCCAATGGCGCCGGCAAGACCACCACGATCCGGACGCTCATGGGCCTGATCCGCCCCACCGGCGGGACCGCGACCATCCTCGGGCAGAACATCCCGAGCCGCGCCGCGCGGTTCAAGGTCGGCTTCCTCCCCGAATCGCCCTACTTCTACGACTACCTCACGGTCGGCGAGCTGCTCGACCTCGCCGGTCGGCTGTTCGGCGTGCCGAGCGACCTCCGCAAGCAGCGGGCGAACGAGCTGATCGTGCGCGTCGGCCTCGATCGCGCCCGCACGCAGAGCCTGAAGAAGTTCAGCAAGGGCATGCTCCAGCGCGCGGGGCTCGCCCAGGCGCTGATGAACGATCCCGAGCTGGTCGTCCTCGACGAACCGATGTCCGGCCTCGACCCGATCGGTCGCAAGGAGGTCCGCGAGCTGATCCTCTCGCTGCGCGATCAAGGCAAGACGGTGTTCTTCTCGACGCACATCCTGAGCGACGTCGAGGCGATCACCGATCGCGTCGCGATCATCGCGCGCGGGCGGCTCCAGGCGCACGGGATGCCCTCCGAGCTGGTGCAGCAGACCATCCTCGGCACCGACGTGATGATCAGGATCGCACCGGAGGCCACGGTCGAGGACCTGACCCAGGGTGCCGATCGGATCCGCCGGATGGGGGACGAGCTCTCGATGACGCTGTCGTCGGACGCCGACATCGACGCATGGATCTCCCGCGCCCAGGCGGCAGGCGGCAAGGTCGTCCAGATCGTGCCGCGCCACGAGACTCTCGAAGATCTGTTCCTGCGCCGCGTCGAGGAGGCCCAGCCGTGATCGGGCGGATCTGGGCGATCGCGCTCAACACCTTCCGTGAAGCGGCGCGGATCCGCGTGCTCTACGGGATCATCGTGCTGGTCGTCGGCGCGAACCTGCTCTCGATCCTGCTCGGCCAGATCGCGAACAACGAGGCCTCCCGCGTGGCCCGCGATGTCGGCCTCGCCGGCATGTCGCTGTTCGGGTCGCTGACCGCGATCTTCCTCGGCGTGTTCTTGCTCTATACCGAGGTGCAGCGCCGCACGATCCACGCGATCGTGAGCAAGCCGATCGAGCGCTGGGAGTTCGTGATCGGGAAGTACCTGGGGATGGCGCTCGTCCTCACGGTGCTGGTCGCACTGTTCGGGGCGGCGATGGCCCTCGTGCTCCCGCTCCAGGGTGCCTCGCTCTCGAGCGCCGTGCTGAAGGCGACCGTGCTCGCGTGGTTCGAGGTGCTCACGGTCGCCGCGATCGCGATCTTCTTCTCCTCGTTCTCGTCGCCGTTCATGTCGGGGATCTTCGCCCTCGCGATGTGGCTCCTCGGCCGGGTGACGCCCGACATCGAAGCCGCCACCAAGACCGCCGCCGGCTGGATCCGGGTGCTGACGCGGATCACGCTCGAGATCGTCCCCGATCTCCACCTGTTCGCGGTCTCTGGTCGCACACTCGACGGCCAGCACGTGAGCGTGCACGCCGAGTTCGTATCCTGGGGCTACGTAGCGCTCTCGGGGCTGCACGGCCTCGGCTGGATCATCGGGCTGCTCGCACTCGCAGCACTCCTGTTCCACCGCCGAGACTTCGTGTGAAGCCGCCCCGAGCCGGCCGCGCGGTCGGCCTCGTGATCGGTCTGGCGATCACCGTCGCGGCCTTCGGTGCGATCGCGATCCGGGTCGTCGTCAGCGGCACGCGTGCGCTCGCCGCCGGCGATGCGGCCGCCGCGCGTGACGATATCGCCGGCGCGATCGGCGAGTGGGAGACCGCCGCGCGCTGGTACCTCCCACTCGCGCCGCACGTCGACGAGGCCTACCGCCGGCTCACCGAGCTCGCCGCCGCGGACCATCGGCACGCCCTCGCCGCGTGGCGCGCCATCCGCTCCGCCGCGCTCGCCACCCGCGGCCTGTGGACGCCGCATCCCGAGGACCTGGCCGCCGCCAACGCGGCGATCGCCGAGCTCGCCTCGCGCGATCCGGAGGGCGCCGTCGCCGGCGGGCCCGATGCAGCGGCCCGCAAGCTGTGGCACGCCGAGCGCCTGTCTCGCACGTTGGGTCCGAGCCGCGCTGCCGTCGGGGTCTCGGTGCTCGGCATCGCCGGGTTCCTCCTCGGGGTCGGTCTCCTCCTGCGCCGTCGTGGCCCAGGCAAGGTCGCGGTCGGCGTGATGATCGCCGGTACCGTCGGCTGGATCGTCGGCCTGACCGCCATCTGACCGGCTATCATCGTCGGCGATGTCAGCGCTCTGGGCGGTGCTCTCGGACATTCACGGCAACCTCGAGGCGCTCGAGGCCGTGCTCTCCGATGCGGCGGCGCAAGGCGCCGAGCACATCGCCGTCCTCGGCGACACGATCGACTACGGGCCGGATCCCGTGGCGTGTCTCGAGCGCGTGAGCGCCGCCGCCGAGGTCTGGCTGGTCGGCAACCACGAGGAGCACGCGGTCACGCCCGACGAGGACCACGAGGACTCCGACATTCTGCGCTGGAGCATGCCGCTGCTCGCCGAGTCCTCTGTCTGGGAGACCGTGCGGGCGAAGATCGCCGCGGATGGAGGTCCCGCGCATGCGTCACGCGTCGTCGGGACCCGGCACTTCGTGCATGCGTCGGCGGGGAGCCCGACCCAGCAGTACGTGTGGCCGGCGCACGAGGTGCAGTACGTGGTGTTCAACCGCCAGGTCGACGAGCGGATCACGGAGTTCCTCGCCGAGTTCCAGGCCGACCACGGCTTCAACGGCCACACCCACGTCCCCGCGGTCCTCACCCGCTACGAGCACCACGGCGTGTTCGATTCGTACCAGGGCATCGATCGGCACCACGTCCACACCTTCGTCGGGCGCAGCTCGATCTTCTTCGTCCCGAAACAGCCGTGCGTGCTGCATGGCGTGGCGGCGATGAAGATGGCGGTCAACGTCGGCAGCGTCGGCCAGCCGCGCCGCCTCGGAGACAACCGCGCATCCTACGTCCTGACCGACGGCCTTGACCTCGAGTTCCGGCGTGTCGAGTACCCGTGGGCCAAGACCGCGGCGAAGCTCGCCGCCCTGCCGATCGACGAGGAGCAGAAGGTCGAGCTGATCGAGCGGCTCGAGCACGGGATCTGAGCCGCCGCCCCGGGATCCGCCTTTACAAGCCGTCGTCCCCGTCGGTACGGTGCGCCCCATCATGGCGAGAAACCTGGGTGGAGCGATCATCGACCTGCTGGAGTCGGAGCGGGTCGCCTTGCGCGCTGCGGCGGCGACGGTGCTCGCGGCGGTGGGTAAGGGAGACAAGGCGGTCGAATCCGCGCTGACCGAGCGCCTGGCCGACGACGACAGCGAGGTGCGGCGGATCGCGCTCGAGGGGCTCGCCGACATGGGCGCGGCCGGGATCTCCGCCAACCTCGTGCCGCTGCTTCACGGCGATGACGAGGCGCTCGCCGAGCGCGCCGCACAGGTGCTCGCCCAGCAGGGCGCCGCCGCGGAAGGCACGCTGCGCAAGGAGATCGCGAGTGGTCCTGTCGCCGCGCGGCGCGTGATGGCGCAGCTGCTGCTTCGCCGCGGCACGCAACCCGCGGTCGATGCCGTCCTCGACCAGCTGTCCGACGGCGAGTTTGGCGAGCAGGCCCTGCAGCTGGTCCGCGCCGAGCTCGATCAGGGCAACGACCGCCTGGGCAACCAGGTCGAGAAGTCCGCGATCGAGCGCGCCAGCCTCGCGAATCGCGAGCTCGGCAAGGCATGGACCCGCGCGCAGAAGTCCGCCGCCGATGCGGAGAAGCTCGCCGCGAAGGCCCAGAAGGCGAAGCCCAAGAAGGGCGCGAAGCCATCCCCTGGCACCACCAATGGCACCAACGGCCACCACGTGGCGGCCGCCGATCCGCTCCGCGATCCGGACGTCGCGAAGGGCATGGCCGAGCTCGGTGCGCTGCTCCGCCTGATCGGCTACCTGGCGCGCCCCGCCACCCAGTCCCTGCTCCTCAAGTACGCGGATCCCGAGGAGCCGCGGCCGATCCGCCTCGCCGCGATCGCCGGCCTCCGCCGGATCGTCGCGACCAGCGAGGCGCGCGGCACCGAGAAGTGCGTCGAGGCCCTGATCGAGTACGCCGACGGGGACGATCTCGCCGTCGCGCAGTCCGCGATCGATACCCTCCGCGGCGCGCGGATCCCCGACTCCCTCGCGAAGACGTTCGCGGGCCTCGCGAAGTCCAAGAACAGCGCGGCGCAGAAGCTGGCGATGGAGCGGATGCCTGCCGGTGGTGGCGCCTCCGCGGTCAAGGCGCTGGTCGAGGCCCTCGGCGGCGACGAGCCCACCTCGCGCGATGCGGCGGCTCGCGGCCTCTCGAAGGCGCCCGAGTCCGTACTCCCCGTGACCCGCGCCTTGCTCGCGACCAAGGACGAGCAGGCCGCGCGGCGCTACGCGGGCGTCCTGCGCTCGCACCGCGGCAACATCTCGAACCAGGCGATCGAGGAGCTGGTCGCACGGATCCGCGAGGACATGGACGTGCACGGCAAGGGCAAGGCGACCGCAGATCAGATCGTGCTCGAGCGTGTGTTCGGCGAGCTGATCGCAGACATCGCACCCGCGATGCACGTCGAGCTGCTGTTCGAGCGCGCCAAACGTCTGCGCAAGCAGGGCAAGAGCGTCGAGGCGTTCGGCAGCCTCAAGCCCCTGCTCCGCTCGCGCGCCGACATCGACACCGCGATCGATGACGAGCAGCGGTTCTTCCTGGCGCTGCTCTCGCTCGAGGCCGCGGGCGAGGGCCTGATCCGCACCACGCGCACCGACGATCCCGTGTTCGAGCAGTTCAGCCGCCTCGCCGCCAAGGGCTACCCGGTCGCCAAGCAGCTCGCCCGCGAGAAGGACGTCTCCGACGAGGCCCTCTACGCGCTCGGCTTCCGCCTCCTCGAGTCCGGCGACGGCTCCAACGAGGAGCTCGGCGCGGAGCTCCTCCAGGGCATCATCGACGAGCGCCCCCGCAGCAAGCTCGCCAAGGCCGCCAAGAACAAGCTCAAGCTCACCGGTCACGGGGACGACTGAGGCGAAAACATCGATTTCCGGTCGGACGGAGTAACGACCGGAAACTCGCTACGCCGAAGAAGTCCCTGGAAGGGACGACTGAGGCGAACTGAGGAAACCGCCACACCTACATCCAGACAGCCCCCAGATCCCCCGCGACAGAACACCCGGGATTCGGCATGCTGCCCGGATGCGCCAGCTCGCCCTGCTCGCCGTGTTCGTCGTTGGCTGCGGAAGTGATGGAGGCGGCGGCAACAACAACCCGGATGCGCCCAAGCCCGGTGATGGCGGGTTGCCGGACTCGGCGCCGATCCCACCGGGCTACTCGCGCCTCGTCGGCCGGACCTGGTCGCTACCCGCGGGCCAGGCGGACACCTATCGCTGCGTGCGGTTCACGGTGCCGACCGACACGTACGTGACCAACATCGTCGCGCAGGCGCCCGCCGGCACCCACCACACCGTGCTCTCGATCTCGGCCGGCAACGCCGCCGGACCGGATGGTGAGTACAACTGCTCGGTCGGCACGCTCGGCCGACCGATGCTGTACGCCAGTGGCGTCGGCACCGACCCGCTCGACTTCCCGACCAACGTCGGCCTCAAGATCGCGGCCGGCACGCAGGTCCACCTCAACCTCCACCTGTTCAACGCGACCGACCAGGCAATCGCGGGCGACTCGGCGATCTTGATCAAGACCACGCCGACCCAGCCGCCGATGCTCGCGGAGATGGTGTTCGCCGGGAAGATCGTGTTCTCGATCCCCAAGAACACGACGGGGTTCCAGGTAGGAGGTGGATGCGACGTCACCACACCGTACCAGCTGTTCGCCTACTGGCCGCACATGCATATGGCCGCGATCCACTCCAAGCTCGAGCTCACGCATCTTCAAAACACCACGGTGATCCACGACTCCGCTTACACGTTCTCGGAGCAGTCGTACTACAAGCCGCCGGCGGAGATCTCGGTCGCCCAGGGCGACCACATCCAGGTCACCTGCACGTACAACAACTCCACAAACGCGGCGATCCCGTTCGGCGATTCATCGAACCAGGAGATGTGCTTCACGGGCCTCTACCGCTACCCGACGCAGAACGCGAGTGTCACGCAGTGCACGGACCTCCCGGGCGGCATTCCCTGACCTCGACCTAGGAGTTCGCTCGAACGCGCCGAGGTCGGGCTTTGGACCTTGCGGCCGAGGAATCCCCTCGAAATCCGACGACACGCCAGGGAACGCGGTGGTGAGGATGGCGGCATCGACGGCCGGACTGGTCGCGACCAGATGATAGTCGCGCATCGTGAGGTTCTCGAACTTCCGGATTGCTAGCCGGGATGTGGGTTGACCATCGACGCCACAGACGACCGCGACCTGGGCGCTCGTCAAGGTCCCGCCCCTTACCGATGCCGACGCTCCATTCGTCACGCTAAGGGCAACGGACGCTGCGATCGTAGCGCCCGTCGCCACCACCGGGATGGGGGCGGCGGTCGGGCTGTCGAAGATAAGTCCAACCGGATAGGCGCCTGGCAACATCCGAACCGTCGGGGGCACGGCGACCACCCGCGCGAGGGCGATCGCCCGTCCAGGCGTGCAGGGCGCCGCAAGCGTGCACGCTGAGGTGTCAGCACCGCCACTCGCCGCGTAGAGCACGCCGGACTCCGCGACACAGGTCCCCGCCTCACAGACCCTGCTCGGACACTCATCGTCGAGGGCGCAGGTTCGACAGCTTCCGCTGGCATCGCAGACCGGCCTGCTGGTCGGGCATTGATCGCTCGCCGTGCATTCATTGCATCCGCTCGTGCCGCAACCGTGCGGGCACGCGACGAGGTCGTAGTCACTCCCCGTGCTGTTGCAGACGATCGCGTTGTCTCCTCGGCACCCTGCGACGTCCGCAGGGCTGCAGGCCACCGCGAGACACGTCTCGGGGGCTCCCGCCAGTGAGCCGTCAGTGTCGCAAAAGGGAAACGCCGGGTCGGTGCAGGTTCCGTCTTTGCACGATCGCGGGTTAGGAGACGTGCACGACGCGACGACAGCAATGATCAGAAACGCCCACCTGGCCACGTTCGAATCGTATCAGGTTGCGTCGTCCTCGGCGGCGTCAGACCGCGGGCCGGCAACGCGAGAACATCGCCCGACTCAACCGCGTCGACGGACCGTGCGTTTCGGCCCCGGCTTCGCGAACACGTGCTCCTCGAGCGCCTTCACGCGATCCGGAAGATCCTTGTACTGATCGTCGATCGCGGCCAGCCCTGACGTGGTCTGCTCGTTGCTCGCCCGGGTGTGCTGGCCGAGCTCGGCCATCAGGCGGCGCTCCATCTCGAGCATCTGGCGACGTGAGGCCTTGATCTCTTCCATCAGCGCTCCACCCCACAAGCCGAGCTTGAGGTCGAACTTCGCTTCGAGCTTCTGTTCGAGCTTCTGCTCGAGCCTCTGTTCGAGGGCAGCGAGCTCCTCTCGAAGCTCACCTCTGGTCACGGGGGCAGACATGTCTTCGCGATCGATCGGCATTCTAGCTTCCTCCGGTCCGGAGCAACAGCACGACCGATGCCATCGGCAAGCTCGCGGATCTCCACGATCACCTTGTCCGTGTCCGGCCGGCTCCCGGCCACGCGTCCACCCCGCGGACATGGACAACGTATGGCCGCTTCACTAGAGTGCGCGAATGAGAATTAGCGTTCTTGTTTCGGCGCTATCCGCGTGCGCCGCGCCGCAGCCCGCCGGCACCGAGCCGGAGATCGACGGGGCCATGGCGGTCGACGCCGCGGTGGCGCCGAGCTACGGCGAGCGCTGCGGCAACGCCGCCGATGACGATGGCGATGGACTCGTCGACGAGGACTGCGCGCCGCGGCTGTTCGCCGGCGTGTTCGCCCCAGCCGTCGCGACGGATCCGGCGCTCGCCGCCCTCGAGGGTGCGACGCAGCGCCCGCTCGCCGTGCTCCAGACGTACCACTCGCTGTCCGCGCAGGGCATCGCGCGCACGGCGCCTGACCTCGCCGCGATCTTCGCGCGCGGCCAGGTCGCGCATCTCAACGTCGAGCCGTCCGGCTATGTGGCAGCGCAGTACGCCGCGCCGGCGCTCGATCCCGTGGCCCACGATCTGACCGCGATGGCCGAGGCGATCGCGATCGCACTCGCGGCCGCACCGCGAGGCCGCGTGCTGCTCACGTTCGGCGCCGAGATGAATGGCAGCTGGACCGACTGGGGCTGCCTGCCGGCCGCGCAGTTCATCGCGCTGTATCGCGCGTTCCACGATCGCGTGCACACCGCCCTCGCCGCTCGCGCGGTCGATCCCCGCCGCGTGCGCTGGGCCTACGGCCCCAACGCCACCTCGAGCACCAGCTGCGGCTCGGCGGCCGGGTACTACCCCGGGCATGCGTTCGTCGATCTCCTCGGCATGAGCGCGTATCGCGCAGGCACCGAGACCGTGGCCGCCAGCGTGACCGCACCGATGGCGCAGCTGTTCGCGGCGCTCGGCTACCCTGCGATCTGGCAGCGCGATCGGTTCGTGGTGCTCCAGACCGGCACGCGCGCGGTGGCAGGCGACGATCGCGATGCGTGGATCACCGGGCTGGTTCACACGCTCACCGCCGATCCCCGCGTCGCCGGGCTCATCTACTTCGATGCCGCGGACTGGGGCGTCGCACCGCAGGGCCCTGGCTGGGCCGGCCTCACCACCGCGCTCGAGTCCGCGCCGCTCGCGGACCGCACCCTCGACGCGACGTTCTTGCCGTGGTTCTGGGACGTGGCCTACAGCGATCCGGGCTTCGCCGAGATCCAGGCCCTGCGCGACGCCGGTGTGACCATGGGCTGCGCGACGGCTCCCGCGCGGTTCTGTCCCGACGATCCGCTCGACCGCACCGCGGCGCTCGCGCTGCTCGGCAAAGCGTTCCCCGGCGTCACGTTGCCCGCGATGGCCGAACCCGTCACCGAGACCGCGCTCGCCGCGGCGATCACCGCGCTCGGCGGCACACCGCCCGCCGCGCTCGAGCTTCCGGCGACGCGGACACGCGCGGCGGTGTTGATCGCCCACGGTGCCGGGCTCGCGCCGCGGCCCCTGTGATCGCCGCGAGCTACGGGACGAGCTTGTAGCCGAGGCCGTAGACCGTGAGGATGTGCCGCGGGCTCTTTTGATCTTCCTCGAGCTTGCGGCGCAGCTTGACGATGAAGTTGTCGACGGTGCGGCTGGTCGGCGAGGCCTGGATGCCCCACACCTTCTCGAGCAGCTCGTCGCGCGAGACCGTCTCCTCGGCGCGCTCGCGCAGGAGCTTCAGCACCTCGAGCTCGTAGAACGTGAGGCGCTTGCTGGTGCGGCCTTTGGACATGACGTGCTTGCGCGCGTTGATCGTCCAGGCGCCGATCGTGAAGGTCTCGTCGGAGTGCGAGACCAGCCGCGCCTGACGCCGGAAGATCGCGTTGATCCGGGCGATCAGCTCGGCGACCGAGAACGGCTTGGTGACGTAGTCATCGGCGCCGGCATCGAGGCCGCGGATCTTGTCGGTCTCCTGCGCCTTCGCCGTCAGGATGATGATCGGGACCGTCTCGTCGCGCTGGCGCAGCGTCTCGCACACCCGATAGCCGTTGTCGTCGGGCAACATCAGATCGAGCAGTACGCAGTCCGGTGTCCAGTCCATCGCCGCGATGAGGCCCTCGGCGCCGGTGCCGCGCGCCTCGACGTCGAAGCCCTCGAACTGCAAGGCATCGCGGAGGCCGCGCACGATGTCGGGCTCGTCCTCGATCACGAGGATCCGCTTGCGGACCTCCTCGTCCTGGTCCTCCCCCGTGGGCGCCGTGGCCTGACTCACCGTTCGTTCTTACCAGAGATCGGCAGGGAGATGCGGAACGTGGACCCCTTGCCGGGTTCACTCTCGACCGTCGCCTCGCCGCCGTGCGCCCGTGCGATGTGCTGCACCAGTGCGAGGCCGATGCCCGAGCCGCGGATCGGCTTCAAGCGAACCTCCTTGGCGCGATAGAACCTCTCGAAGATCCGCTCGTGCTCCTCGGGATCGATCCCCGGGCCCCAGTCACGAACACCGAGCACGATCTGCTCCCCCACCCGCTTGAGCGAGACCTCGATCTTCTTGCCATCGGCCGCGTACTTGATCGCGTTGTCGATCAAGTTGAGGATCGCGAGCGTGAAGGCGTTCGCATCGAGCTGCACGGGCGGCAGCTCGCGCTCCACGTCATCGGACAGCTGCATGTGCGCGGTCTGCACGCGGCGCCCTGACAGCTCGATCGCGCGATCGACGACCTCACCGACGTCCGCTTCGGCGAACTCGTAGACGCCCATCCCGCGCTCCATCTTCGCGAAGTCGAGAACGTTGTCGATCAGCCGGCCGAGCCGCACGCTCTCGCGCCAGATGATCTCGGCATATTCATGCGCCTGCTCGGGGCTCTTGGTGCGGCCCTCCGCGAGCATCTCTCCGAACATCGAGATGATCGAGAGCGGCGTCTTCAGCTCGTGCGAGACATTCGAGATGAACTCGCTCTTCAGCTCGTTCAGGCGTCGCTCGCGGCGGATCGCGTAGCCGAGGAAGCCGAGGCCGGCAAGGATCACCGTCATCGCGCCGCCGATCAGGATCGAGTCGATCAGCTTCTTGCGCTTGATCGCCTTCTCGTCGGCGATGTCCTTCTGGGTCACCCGGAGGATCCAGCCATCGACCGTGAGCAGGAACCGCCGCTCGACGATCAGCTCACCCTCGATCTCCGAGAATGGCACACCGAACACGAGCTGCCCGAGCTCGTCGACCACCTGGTACAGGCGCTTGGAGTTGGCGCCGAAGAACTGCGGGAACAGCCGACCCACGAGGTGACTCGGGTCGTCCTCGATCACCACGTAGAACGTGCGATCTCCGGACAGCCGCGCCATGAACGAGAACAGGTACCAGCGCCCCGGCGTCTGCGGGCTCGTGCCGGCGACCCGGAGGAACAGGTGACGCCGCACGCCGAGCTCCTGCTTCTGGAGCGCGAGCTCCGGCAAGATCCGCGACATGAAGTACTCGCGGAACGCCGCACCGTCCTTGTCCCGGCGCGTCGAGACGTAGCCGTCGGGGACCAGCTTCAGGTGATCATCGAGCACGAACACGCTCGACACCGCCGCGCCGGTCGGCCGGATCAGCGTCGTCAGATCGGACATCGGTTCGATCTGGACCTCACGCAGGAGCTTGGTGTCCGACGCGTCGATCAACGACTCGATGTTGTCGACCTTCTCCTCCGCCAGGTCCGCCATCAGGGCGAGCTCGCGCTCACGGGAGGTGACCTCGCTGGTGTAGCTATACCCATAATAGGCAAGCGCGACCGCCGCGGCCAACACCGCGAAGATCAAGGCATTAAGGAGCAGGACGCGACGCACGGCCTAGGGATCCTGCTGTTTCCATAACACTAGTAAGTCCGTCAGGTTGCTAGCCCGGGCGATCATGTGTTAGACGGCTGACTAATGCACATTCTAATCCGGATTACCGGAATGGATGTGGTTTCGTACAGTTAGCTCGTCCAGAAGAGGACTTCGATGGATTCCATCTTCGAAGAAGACGCAGATGAGGTGGGGGGAGAGATTGAGGCGTACTGCCCGTCTCCACGGTGCAAGGCGGACACGACGCACACCATCATCAGCATGTACGAGGACGAGGTTCGCCGGGTCCAGTGCGTGGTGTGCGGTGA
>JAYVRN010000642.1:0-14530 GCA_043776275.1 Myxococcales bacterium | reverse complement strand
AACGTGGCATCGCGGAACATCCGCAGATCCACCACGGGTGCCACGGCGGTGAGCTCGCGAATGATGAACGCGGCGAGCCCGACGCCGGCGATGTACGTCGCGATCACGATCTTGCTCGAATCGAACCAGTCGTCGCCCGCGCCCTCTTCGAGCACGTACATCATCGCGCCCACGGCGATGCCCATCAGCACGATGCCCTGCCAGTCGAGATGCTTGCGCTGGACGGCCGCGCGCGCGCGGTTCTCGGCGAGCACGTCGGCGGGCTCGTGGACGTTGCGCCAGGTCAGGTAGATCCCGAGGATCCCGACCGGGAGGTTGACGAAGAAGATCCACGGCCACGACATGTTGTCGGTGATCCAGCCGCCGAGCACCGGCCCGACGGCGGGCCCGACCATGATCACCATCGAGAACACGGCCATCGCCATCCCCTGCTCGGCCGGCGGGAACGTCTGTCGCAGGATCGCCTGCTGGGTCGGCTGCAGGGCGCCGCCGCCGAGGCCCTGGAGGATGCGCCACACCACGAGCATCTCGAGCGAGCGCGCGGTGCCGCACAGCACCGAGCCCACGGTGAAGATCACGAGGGACGCGAGATAGACGCGCTTCTGCCCGAAGAACGAGCCGAGGAAGCCGGTCAGCGGCATCACCAGCACCATCGCGATCATGTACGCGGTGGTGACCCAGGTGATCTCCTGCAGCGATGCGCCGAGCTGCCCGCGGATCTGCGGGATCGCCACGTTGACGATCGAGGTATCGATCGTCGCCATCAGCGAGCCGAAGGCGATCGAGACCGCCACGGTCCACTTGCCGGCGGTCCGGGGCAGCGATGCCGGACTGAACGTCGCGACCGCCGCGGTCATGGACGAGATCGCTTCCGGGCGCCCTCGATCAGGAGCGAGACGAGCGGGTCCGCGGCGTCCACGAACGAGCCACCGCTCTGGCTCTTGCGCACGAGCACCACGCGTAGCGCGCCCGCGAGCGCGATCGACAGCGGCTCGGTGCTGGCGTTCGCGATCACCCCCTCGTCCACCCCGGCGGCGACCAGCGCATCGATCGCGGTCACGAGATCGAGGTGCGAGCCCGTGGGCTTCAGATGCTCGGCCGCGAACACCACCTTGATGTACTCGCGGTGCAGCTCGAACACGCCGAACAGGTCCCGCATGAACTGGCGAAGGCGTGGCTCGAACGACAGCGCCTCACCCGCGGCGAACGCGGCGTGGATCGAGGGCAACAGCGTGGCGCGGCGGGTCTCGAACAGGGCGCGGACCAGCGCGTCGCGGTCGTCGAAGTAGTTGTAGAGCGTGCCCACGGCCACGCCGGCCTTCCTCGCGATCTGGGCGAGCCCCGCGCCGTGCAGCCCCTTGGCCGCGATCAACGCCTCCGCCGCATCCAGGATCGCCGCACGCACGGTCTCGCGGACCTGACTGCGGAGCGCCTGGCGGGGCCGGCGCCTGGATGAATCGAGATTCACAGAAATGAATCTATATTCATTCGACCGCGCTGCCAACCACGATCGCGGAACACAGCGTTCCGCCCCATGAGCGCTGCCGCACGGTCGAAGAAATCGGGTCGGACCCCTTTCGTGGAGAGCGGGTCTGACCCTTGATCAAGGGGATGGAACCGGCGGCGATCGCAGCGATGCTCCGCGAGCTCGCCGTGTACTACGAGCTCGACGGTGACAAGCACCGGACGTTCGCGTACGACCGCGCCGCCAAGGCGGTGGAGGGGGCCAAGGGCCTGCACCGCCTGCTCGATGAGGGCCGGCTCGAGGAGCTCCCCGGGATCGGCCCCTCGAGCGCGCGCGTGGTGGCGGAGCTCGCCCGGCGCGGCACGGTCGAGGTGCTCGACCGGCTGCGGGCGAAGTGGCCCGCCGTGGTGATCGAGCTCGCGCAGCTCCCGAAGGTCGGTGTCACGAAGGCGCGCAAGCTGTTCGAGGCGCTGGCCCCCGCCGATCTCGATGCCGTGGCCGCGATGTGCAAGAGCGGCGTGATCAGCGAGCTGCCGGGGTTCGGCAAGCTCAGCGAGCAGAAGATCCTCCAGGCGATCGAGGAGCGCCGGCTCCAGGGCACCCGCGTGCTGCTGCTCGATGCCGAGGGCAGCGCGCTGTCGCTGGCGCATCACCTGCGGCTCGATCCGGCGGCCGTGACCGTGGAGGTCTGCGGGCAGGTGCGCCGGTGGTGCGAGGTGATCGATCACCTGTCCTACGCCGTGGCCACCCACGCGCCCGAGGCGATCGTCGAGAGGCTCGCCGGGTTCGGCCTCGTGACGTCGGTCGATCGGGATCGCGTGGGCGCGCAGGCCCCCGTGGTCGCGTTCCTCGCCGGCGGGCTGCGCGCGGAGCTCTACCTGGCGTCGCCCGCGCGGCTTGGCTGGGCGCAGATCCGGGCGACCGGCTCCGCCGAGCACGTGGCGATGCTCCAGGCGCGCGCGGCCGAGCGCGGCCTCGATCTCTCGATCCTCGACGCGGCCGACGAGCCCCGCGTGTACAAGGCGCTCGACCTGCCCTGGATCCCGCCCGAGGTGCGCGATGGCACCGACGAGGTCTCGGCCGCCGCGGGTGGAGATCAGTTCACGGACCTGATCACTCTCGACGATCTGACCACCGCCACGCACTGTCACACCACGTACTCCGACGGGCGCAACACGGTCGCGGAGATGGTGCGCGCGGCCGCCGAGCTCGGCTTCGAGGCGATCACGATCACCGATCACTCCGCCGCGGCGAGCTATGCAAGCGGCCTCACGCTCGACAGCCTTCGGCTCCAGGCCGCGGAGATCGCCGGGCTCGTGGATCCCGAGGCCCGCGTGCTCCGCGGCACCGAGGCGGATATCCTCGCCGATGGCGCGATCGACGTCCCACCCGAGATGGTGGGCGAGCTCGACGTGATCATCGCCAGCGTCCATCAGCGGTTCCAGCTCGACGAGGACGGCATGACCAACCGCCTGGTGACCGCGATGCGCCAGCCGTTCTTCAAGATCTGGGGTCACGCCCTCGGCCGCCTCGTGTTGCGGCGCGATCCGATCAAGGTCCGGATCGAGGACATCCTCGATGCCGCCGCGGAGTCACGCGCCGCGATCGAGATCAACGGCGACCCGCACCGCCTCGATCTCGATCCGGTCAACGCACGGAAGGCCGCCGCGCGCGGGCTCAAGTTCGTGCTCTCGAGCGACGCGCACTCGGTCCACGGCCTCGGCATGGTGAAGTACGCGGTGGCGATGGCGCGTCGCGCGCGGATCCGGCGCTCGCAGGTGCTGAACGCCCTGCCCGTCGACGAGCTCGCCGCGGTGATCCGCCCACGTTGATGGGTCCAGCTCCCCGATGCGCAGACCAGGACGATCACCAAGATTCGCCCTCCCGGACCCTGCACGGCCGACGGCCGTCATCCGTAGATATCTGCTGTGTGCAAGCTATTCGTCGAGCCTGCGCGCGAAGTAACGTCGCAGCTGATTGCGGTGGAGGCCGAGCATTCGCGCAGCCCGGGTGACGTTCCCTCCCGCAGCGGTCACCGCGCGGGTGATCGTCTCCGCGTCGGGGAACGTGGGCGTACTGGGAGCCTCGTCGGTGCGCTCGAGAGCCAGGCCGGCGAACGGATCGAGGTGCTCTACGCGGACCTCTGAGTCGGTGTCCTCGGTGTCCTCGGTCGCCGCGTGCGCAGCGCGCCGCACCTCGCCGATCAGCTCGCGCACGTTGCCAGGCCACGGCCTCCCGAGGCACGTCTCGATGAGGCCGGGATGGATCGCGAGCCGCGGTGAGACCTGGGCCACCGCGTGCGCGACGAGCCAGGCGATGTCCTCGAGCCTGTCGCGGATGGCGCCGAGCTTGACCTCGGGCCTGCCTATCCGATGGTAGAGATCCTCGCGGAAGCGTCCGGCGACGACCTCGGCCCGCAGGTCGCGCAGCGTCGCAGCCACCACGCGGAGATCGATCTTCTGAGGGCGCGAGCCTCCGAGCGGGAGCACCTCTCGGGTCTCGAGCGCGCGGAGGAGCTTCGCCTGCACGGGGGCCTCGAGCTCCCCGATCTCGTCGAAGAAGATCGTCCCATGATCAGCGGCGACGAGGTAGCCGTCTGCATCTCGGTCGGCGCCGGAGAACGCTCCGCGTCGCGTACCGAACAGCAGTCGCTCCGCCACCCCGGCGGGGATCGCCGCGCAGTTGATCGAGATCATCTCACCGCGTCCGCCGGTCGCCGCGTGGAACGCCTTGGCGGCGAGCTCTTTTCCCGTGCCGGTCTCGCCGGTGAGCAAGATCCCGTCGCCGTGACGGGCGATTCGATCGACCCGCGTCCACGCCTCGGCGAGCACCGGCCCGAGGACAACCTGATCGACGACACGGACCGAGGTCCCTTCGAAGCGCCGCACGTCGCGGAGGAGCAGCGCGACCGTGCGCCCCACGCGCACCACCGCCGGTGGGTGAACCCAGGCCTCGCCATCGATGGTGCGCCCGCCGACCGATGTACCGTTTCGACTGACCAGATCCGCGACCAGAAAGGCTCCATCGCGAAGCGTGATCCGCGCGTGCTGCCGAGAGATCCGCGCGTCGCTCGGGTCCACGCCCGCGAGCCCGCGCCCGAGGATTACGCCCTCGTCGCCGAGCCGGTGTGGGACCAGCGCCGGGCGCGAGCCGCTCCACACGATCAACAGCCCGGGGCCATCGGGCGCACCGACCGATCGGTTGTCCCCGCTCTCCTCCTCGGTCTGGAGCACTCCCTCCAGCCTATCATTGTCACTCACGTTCGAGCGGCCGGCTGATCGCGACGTCGGCGCTGCGTGTCACGGTCTGGAGCACGAGCCGATCCGGCAGCGCCAGCATCTCGGTCAGCTCCGCGAATCCACCTGAGCTGGGAAGCGTCAGCGACGGCAATCTCTCGACGACACCATCGGCGACGCGCACGCTCCACCGTTCTCCCGACAGTCCATCGAATGCGAGCAGAGTCGCGTCGTCGGCGGCCCAGGTGACGTGAGCGCGGCGCGACGCCCGCGGGGAGGTGACGGGGATCGACGTGACGCGGCTGGCATGACCGCCGTCGATCTTCCACACATCGATCGTTGCAGACGTCTCGGTCACGAACGCGAGATCGTAGCTCCGGTGCGCGCGTGCGAGCGACGTGGTCGGTTGTCCGTCACCCACCGCAAGGAGGCCCGTCGCGCCGCTGGCGGGATCGATCCAGGCAAAGCCGCGATAGGCGTGCGGGGTCGCGAACGCGATGCGGCGATCATCGAGCCACACCATCTCGGCGTCGTAGCGGATCGCGACTGGCCGCGACGACGACCAGGTGCGCGCCTCGGACGTGTAGATCGTGACCTCGTAGCCCAGATCGCCATGCGTCAGTACACCGAGCTGGCGCCCGTCGGGGGACCACGCCGCGCGGACCGCCCCGAGGCGGATCACCTCGAGGCCGGCGCGCAGCGAACCGAGCGTGCCGATCCGAAGCTCGCCCCTTCCGGCGACGTTGTCGACGTGCGCGACCGTCACGCCGTCCGGTGCGATCGCGAACCGACTCTCTGCGGTACCGCTGCTCAGCTCTTCCCGACTGTCGCTGGCGTCGAGAGATGTGAGCTGCCACCGGGTGAATCGGTCGAGGTGAATGACGTCGCCCGCAGCGTCGATCGCGAGCGGCTCGTAGTCGCTGGTCTGGAGCACCCGCTGCGTGCCTCCCTCGAGCTCGACGAGGTCGTTCCTACCGAGCATGCGCGCGAGGATCCGATGATCGGACGAGCGAACCACGAACGACAACGCGGCCACCGGTCCCGCCGCGCGCTCGGTGCGCGTGCATGCGCGATCCACTCGGACGAGCTCGGATTCGCTGTCGTTGAGATCGAGCTGGACCAGCAGCGAATCGCTCGCAGCATCGAACCGGAGCGAGCGAATCCCGGTAAACGGCTCGGGGAGTGGGCATACGCGGGTGGGTTGCGACGGATCGCGGATCGAGTAGAACGCCACCGCGCGGCCTGCGAACCTGACCGCCGCGAGCTTGTCGCCGCCGAGCAGTGCGATCATCCCGAGGTTGTCCGCGATTCGCCGGGCGGTCCCGGACGCGACATCGACGATCACGAGCCCGGGCGCGCCCGCATCACCGGCGACGGCCGCGACCACACCGATGGTGCGGCCATCCGGCGACCACGCGAGTGTGTAGTACGCGAACCTACCGCGCGCGATGACCCGCGGTGGCCTGGTCACATCGATCGGTTGCAGGACGAGCGCATCGCGTGTCAGCAACGCCACCGTCTGCCCATCGGGAGAAACGCTGGCCGCCCCCACGTCGCCACTCGAGGTGAGCTGGCGCGGCGCGCGGTACACGACCGTCGTGGGGGCGTGCGCCGAGGCCGCCGGCCAGCGAACGATCGCGGTCACCACGCCCACCGCGACGACCACGGCCGCGACGAGCGCGGGCGTCTGCCAGCGCGGCCTCGGAACGATCGACCGCATCATCTGGGCGAGCGAGCCGAACCGCGCCGCGGGGTCCACGGCCATCCCGCGGCGGAGCGTGTTGCGGAGAGCGCGCGGGATCGAGCGAGGAAGCACAACCTCCCCTGCGAGCACGGCCGCACGGAGCCGCTCGTGCGACGTGATATCGAACGGATGCGCACCGATCAGCGCACGCGCGAGCGAGACACAGTAGCTGTACTGGTCGCTGCGCGCGCTCGGGTGCTCTCCGCGCCATTGCTCGGGGCTCATGTATGCAGGGGTGCCCGCAACCGCACCGGTCATCGTCGCGCCGAGCAGAGCTCCCGTGGCCCCCGAGGTCGCGGGCTGCGTATCGTCGGCGCCGGGGTCGGACTGCGATCGCGCGAGCCCGAAATCAAGGACGCACACGCGACCATCGCGACCGACCATCACGTTCTCGGGCTTGAAGTCACGATGAACGAGACCAGCGTCGTGCGCGGCAGTGAGGCCGCGACCGGCGGCGAGGAACACGCCGAGGATCGCGTCCCGCGTGCGCGGTACGCGTAACCATTCGGCGACCGTGATGCCCTCGATCCGCTCCATGGCGATGTAGACGAAGTCCTGCTCGCGGCCGACCTCGTAAACGTGGATCACGTTCGGGTGAGAGATCCGGGCGAGAGCCTGCGCCTCGCGGAGCAGGCGACCGCCATCCCCATCGCCGTGCATGATCTTGAGCGCCACGGTGCGGTCGAGGACCGGATCTCTGGCGAGGTAGACCACCGCCATGCCGCCGGTACCGAGCACGCCCTGGACGACGTAGCGGCCGATCCTCTCCACGGACCGCGGCCCGCCGCGCGCGCGATCCCGAGGTGTCGAGGTCACACCGTGATCGGTCTCGGTAGGAAACAGGTCGCTCACACTCACGGAAGAGGACGCCTCGTCAGTCTCGTCGCGCCTCGATCAGCGTATCGCGTCGACCACCGTGACGGCCAGCGCGCACGCCGGTTGGCCGCGGCCGGGCACGTCCCGCCAGTTGGCCGCGGCCGGGCACGTGCCCGCCGGTTGGCCGCGGCCGGGCACGTGCCCGCCGCCGTGCCCGTTTGCCTGTCGATCTCCGGTTTCTGATCAACGGGTTGCGACTGGCGCGGCGCTTGATCCTCAAACGCCCAGATGAAGATCCGCGTCCTCATCGCCGGACAACCGAAGGGAATCCCCCATGCGTGAGCACCAGACATCGAATCAGCCGGGCAAGGGCTCCGGCGCAACCAATGCGACCCCGACACCCGGGAAGCGGACGCTGACCGACGGTCTGGCGGCTGGACCCGCGAAATCGGACAAGAAGGCGGACAAGAAGCCAGCAGGCAAGAAGCCCAAGACACGCGAGTACACGATGTGGGTCCACCAGTGGGTTCAGGTCGTCAATCCCGCGCAGGTGTTGGATCTCGAACCGGACGGCACGGCGGCCGGCACCGGTGATTCGATCCCCGCTGGTAAGCGCGGCAAGGTCGTGGCCGAGGTGGTCGACGGACCCATCCAGGTCGAGCTCACCGACGTGGACCGCGAGACGGGACAGCTGCGGAGGGTCTGGATTCAGCGCGACGACGCGACCTTGGTCCTCGAGGAGGACGACGATCAGGTCAGCACGGATCCCGATCGCAACACCGCGGTTGCCCAGGCCGGCTCGAAGAAGACCAAAGCCACGGTCGAGGCGGTGCAACATCTCGGCGAGTGGAAGTCCCTGGGGGACGGCTTCTGCGCGACGGCCGGGAAACTCGTAGAGGCCTTGGTCCCCGACCTCGGTGACTCGTCGAAGCTCGTGTTGCGCGCGAACATCCCCGTGTCCGGGGGGCTGCTCTCCGTCTCGTTCACGGGATCCGTCGAGCGCGACAACATGGTCGATGACGATCAGTACAAGATCCGGCTCGAATTCGCGATGGGCTACGGAGTGTCGCACGGTGCCTGGATCTTCAAGGCCTTCGTGGAGGCCGGCGTGTTCGGCTACATCGAGGCCTCGGGTGACACCGGAAAAGAGACGTTCGATCTGCTGACCTACGCGCTCGCGCGAGGGGTCGCGCACATCAGCCAGGATGCTGCCGACGCCGTGTTTGGCGGAGGACGAGCGGCGATCGAGAAGACCATGGACCGCGAGGATTACGCGCAGATCGGCGCAGGGGTCCGGGGCTCGGCGTCCCTCGAGGCGGGCAGCACGAAGGTGGGGGCGTCGGCCGAGGCGAGCATTTCAGCTCGCCATACCGGAACCGGCGCGAAGGGAAGCGAGACCGGCAAGGTCGTGGACGAGACGATCGTGATGGGCCAGGCGGGATTGGGGTGGACCACTGACGATCTGGCGTTCGCCGGAGGCGCGGCGGTCACCGCGGGGGCCACGTCCGGTACTCTGCTCGCGGTCAACGCGGCGGCGGCGGGAACGAAGTCGTTCGATCTGGCCGAGCTCGGCGAGCTCGTCACCTACGAGAAGGGTGCCCGGGTTCTCGCGGCGTATGGCGCCGACGCGCTCGCGGCGATCGGCCCGATCATCGCAGTCGTGCTCGAACAGCTCGGCCTCTCGGCGAGCCAGAAGTCGATCGACCAACATCTCGCCAAGACCGCAGCAAATCTCACCGGTGCTCGCGTGCTCGCGGCCCTCGCGACCACGCATATGGCAAAGCAACTCGGCGGGTTAACGGTCGCCGCACCGATGAGCTACGAGGTCGGGATCGAATTCGAATGGAAGCCCGGTATCGGAGTGGCGTTCTCGATCCAGCTCAAACGCATCTCGGCCATCGAGATGGGAACCGAGTCCGGTGAAGCGGGTCGCTACTACAAGGTCGAGAACGCGACGCGCATTCTCAAGATCCAGGCGAACAACCAAGGGTTCACCGCAGAGTGACCTCACTCGCCACAGCCTCCCGCGGTGAACAACGCCGGTCCGGTCATGTCATCGCTAATACCTCGCGCTTCAACTGAGACGCCCACCTGCGCAGCGTCGACGCGGTGAGGTGAGCGCCGCGAACGCGTCAGCCGTCTGCCTGCCCGCTCGCGCGCCAGCTCGCCACCCGGCGGCGCCATGTGATCTTCGTGTCGCTCATCGCTCCGCACGATGCGCCCGCCCGATCGATCACGCCAGAACGGCGTCAACACAGCGGATACAGATGACCGGTGGCTGATCAGTACGCCGTGAACACGCTGCTGTCGTTGTAAACGTACGGCGTCGCACCCGCGATCGTGATGCCGATCCGGCCGGTGTTGATCGGCACGTTCCAGATCGCGTTGCTGCTCCACTCGTTGGTGTGCGGGTTGAAGTGGGACACGCGTCGGCGCCAGTTCGCGGACGGGCCGAGCTGCGACTCGATCCAGGCGGCGTAGGGGACATCGCCGTCGCACGCGAGCTCCGCGCGAGGCACGTAGTCATACGAGCTCGCGTTGATCGCGGCGAGCGAGCCCAGCATCGACTGCCAGGTCGTTCCATCCCAGTAGCGCGTGATCGTGTGGGCCAGCGAGAGCGACGGGTGGCCTGCCGCGCGCGAACTATCGATCGACACGGTCGCCTGCGATGTCACGCCCGGTGTGCCCGACTGTGCCTCGGCGATCACCGAGATGATCCGCCTCGCTCCCGACGCGAAGCACGCCTTCTTGGTCCCGCTCGTCGGCACCACGCCGCGCATGGGCAGCTGGTCGCTGCTCGATCTGCGTCGCACCAGCGGCAGCGCGGCGACCTGGTCGAAGGTGCGCACCGTGTCACTTCCCTGCCGGATCGAGCGCGGGGACATCTGGTACGACGATATGGGGCGGGGCGTCATCAACGCAGAGGGCAGGACGGTGTCGTCCAGCGCGGAGAGCCCCCAAGTCTGCGAGCCGGCGCTGATCCGCTATCTCCGCGAGAACCCGGACGAGCGCATCGCAGGCATGCTCACGGTCGCCGGCACTCCCGCGCGCTCGACCGACCGGCAATTCGCCGGAACGGCGTCGATGGTGGTCCTCGTCGGAGATCCCGCGTGGCCGCGCGCCGACACACTGGCGGTCTCGAGCGTCTGGTGCAACGAGCCAACCTGCGCTCGGGTGATCGCCGAGGACCACCCCACGCTGAAGGAGACCCCCCGCGCGCTGTTCACCGCCCCGGTCACGGTCACGCTCGAACACATCACCCGGACGAACGAGCTGCTCGTGGTCTCGAAGCTGCCATAGCGTCCTACTCGCCCCCGCCAGCATTGGGGCTCTGGTCGCCCGCGTGACCAAGGACCGACTTCACGAGATCCTTGTCGCCTTCTGGCCGGACTCCGCCGAGCTGGTCACGGATCTGCTGCAGAGAACGCAGCCGGCTGCTCCACTCGGTGTCGAGCGCCTGAAACCGCCCGTGGATGAAGGCCAGGTGCCCGAGAGTGGTCACGAAGTTCGCTGCCTGCGGGCGGCCGGCGTGCGCGGCCATGTGGAGGCCGATGCCGGCCGTCGCGTCGTACGTCGGCTGGTGAGCAGTACTCGCGACCATGCCCTTGATCAGCCCGGTCATCGACTCGACGATCGGCAAGGCGGCGATCAGCGCACGGACCTTCGCCTGCGTTGCTCGGCTTCCGCCTGATGCCTGAGCTGAGGCGGTGCCCGCTACCTCGTACACAGCCTTGCGCTGGCCCAGCTCGGCGAGCACGGCCTCGCGCGCGGCATCGATCGCAAGGTCGCCTTCGCGCGGGGCATCGGCGGGGAGCATCGCTTCCCACAGGCGCGCGCGCTCCTCGGCCTCCGGCATCGGGAACTTGACGTGTACCGAGAGCCGCCGGCGGAACGCCTCGTCGATCGCGGTCTCGTGGTTGGTGGTCAGGATGCAGATGCCGGCGAACGTCTCGAGGCGCTGGAGGAGGAAGTTGACCTCCTGGTTGGCGTGGCGATCGTTGCTGGACTTGACGTCGGTCCGCTTGCCGAACAGCGCGTCCGCTTCGTCGAACAGCAACACCGCGTGGCCAGCCTCGGCGGCATCGAACAGCGCCGCGAGGTTCTTCTCGGTCTCGCCGATCCACTTCGAGACCACCTTGCTGAGATCCACCTGGTACAGCTCGACGCGCAGCGCGCGGGCGACCAGGCCCGCGGCCCGCGTAGGTCGTCGAACAATCGTTGCGAATCGCTCAAGCCCCCGTTCCGCATCGCGAAACCTGGCTGATCGCAAGCGCCTCCCGGTTGCAGGCGGCCAGCGAACGCACCAAGACCGTGGACCGGTGTCCAAGCTCGCCGCGGTGATCCGCCGGCGTTAGAGCGGCGGCAGGATCTCGGCGACGCTGACGGTCACATCGGGGAACGCGAGCATGTGGATCGTGTCCCCGCGGCGGTACGTGGTGATCGAGCGCCAGGTGCCGGCATCGCGATCGCGGCGGACCTCGACGAGGCCGTTCACCAGATCGACGATCCAGTACTCTTCGACCTCGGAGATCCCGTAGAGCAGCGCCTTCTCTCCACGATCGTAGGCCAGCGACATGTTCGCGACTTCGACGATGAGGTGTGCGCGCGACGCGTGCGCGGTCCAGTAGTCGCCCAGCGGCGTGACGTAGAGGTCCGGCTCGGGCTCGGAGTCCTCGGTCGCCGCGATCGGGGACTGGCAGATCACCTGGGCGCGGTCGCCGATCGCGTTGGTCAACCGCTTGCTGAGCCGAGCCGTCGATTGGACATGCTTCGGATCGATCGGGCTCATCGAGACGACCATCCCGAACACCAGCTCGACGCGCTCCGCGGCAAATACGCCCTGGGCGACCAGCTTGTCGTACTCGACACGCGTGAGGCGCCGCAGCGGCTGGTTGCGGATCGGCACGCCTTCGACGGACATCGCTTCCATGACTGTACTCCTTGCACCGTCGAGCGCTGAGCACGAGGTGTGGGCGCCACCCGCCGTAGCGATCTCAAGAACTTCGCGCTCGCCAGCGTCCGCGAGCCGGCCAGTGGCTGTACGGCATGCCATCTCGCTCCGGACGTGGCCAGTGGTCGCCCTGGCCAGTCGAGTTCTCGAAACCTGGGGAGAATGCGACAACAATGTCAGTCCTTGCCCACCCTTTTCGTGTGGGAACAGCACGTTACGAGTGGCGCGTGGGCTGCACATCACGCGGCCCATGCGCTCGCACCTGGTCACGTTCCCCATCGTCTCCGCCGTCCTCGGCCTGTCCCTGTTCGCGAGCACGGCCTCGGCCGACGACTACGACGACGACCAGCCGCCCCCGCCCCCGACGCAGCCCGGCCCTCCGCCGGTCTACGTCGCACCACTCTCGCAGCAGACCCAGGGCACGTACGTGCCGCAAAGCGTGGCGCTGTCGGGCCCCGAGGAGATCACGGAGACCGGCGACCGTCGGTTCGCCCCGGCCGGGTACACCACCGTCATGCGCGCTCGCAAGGGCCTGATCATCGGCGGCGCGGTGACGCTCGGCGCGACCTACCTCGTGTGTGCGATGACCGCCGCGGCCGGCGCCGACGACGCGCGCTCGCAGGCGTCGTTCAACGAGGGCTCCGGCAAGAACGAGCTCGCGTCGATGTGGATCCCGGTCGCGGGCCCGTTCCTCCAGATGGCGCACACCGACAGCTCCACGGCGAACGTGTTCCTGTTCCACCTCGGCGCCGCGCAGGTCGCCGGTGCGATCATGCTGTACTACGGGCTCACCACCGAGAAGCGCGTGTTCGTGCGCAACGATCTCGTCGGCAACCTGCACCTCTCGCCGATGACCGGCAACAACACCACCGGCATGGCTCTGTCCGGCCAGTTCTGAACGCACGCACTCAGAACGCGTGTCCGGACTGCTTGATCGTCACGGAGAACACGCCGATCGGCTCCCCCGAGCCACCTTCGTTCGCGCGGTACTCGTAGGCGATCTGGTAGCGGCTCCACGCCACGTGCACGCCCACACGCCACGCGCGCTGCCACGCGCCCGTTCCGTAGCCGCCGGGTAGGCCGAGCGCCGCATCGGCGAGGGCGTAGCGCTCGAGCGCGATCTCCGCGTGGGCGCCGAGCTCGGTGCAGCGGATCCGGCCAATCGCGCGCACGCCCGCGGCGAGCTCGAGCGAGGTCACGCCGGTGCCGAGCGCCAGCTGTGCATCGACGACGCCATAGGCCTGCACCGCGGGGACCCCCACGCTGCCCGTGGCGCGCCCGCCGCCCATGACCCCGAGCGCGCGGTCGGCGATGTACTCGTGCTGGAGCCCCTCGGCGAGCGTGGGCCCGGTCCGGGTCAGCGAGTGCCATGCGTTCTGCATCCACCGCCCGCCGAGGTTGCCCGTGAACGTCGGCCCCGCGCGCCCGGTGATCGTCAGCTCGCGCACGCGTGGCCGCCCCCAGGTGCGCTCCAGGGTCGCCACCAGCTCGAGCTGGTCCTCGCGCCGCGGCCCGCCGACCTCGGTGAGCCACCGATCGAACAGCGCGCCGCCGAGCTGGTACGCACGCCACGGTCGCCAGAACGCCACGGCGAGATCCGTGGTGAAGCCACTGTCGTCGAGTGGAGGCACCACCTCGGAGAACGCATCGTTGCTGATCGCGATCCGCGCATCCGCATGCACCGTCCCCGCCGCGCCGACCATCACGAGCGCAGCGAGCGTCGCGCCCACCAGGCGCATCACTCGCGACGGAGCCCGCGCGGCAGATCGAAGCCGATGATCGCGAGCGGGGCGATCGCCGTCAGGATCGGGATCCACAGCGGCTGGTGGAACACGCCGATCGCGCACAGCGCCGACACGGCGAGCAGCAGCACCACGCGGGCCTGGGCGTACCGCCGGCGCCGTGCCACACCGAGGAACGGCAGCGCGAGGTCGAACGGCATCAGGACGAACACCACCTCGTTCCAGCGGACACCAGGGATCGAGGACACGATCACCAGCGACCACAGGATCAGCCCCCACAGCGCGAGGTAGAGCGTGGCCCACACCAGCGCGATGCGCTCGAACCTGCGTCGCCACTGCGCCAACACGAGAGGCAGCGCGAACACCGCCGCGAGCACGAGGAACAGCCACCGGCCCGTGCCGCCCTCGTGCGGGAACTCCGGCCCTTTGCGCTGATACACGAGCCGGGGCTCCACACCGAACCGGCGCGTGATCTCGAGGCGCAGCACATCGGGGTGGAACATCGCCTCCCACAGCGAGGGGTGATCGTCGAGCTGGCGCCCGAGCACGAAGTCCGCGAGCCCGACCAGCGGCTCG
>JAYVRN010000641.1:0-4055 GCA_043776275.1 Myxococcales bacterium | reverse complement strand
CGTGCAGGCCCATCGCCTCGATGCGCGCATCGAGGACCTCGAGGCGCTCCTCGCGCTGGCTCCCGCCGATGATCTCGCCGATCCCGGGCGCGAGCACGTCCATCGCTGCGACGGTCTTCCCGTCGTCGTTCTGGCGCATGTAGAACGCCTTGATGTCCTTCGGATAGTTGATCACCGCGACCGGGCCGTTGACGACCTTGTCGGTGAGGAACTTCTCGTGCTCGCTCTGGAGATCGATGCCCCACTTCACGGGGAACTCGAACTTCTCGCCGGACTTCTCGAGCTCCTTGATCGCATCGCCGTAGTCCATCCGGGCGAACTTCGAATCGATCATCTTGTGGAGGCGCGCGAGGCAGTCCTTGTCCACGAACTTCTCGAAGAACGCCATGTCGTCCTTCCGCTCGACGAGCAGCGCGCGGAAGATGTACTTGAGGAAGTCCTCCGCGAGCTGCGCATCGGCGGCGAGGTCCGCGAACGCGATCTCCGGCTCGATCATCCAGAACTCGGCGAGGTGACGCCGCGTGTTGGAGTTCTCGGCCCGGAACGTCGGCCCGAACGTATAGACCTTCGACATCGCGAGGCAGTAGGTCTCGACGTTGAGCTGCCCCGAGACCGTCAGCCGGGTCTCCTTGCCGAAGAAGTCCTTGTCGAAGTCGACCTTGCCGTCGGGGGTGCGCGGCGGGTTGGCGGCATCAAGGGTCGAGACCCGGAACATCTGACCCGCGCCCTCGGCGTCCGAGGCCGTGATGATCGGCGTGTGGATCCAGAAGAAGCCGTGCTCGTGGAAGAACCGATGCACCGCCTGCGCGAGCGTGTGCCGCACGCGAGTCGTCGCTCCGACGATGTTCGTGCGTGCGCGCAGGTGCGCCACCTCGCGGAGGAACTCCGGCGTGTGGCGCTTGGGCTGCATCGGATAGGTATCCGGATCATCGACCCAGCCCACGACCTCGACCACGTCCGCGCGGAGCTCGACGCTCTGACCCTTGCCCTGCGAGGCGACCAGCTCGCCGATGCAGCGCACGGCGCAGCCCGTGGTGATCCGGAGAACGTCGGCTTGATAGTTCGCGAGCTCCTGCGGCGCCACGACCTGCAGTGCATCGAAGCAGCTGCCATCGTGAACGGCGAGGAACGAGAGGCCGGCCTTCGAATCGCGGCGGGTGCGGATCCAGCCCTCGATCGTGACCTTGGCGCCGACCGCCACGGTGCCGGCGAGGAGCTCGGCGATACGGGTGGACGCGGAGCTCATTCGCGCGGGGCTTCCTTGCTACCGACGACCGTCATGTTCATGCCGATCTGGACGGAGACCGCCTTGCCGTCGATCGAGATCACGGTCTTGCCGTTGAGGTACCAGCCGAAGCTGCCGGTCGAGAACTGCTTGACCTCGGCGAGCATGTCCTGACCGTTGATCGTGATCTTGAGCGGTTCGGCCTTGTCGGCGAACTGGGCAGCGTTGACGGGACAGGCGGTCTTGGGCGGCATAGGGCCGCATTCTTCACCAGAACGCCGCCCGCGCGCTACACCAGCCCCGTGCGTTGTACGTCGATCGTGCGGGGTGCTACTTGCTGGCCGGCGCGCTCGCGACCTTGCGGTGGTACGGCGCCAGGAGCTTGTTCCACGCCTGGTAGCGCTGGCCGTAGTCGCGGGTGCACTTGGCGAGCCGCGCGGGCGGGATGCCCTTCTTCTTCATCAAGGGCTCGTAGCGGGCCTTGTCGGCGCCATAGAGCAAGCAGGTGATCGCGACCGAGCGCTGATCGTTGAACGAGTGCTCGTCCCAGAACGGGTTCTTGTAGCCCTTGGCCACCATCGATTCGAACCAGAACGCCGCCTCGAGCGCGGCCTCGTGGCCCTTCGCTCCCACGCCCGACAGCATCAGGGTGGCCAGCTCGTCGGCGGCATCTTCACCTTTGCCAGTGATCGGCAGCCCGAGCTCGAACACCAGCGCGTGCCCGAACTCGTGGAAGAACGTGAACACGTAGACGCCCCGTGCCACGCGGGTGGCCTTCGCCTCGTCGAGCCCCACCGAGGTGAACAGCTTGATGAAGTCGTCCCACAGCTCGTGGCACATCGTGATCGAGTGCGTCTGCGGCGAGTAGAACGCGTTGATCTTGCCGCACGACATGATGTTGACCGGCAGCGGGCCGGGCAGGAACAGCATCGCGTCGAGCTTGGGGACCAGCACGTTCATCGCATCGGCGAAGTCCTTCGGGATCCCTCCGGTGCCGCTCTTGGGCGGCGTGAAGGTGACGGACATCCGCGGCCCGGCGAGGCGCGCGGACAGCAGGATGGTGGCGTTGGCCTGGCGGAGCACCGGATCCTGATCCGCCAGGATGAACGAGATGATCATCACCGCGCCGTCCTTCACGGGCACGACGAGCACATCCATGTCCACGTTGCCCTTGGGCGTCGCGACCTGGCCGGCCACGGCCACACCCTTCCAGCCGTTGCGCTCGAGCGGAACGACCTTCTTCACGGTGATCTTCTCGGAGCCGAGCAGCTTCTGCACGGCCTCGACGGTGGCCTCGGGCATCTTCGGGATCGCGAACAGCTCGATGCCCCGGCCCTTGAACGCCTTCGGCGCCAGCATCGTGGCCTTGCCCTTGGTCGCCTTGCCCCAGCCCGCCGGGACGGCGAGCTCGATCCCGTTGATCTCCACCAGCTCCGCGCGCGCGGTGGCGGTGACCAGACACAGTGCGACGACGATCGAACCCACCCAGGTCTTCGACATGCGCCTATCGTATCCAAGTTCTCGGGCGCGTGGTCACGGGCGGCGCAAGGCACCGAGCTCGAGTGCCAGGTGCGCGAACGCGGTCACCACCAGCGCGTGATCGATCCGTCCCGAGCGCAACATCGCCTGGACGGCGGCCAGCGGCTGGGTCTCGAGCGCGAGGATCTCCCCGCCGTCGGGCTTCGGTGCGCTCGTGGGCTCGGCATCGAGGGCGAGGAAGGTGTGGAGGTGGTTGTTCTGGATCGCGGGGTTTGGCGCCACCGTGCCGAGCAGCCGCCAGGTCGGGGCGGTGTAGCCGGTCTCCTCGGCGAGCTCGCGCGCGGCCCCGGTCTGGGCGTCCTCTCCCGGGTCGACCATGCCGCCAGGGATCTCGATGCACACGCGATCGATGCCGGGGCGGTACTGCCGGATCAGGACCACGTGGTCATCGCGGGTCAGCGCGATCACGTTGACCCAGTCCACGGCCTCGATCAGCGAGAATCGCTTCGCCACGCCGCTCGCCGGGTGGGAGGCCTCGACGAAGTGCGTGGTGAAGATCTTGTAGTCGTGGCCGGGGTGGCGCGCCCCGAGCTGCCACGCGAGGTCGTCGTCGGAGATCGGCATCGCCGGAACATAGCCTGTTCTCCCCGGAGGGATACTTTCTGCCACGGCTCGGATCGTGCTGGCGAACCTCCGACGGTTCCCGCAGATTGCGTGGATGTCGTCGCGCATCGCACTCGGGCTCGTCGTGGTCGCCGCCGCCTTGCCGGCCGCCACCACGTTCGCGGGCGGGTTCGGCATCCCGGAGATCGGGGTCCGGCGCACCGCGATGGGCTCGATCATCGGGCGCCCGGATGATCCGTCGGCGATCTATCACAACCCCGCAGGCCTCACGTTGCAGCACGGCTGGAACGTCTACGTGTCGATGGGGGTCGCGCTGATCAGCACCGAGTTCCAGCTGTCCCCGTGGGATCAGAGCGATCGGTTCCTCGGCGTCTCGCCCGAGAGCGATGGCTACTACAAGGCGATCAAGCCGAGCCGCGCGATGGGCGTGATCCCGATGCTCGCCGTCACCGGCGAGATCCTGCCGAACAAGCTCACGCTCGGCGCCGCGCTGTTCGTCGGCAATGCGCAGGGCGCGGCGTTCGACAAGAACGCGGTCACTCACTATCACCTGATCGATGGCTACGTGGTCGCCCCCCAGGCGGTCGTCGCCGGCGCGTACAAGATCAACGAGCAGCTCAGCGTCGGCGGCTCGGTCGGCATGATCAACATGCGGATCCACGGCAAGCGCTACATCTATCCGATCATCAACGGCGCCGACCTCAGCACCTACGCGGGGACCAAGCCC
>JAYVRN010000640.1:0-4056 GCA_043776275.1 Myxococcales bacterium | reverse complement strand
GCCTCTTCCTTGCTGCGCATCGGCTGGGACTGGCCGAGATCGGCGTCCCATAGCCGGGTCTCGCGCTCCACCCGCCCACCGCCATCGATCAGCCGGAGCTGCCGGGCGATCTCGTGATCGATCGCGTTCTGCACGAACTTGAACGAGTTGATGTTCTTGAGCTCGGTGCGGGTGCCCAGCCGATCTTCACCGCGCAGCCGCACGGAGACATTGGCATCACAGCGCAGCTGACCCTTCTCCATGTCCGCCTCGGAGATCTCGAGCCAGCGCACGAGCCGGTGAAGCGCGCGCATGAACTCCGCGGCCTCCTCCGACGAGGTCAGCTCCGGTGCCGAGACCACCTCGACGAGCGGCACGCCGGCCCGGTTGAGATCGACGTGAGAGAGCGCCCCGACGTGCGTGTTCTTGCCGGCATCCTCTTCGAGGTGGATGCGCTCCAGCCGCACTCGCTTGAGGGCACCACCGACGATCAGATCGAGGTGGCCGTTCTCGCACAGCGGCTCGTCGAACTGCGTGATCTGATAGTTCTTCGGCTGATCCGGATAGAAGTAGTGCTTGCGCGCGAACCGCGACTTCGCACGGATCTGCGACGAGGTCGCCACGCCGAGCTTGAGCGCGAGCTCGAGCACGTGCTGGTTGAACACCGGCAGCGAGCCCGGCAGGCCGAGCACCGTGGGATCGGTCAGCGAGTTCGGTGGCGCACCGAACATCGTCCCCGAGCTCGAGAACGCCTTGGACTGTGTGGCGAGCTGGACGTGAACCTCGAGCCCGATCACCGGCTCGAACTCCTCGAGGAGCCGGGCGAGCTCGGTCACGAGATCCCTCGCACGCCGCTCGGGCGCTTGTCGCCGAGCCCCACCGTGGCCTCGATCGTCGCGCCCGCGCGCAGGAGGGTCGCCTCGTCGAGCGGCTTGCCGAGCAGCTGCGCACCGATCGGCAGGCCGTCGCTGGTCAGCCCGCACGGCACGCTCAGGCCCGGCAGGCCCGCGAGGTTGCAGGCGAGCGTGAAGATGTCCCCGAGGTACATGTCGAGTGGCGTGGCCTTGGCGCCGAACTTGTACGCGGCGGTCGGCGTGGTCGGCGTCAGCAGCACGTCGCACTGCGTGAACGCCTCGTCGAAGTCCCGCTTGATCAGCGCGCGGATCTGCTGCGCCTTCTTGTAGAACGCGTCGTAGTAGCCCGAGCGCAGCGCGTACGTGCCGAGCATGATCCGTCGCTTGACCTCGGGGCCAAAGCCCGCGCCGCGGGTCCGGCGATAGAGCTCGAGCAGATCCGTGGCCTCGGCGCGCTTGCCGTAGCGGATGCCGTCGTAGCGCGCGAGGTTCGAGGACGCCTCGGCCGGCGCCACGATGTAGTACGCAGGCAGCGCGAGCGAGGTGTGGGGCAACGAGACCTCGACGAAGATCGCGCCCTTGCTCTTCAGCGCGGCGATCGTCGCTTCGAGCGCGGCCCTCACGTCGGCGTCGATCGCGCCCTCGAAGTACTCCTTCGGCAGCCCGATCTTGAGCCCCTCGACGCCATCGGTCAGCCCGTCGGAGAACACCGGGACCGGCGCGGTCAGCGATGTGGAGTCACGCGGATCGTGCCCTGCAATCGCCTGGAGGACCAGCGCCGCATCGGCGACGGTGCGCGTGATCGGCCCGACCTGATCGAGCGACGATGCGAACGCGACGATGCCCCACCGCGAGACCCGACCGTACGTGGGCTTGAGCCCGACCACGCCGCAGAACGCGGCGGGCTGCCGGATCGAACCGCCGGTATCAGTGCCCAGGCTCGCGGTACACAGCCCCGCCGCGACCGCCGCAGAGCTGCCACCCGAGCTACCGCCCGGCACCCGCGAGCTGTCCCACGGGTTGACCGTCTTCTTGAACGCCGAGCGCTCCGTCGACGAGCCCATGCCGAACTCGTCGCAGTTGACCTTGCCCATGATCACCGCACCCGCCGCGCGCAGCCGCTCGACGACGGTGGCGTCATACGGAGGCTCCCACCCGGCGAGGATCTTCGATCCCGCAGTGGTGGTCAGGCCCTTGGTGACGATCATGTCCTTCAGCGCGATCGGCACGCCCGCGAGCGGCCCGAGCGGTTCGCCTGCCTTGTGCTTGCGATCGACCTCGGCCGCATCGCGCAGCGAGCCGTGGCTGTCGGTCGCGAGGTACGCCTCGAGCGAACGATCGACGTTCGCGATCCGCGAGATCATCGCGTTCACGATCTGACTCGCGGTGACCTCGCCCGCCGCGATCCGCCGCGTGACGTCCGCGATCGTCCAGAACTCGGGGTTCATCGCTCACCGCCGGGGATGATCGAGGGCACCACGATCAGGTCGCCATCGCGTTTCGGCACGGCCCTGAGCGCATCGGCCACATCCATCGAAGGCATCGCGACGTCGGCGCGCAGGGGTAGATCGATCGGCACCGCATGGGTCATCGGCGGCACGCCGTCGGTGTTGACCGCGGCGATCGAGCTGAAGTGCTCGAGGATCGCTCCGAGCTCCTGCTCCATGGATGCCAGCTCCGGTTCCTCGAGATGTAGCCGCGCGAGCAACGCGATCTCCTCGACTTCCTTCCGGGTCAAGGTCGGCATCGTCAGTCCGGAAGCGGCTGGGGTTGCAGCTCCGGCTTGCCGCCGAGCCGGCCCGCGAGCTCGGCTCCCATGCGGAGGTAGTCATCGGCGATTCGCCCGGCGCCCGCGACGTCACCCTTCTCGAGCGCGAGGATCAGATCGCGGTGATGCTTGCGCACCGTATCGCCGGGCCCCGCGAGGTTCGCGAGCAGCGGCATGAAGTTGCGTACGCCGTCGCGCACCGTGTTGATCAGCAGCAGCATGACCTGGTTGCCGCACAGCTGGGCGAGCGCGACGTAGAACTCGAAGTCCAGATCGAACAGCTCGGCCGCGTTGCCGACGGTATCAGCGCGATCGGCGAGCGCACGGAGCTTCGCGAGGCCGTCCTTGTCCGAGGCTGCACGCGCGGCCGCGAGACGCGCGATCTCGCGCCCGAAGATCCGACGGAACTCGAGCAGATCGCGGATCAGCTCCGGCTTGCCACCCGCCAGCGGCAGCAAGTGCTGCACGAGCTCGAGGCCACCGGTCTCCATGAAGTTCAGGACCCGCGTGCCATCGCCCTGCCGGATCCGCACGAGGCCGAGATGTTCGAGCTTCTTCAGCGCCTCGCGGAGCGACGCGCGATTGACCCGCAGTCGCTTGGACAGCTCGCGCTCGGGCGGGAGCTTCGAGCCAGGCGGGTACTGTCCGTTGAGGATGAGCGAGCGCAGCTGCTCGGCGATCTCCTCGGCGACGCGCTGCTTCTCGACCGGCTTGAGCATCCGCGGGAGCGAGGTTAACCCAGCGCGGCCACTACTAGAAGGCTTGAGGGCGCAATGCGCGGCGTGGTACCTGCGGAGGATGTCGGGGGGGCCATGCGTGCTTGTCGTCGATGGTGACCAGGCCCACGATGTGTTCGAGGTCCTGGGGATCACCGACGGCGTCGCGCGCGTCCGCTCGCCGCTCCTGTTCGAGATCGGCGAGGAGCTGGCGGTACGGGTCGAGCGCGACGGCACGGTGACGGAGATGATCGCGCGGGTGCGAGCCCACGTCGGCCCGATCGATGGCCGGGTCACCGAGCTCGAGCTCGAAGCGAAGTAGCCGTCAGCGCTTGAGGCGACCGAACAGGCCGCCGCCACCCTTGTCGCCGCCGAGCCGCGATTGCAGCACGCGGACCTCCGCGGTGGCCTCCGAGTGCCCGGGCTCCATCTCGAGCACCTCTTCGAACCAGCGCAGGGCCTCCCGATCGCGGCCGAGCATGCGGTCGACGCGGCCGAGATAGAACCGCCCGGTCACCGATCCGGGGAACGTATTGATGATCGTGCCGAGCGCCTTCCGGGTGGCCACGCCGATCGCTGCCTTGTCGGGTGTGGCGCAGAACTTCGCCCAGGTCAGCAGCGCCTGGTAGTCGGACTCGTCGGGGTTGAGCGAGATCGCGCGCTCGAGCTCCTTGATCGCCATCGGGATCGCATCCCGGCGGAGCGCCGCTTCGCCCTTGCGAAACGCCTCCTCGGCATC
>JAYVRN010000639.1:0-4058 GCA_043776275.1 Myxococcales bacterium | reverse complement strand
TCGAGCCCGCACGCGATCGGGCAATCGAGACGCAGCGTGGCCAGCGTGGTGTACAGCGTGGCCTCGGCGCGATGCGCCCGCAGGGTGGCGGCGAGCTTGTCGGCTCCACGCACGCTCACATTCCAGGCCGCCGCGTCATCCGGGATCGACGTGATGTGGTGCCACACACTCAGCACCTTGCCCGCGGAGCTCTTACCCCAGCCGTCGAGCCCGGGGATGCCATCGGCGGTATCTCCGACGAGCGCGAGCAGGTCCGGGATCGATGCGGGCGGGACGCCGTGCTTCTCGATCACGCCGGCCGCGTCGAGCGTGACGTCCTTCCAGCGGTCCCAGCACACGACCCGGCGGTCGATCACGCACTGGCACATGTCCTTGTCCACCGCCGCGATCACCACGCGATCGACCGATGGTTCGGCCGCAGCGCGCGCGGCGGCGGTGGCGATCGCATCGTCGGCCTCGAACTCGATCATTGGCCACACGCGCAGCCCGAGCGCCGCGGCCGCGCGCTCCGCGAGCTCGAACTGGGAGAACAGCCGGGGATCGATGCCCTCACCGGTCTTGTAGTCGGCGAACAGGTCATTCCGGAACGACTCGATCACGTGGTCATAGGCGACGCCCGCGTGGGTCACCGTGCCTCCGCGAAGCAGGCTCGCGAGGCTACGCACCACCACGCGGACCGCACCGACCTCACGGCCCCCGTGCTGGGCCGGCGGAGCGCCGAACCATGCACGGAACAGCTCGTACGTGCCATCGAACAGGTGAACCTGCACGAGGAGGACGGTACAACCTCGTCATGCCGATGTCCCGGAGCTACGCGGCGCTTGCGCTCTGCGTCGTCGCCAGCTGCGGTCCTGCCGCGAGGAGCACCACGATGAGCACGCCGCCCCCAAGCACGTCACCGCTCGCGGCGGATGCGATCGCGGGGATCAGCGATCCCACGCTCAAGCGCGTCGTCGCGGCGCACTGGGAGTTCATGATGCGGTGGTCCCCGACCTGGGCGACCACGCTCGGTGATCACCGCTTTGACGACCAGCTCGCACCGCGCGACGCTGCCTCGATCGCGAAGCTGGATGCCGAGCGCGCCGTGCTGCTCGACGAGCTCGCGAAGATCTATCGCGATCGTCTCGACGAGCGCGACAAGGTCACGCACTCCCTCCTCCAGGAGAAGCTCGCCACCGATCGCGGGCTCGAGCAGTGCAAGCTCCACGAGTGGCAGGTCGATAGCGGTGGGAGCAGTGTGTTCGGCGAGCTGTCGTACCTCGTCGAATCGCACACCGTAAAGGTCCCGAAGGACGCCGAGAACCTGATCGCGCGCCTCGGGCAGGGCAGCAAGCTGATCGACGACACGATCGCGAACCTCCGGCTCGGGCTGGCGGAGAAGCGCGTCGCCTCGGCGGAGAAGATCCGTCGCGCGATCGATCAGCTCGACGCCGAGCTCGACAAGGGTGTCGATGCCTGGTCGATGACGCAGCCCACCTGGGCCACGGTGAAGGGGGCCGATCCGTGGCCGGAGGGCGTCCGCGATCGCCACTATGCGGCGCTCCGCGAGGTGGTCAGCACGAAGCTCGTGCCCGCCCTCGTGCGCTATCGGGACTTCCTGCGTGACGACCTGATGCCGGGTGCACGCACCGAGAAGGAAGGGCTCTCCGGACTTCCGGACGGCGAGGCCTGCTATCGCGCGGCGATCGCGAGCCACGTCGGTGTGGCGATGTCACCGGAGGAGCTGCATCAGCTCGGGCTCGCGGAGATCGCGCGCAGCGACAAGGCGCTCGCCCTGCTCGGCAAGAAGGTGCTCGGCACGCCGGATCTCGCCACCACGATCGCGAAGCTGCGCACCGACAAGGCGCTGTACTTCAGCTCGCGCGAGGAGATCCTCGCCACCGCGCAGAAGGCACTCGATCGCGCGAAGGCGGCCACACCCCGCGTGTTCTCCACGCTGCCGAAGACCGATTGCGTGATGCGGGAGATCCCCGCCTACGAGGCGCCGTACACGACGATCGCGTACTACCGCCAGCCGCACTACGATGGCTCCAAGCCGGGCGAGTACTTCGTCAACACGTACAAGCCTGAGACCCGTCCGCGGTTCGAGCTCGAGGCCCTGACCTGGCACGAATCGATCCCGGGGCATCACACACAGATCGCGCTGTCGCAGGAGCTGGGTGCGATGCCCGCGTTCCGCAAGCTCGATGGATCCACGGCGTATGTCGAAGGCTGGGCGCTCTACACCGAGCGGCTCGCCGACGAGCTCGGGCTGTACTCGAGTGATCTCGATCGGCTCGGCAAGCTCAGCTACGACGCGTGGCGCGCGTCGCGGCTGGTCGTCGATACCGGCCTCCACGCGATGGGCTGGAGCCGCGCGCAGGCGGAGGGATACATGCGAGCGCACACCGCGCTGACCGAGACCAACATCTCGAACGAGGTCGATCGCTACATCGGCTGGCCGGGCCAGGCGCTCGCGTACAAGGTCGGGCAGCTCGAGATCTTGAAGCTGCGCGCGGAGGCCGAGGCCACGCTCGGCGCGAAGTTCGATCTGAAGGCCTTCCACGCGGTCGTGCTCGGCTCCGGCGCCGTGACGTTGCCCGTCCTCGACGAGCTCGTTCGCGCGTGGATCTCCGCCACAGCGAACTGACCCGTCAGAATCCGGGGCGGATCGTGACGCTCGTCGTGGTGCCGGCGATGCTCGGGACCGTGCGCGCGCGGAACGTCATCCCCTGGTAGGTCGCGTTGACCACGGAGCTAGCGCCGACCGGCACGTTCAGCACCAGGTAGGTGCCCGGGAGTACGGTCTGCACGATCGGGGCATTCAGCACCTCGCCGACGAGCGTGCTGCCCTGGACCACGCTGACGGTCGCGTCGGCCAGCGGCTGATCCAGACAATCGGTGACCTTGACGGTGAAGAACCCGGTGGTGTCGGTCTGCACCTTGGGCTGGATCACGCCGTTGAGCTGCGCGTCGCTGGTCATCAACACGTCGACGTCCGTCACGGTCTGCCGCCACGGCTCCGCCGGATAGCGCAACGTCGGGCGCTCGGTGCCGGGTGTTGCGATCGTCGCCTTGAGGTAGCCATCGATCGGGGCGGTGCCCGGAGGCAGGTCGACAAGCCATGTGCCGCTGGCCGGCGTCGGGCCGTCGGTCGCGAGCAGGGTGGTGCCACTCAGCGGGACGACCCGGTGGGCCTCGATCGTGACGCCGCCGGCCTGCGCCACGCCGAGGCCGTTGACCTTGATCACGGTTCCGGACAGCTTGATCGGCGAAGCCGCGGTGGACGGTGCGGTGGTGTTCCCGAGGCACGAGAACGCGGTCGGCGCCGCGTCTGGGCCGCCGTCACCGCCCGGTCCTGCATCGCCGCCGCTGCCGCTCCCTGGCGACGCGGGCATCGCGAGGCACGCCGCGAGCGCTGGCAACGAACAGACGACCCACCGCACGGTGCTTGATCGTAACAAACTACGCGCCCAGCTGCGCGAGCAGTTTCGCGAGCTCCGCCGCATCCGGCATCGCGCGCTCACGGCGATCAAACGTGGCGACGAGGCCGCCTGCCTGGTCGAACACGTAGAGCGCGGGGATCTTCGGCGGCGCGCCGAGCGCGGCGTAGATCGCGTCATCTGCGATCACCACCCGCAGCCACGGTCGCTTCCCGGCATAGGCGCGGAGCGCCGCAGGACTGCCGCGGTGGTCGTACTCCTCGTTGGCGCCGTAGCTGACGCCGAGGAATCGTACAGTCGGATGGGATCCTCGGAGCTTGTCGAGGATTGCGACCTCGGCGGCGCACTCCTTGCACCACGACGCGATCACGACGACGATCGTCGCGCGGGCGGGGCTCGTGCCAATCGGTGCATCCGCGAGATCACGGGAGGTCTCGATCAGCGCAAGTGCGCCCGGCGCGGGCGGCGAGATCCGCTCCTGCGGATGCGCCGCACAGGCAACCAGCAGAGCAAGGGCCAGGAACCGCATTCCCGACGATAGCGCACTGCGGCGCCATCGGAATGTCACCGACAGAACCGCTTGCAACCACAGGCAACGGTGATCACAGTGAGAGCATCGGAAGAGGGGAAGGGAGA
>JAYVRN010000638.1:0-14589 GCA_043776275.1 Myxococcales bacterium | reverse complement strand
GCACGGTCACCGAGCTGGTCTGGTACCAGGGCGACACCGAGGCGCACTACAACCTGGCGGGCACGGTGCTGCACGCGTTCTCGAACATCTCGCTCGGGACGCCGGTCGCGCGGACCGATCGCACGAACGACACCACGCTGGCGACCGAGTATCAGTTCCACGGCCTCGCGAGCAGCACGCTCGCGACGGTGTCATCGACCGGGACGATCAACGCGAGCTTCAACTACGCCCCGTTCGGCGAGGTCCTCGAGTCGACCAACGCGGGCGGCGGGAGCGCAGGCATCGCGGTCCACAAGCGGCGGTTCAACGACAAGGTCCAGGACGACATCTCGGGGCTCACGTATTGCGGCGCCCGGTACTACGACAAGCTGCTGATGAACTGGACGCAGGCGGATCCGCTGTACCTCCGCGTGCCGGATCTGGCGAAGCAGTCGACGCCGAGGAGATCGAACCTGGCGGCCTTCAGTCTGAACAACCCGGTGAGGTATCTCGATCCGGACGGGCTCGACTCAGTTTCCGCGGGGCCGACGTCGGGTGCTGCGAACGTCTGCAACCAGGACGCAGGTGGGCGCTGCACGATGGAGGGTGATGGCGGGGCGGTCTATCAGCGCCAGAAGGGCTTCGTCGCGCAGAATGAGCCGAAGAACTGCGGAACCTCCGCGCCAGGCGTGTGCGACCCCGACTCGGCAGGGATGTACGGAGCCGCTCCGGGAGGCGGTGGTGGTGGCGGGGGCGGGAGTTCAACTGGTGGTGGTGGGCAGACACCAGCCGAGGCAGCTCAGGCACTGAAGTCCGGCGGGATTGCTATGATGAACAAAATCAACCGGTTATGGGCTTCCGTTACCCCGCCGGTCGTGGAAGGACTTGCAGTCCTCGCAGGTTCAGTCGCTCTTGGGGTGGGCGTCGGCACCTATGGATTCTTCTCGCGAATTGTCGCTCAGTACACCGCCGGTCAGATCGCCGCCGCTTCCGCAATAGCGGGAAGCTATGGTGCCGTCGCACGCGAGGCGTTGGAGCGAGCGGCGGTCGCAGGCGGGCCGACTACATACGTGCTTGCGAGCTTGTCACGATTGCCGGAGGCTGGACGGGCGTTGTCCGTTGCTTATGGGCCTGGGGCCGCCGCACTGGCCAATGCGGCGAGACCATTTGGCGCGCTGTTCGAAGCCAACATACCCACCGGACTGATCAATGTCATGCAGTCTGCAGGGCTCGTGATGCCGAGCATTACGCGAATGGGTGGGATGGATGCTCTGGAGTACCGATTCGCTCCAAACGCGACCGAGTTCGTGGTCAGGTTCTTCTCACAGGTTGGTCAATGAGAGAATTCGAGGCCTGCTGTCCAGGGTTCTACGCACAGTGGACGAATCGAGGGCAACGAGGGCTCGCCGTTGTCAACGACCCGTCGACTGAATATTGGCTTGAGGGCCGTGCTGTAGACGAAGGGGTTCGTTGTGAATTCGTGACACCGTATCCCGTTACGCTGGCTGCGAGAGTTGTCATCAGGTTTTGCCCATGGTGCGGACATGAGCTCTCCAAGTTGAACGTAAGGTAGCCGCTGCGCTGGAAGAACCCGAACGGGGCTACGCTGTGGAAGAACCCGACGGGGGGCGCAGGAAACCCGGCTGGGCTTGCGCGCTAACCGAGGCCGGTCCCGCATCGCCAAGGTCGTTCGCGTGGTTGTCGCGATGTTCGCCGCTACGGATCTCTTGGTTGATCTACGCCTACGACCACGCCGCAACGACGCCCGCGCGGTGGCGCGAACCCTGGGCGAAGCGACGAGGTTAGCGTCGTAGCAAATCGGTGTTCAGGCGATGGGCGCGACCGGGACGCCGGCGAACCGACGCAGCCAGCAGGTGCCCACGGGGAAGATGACGGGATTGCCGGCTAGCCAGGCGAGCCGCGCGGGACTCGGCGACGAACTGCTTGTTGCGCTGGAATGCCTCGATACGGTGCCACCCGCTGCGGGCGGCGACACGGGGGGGCTGAGGTTGCGCCGGGGCTCGGCGAGGTGGGCGAGTCATGCCAGGACTGGCGGAGGACGTGGCTCCGACCGAGAACGCCGCGGCCGGTCCTCGCGGAACGCCTCCGAATCTCCGAGCTCGGGCGGGATGGTAAGGTGGGTTGGAGGTCGTGTAGACGACCTTGTTGATGACGAGAACCGCGGTCGGAGTAAAGTACGGTCATGGCCGAGGGGCAGCCCGAGGACTGCGAGCTGTGCAGCGGCGTGGGCTGGTGGCCGCATCCGTGTGATGGGATCGCGAGCTGCTGGGAGTGTCACGGCAGCGGCGTGCGTCGCGCGCGCGGCAACTGCGATTGGTGCAGCGGCTGGGGCTGGATCGGATCGGAGCAGAAGTGTGAGCGGTGCGCCGCCACCGGCTGGGTCCCCGGCGACAACGTCCTCTACTGGTGCCGCGATTGCTCGCGCACCGTGGAGGCCAAGGCCGTGGGCGCCGCGTGCTCGAAGTGCGGCGGTGATGCGATCGATCGCGTGACCGCGCCGGACGCCGCGCGGCCGGCCACCCCTTAGAATCGGCCGCCGATGATCGCGCCGACCTGACCGGGAGCCGCCATCGGCACCACCTCGACTGGCAGGCGCTTGAGCGATCGGCTGAGCCGGTTGCCGACCACCGCGCCCACCGCCGGGGTGCCGATGATCACGGCGAGCCCGAGCAGCGGCGAGTCGACGATCAGCGGGTAGCCGACCACGGTCCCGACGAGGCCAAACACGATCGAGCCGCTGAGCGTCATCGTCAGCGAGCTGTCGTGCCGGTCGTCGCGGTTCACGAGGTAGATCGCGGCCGCCGGCAGGAGCGTGATGCCGATCGACGATCCGAGCAGGAACTCGTCGCTCGGCAGCCCCTCATCATCACCGCCGCCATTGGTCTTGCCGTACGCGAGCTTGTTGGCGAGCAGCCCGAACGCGAAGAACCCCACGGTCCCGGCGCCGGTGGCGATCAAGAGGTTGCCGAACACGCTCGGTTCGCCATCGTCGTCGGCTGGGTGTGCGGGCGGGTGACGAGGCTGCGGGGCAGGGCGGGCGATCCGCTCGCGGACGCAGGCGGCGAGCCTGGGTTGCGTGGGGACGTTGGCCGCATAGAACGATGGATCGGCGGCCGCCAGCTCACGGGTGATCGCGAGCGCCTGATCGCAGCGTCCTTGCGTCGCGAGATCGATGGCGCGGTGCAGCATGGTCACCAGACCGCCCAAGACTTCGGGGGCGTCGGGGGCGGCGGGGGCGGCGATCGCAACGCGTGTCACGAGCAGCAGCGGCATCAGGAGCTCGAGACGAAGCATCCGGCGAGGGACTGCACGCGAGGTGCCGCCCGCAACCGGCTCAGATCACGTGGACCCGCGACGAAGATCTGACAAACCTGGGCAATTCACGCCCACCGACGAACACGGCGTCCAACGCCGGGGCCGTACGCGCGCGTGTGACCGATGGCGTGCAGCGTGCAGCAGCGCGCGGCCGCACCTACCCGCCGCGGGTCGCGTGATAGTAGGTCGCCTCGTCCACCTTCTCCGCGGCCCAATCGGCGTCGGCGCGGACGATCGGCGCGGCGACCTGGGCGATCCACGGAGCGTGCTGGGCCCAGCCGCGCTCGATCGCCGCCTCGATCAACATCTCCGCGGCATCGGAGGGATCCTTCTCCTGCTGGAGCCACGCCGCGAGCCGGTTCGGATCACCGGAGGCCACCGCGGCGAGGCCGTGGCCGTTGCGCTCGCGCACGGTGCGATCGTCCTGCCACGTCGCGTCCATCGTCCAGCGCACCTTGCCGTTGACCTCGTCGGCCACGTGCTGCGGCGTCCAGCCCGGGTGCAGCCGGCCCATCGCGTTGGCGAACGCCTGCCAGTACGTGCGGTTCGCGGCCTCCCACCGCCCAACATCATCGAGCGTCTTGTGGCGGAGCCGGTGCCACTGCGCCTCGGCGTCCTGCATCGCGCACCACTCGGGCCAGGCCGCCTCGCGCGCGAGGAACATCGCACCGGCGCCCATCGCGAACGACTGCGAGGCCGTGCCGGGCGTGGCCGTGGTGATCGCCTTGCAGTGCGGGCAGGTCAGGTTGACGGCCTGATGCCACGCCGTGTTGCGGCGATCGAGCTGCGCACCGCAGTGCTGGCATGGGACCGCGACCGCGATCTCGGCGAGCGCCACGGCGTGCAGGGCACGGCCACTGTCCGCCTCGCCCTTCATGATCATGCGCTCGGTCTCGCGCTCGAGCTCGCGCTCGAAGTTCGCCTTGAGCGTGAGCATCTGGCCGCGGAATCGGCCGCTCGCGCGGGCATCGTCGAGATCGATCTTGTCGAGCTCGGCATCGATCTTCCCCCACGACTCGTCGACCTTCGCCCGCAGCGCGAGGAGTCGGGCCTTGAGCGCGCTGGAGATGCCGGACACCGCGGTGCCGTCGACGGCCTCGACCGCGAGCACCTCGGTGTACGCCGCGATCGCCTCGCCATCGATCTCCTTGACGCGCGCGCGCACCTTGTCGAGGAAGGTGGTCCAGCGCGTCGCGAGAGGGGCGAGGGCCACGGGAACGGGTTGCATGGTCATGTGCCGAGCTTGTCCTTTCCGCAGAACTGACACGCCAGCTCCTCGGCGAGGCGCGGGCCTCCGCACTGGGAGCAGCGGATCACGAACCCACCCGGTGGGCGTTGCCAGCCCTTGCTCTTCGCCGTCTTCGCGCTCTGCACCGCGAAGGCGAACATGCTCTTGGGGCGCCAGGTGGCGTGCTTGAGATAGGTCGCCTCGGTGGTCCGCCAGACCTCCTCAGCGGCGGCGACCAACCGAGGCTCACCGACCGCGTCGGCGAACCGCCGCGCGATCGCGTGTGCGCACGCCGCGACCTCACCGGGCAACGCGCCGCGCGCGAGGTTCAGCTCGGCGCGCAGGCGTTCGCGCTCGGCCGCGCCGATCGGTGGCACGCCGTAGCCCGCGAGGACCTTCGCCCACGCGTCATTGACGCCACCCGCTGGCTCGACCAGCAGCGCGTCGTCGAACAACTTGCCGAGCTCCTCGGTGAGGTAACCGAGGAGCGCCATCGGATCGGCCACGGATGCTCCGTTCGCTCAGACGTGGTTCAGACGCTAAGGTCGTCGTCTAACGAGCCGCCCTGCGCCTTGTACTGCTGCTCGTAGTGCGTCTGCAGCTCGCTGTAGCGCAGGCCGATCCGGTAGTCGCCACCGATCTTCGCCGACCAGTACTGGCTCAGGTTCGACCAATCGAGGGCGTTCATGCCGAACTGCTGCTGCAGCATCGCGTTCACATCGCGACCCTGCTGCGACCACGCCGACTGGGCGCCGCCGATCTCGGCGTAGCGCTCGAGCGTGCACGGCTCGGCGCCGACCGCGCCCTGGCCCTGGTTGAGCGTGCCGGCCTGGCCCGCGTTCGCCGCCGCGGAGGCGCCGAACTGACCCTGCTGGGCCATGCCGAAGTACTTCCCGTACTCGGTCATCAGCGCCATCGTGGCGTTCATGTCACCGGCCTGGCCGCTCATGCGGCGCTGCCACTCGGTGTTCACGCGATCCCACTTCGCCTGGTCCATGCCGTTCTCGGCGAGGATCGCGGCCCACTTGCCCATGTCGTTCCCCACGCCCATCGCGCGCGCCTGGGTGAACGAGTAGGTCTTGATGTCGACGCCCTCGACGGGCTCGAGGATCTGCGGGTTCGCCGCGGCCGCGGCGCCGAACTGCTCGCGCGCCTGCCGGGTCCCGGCGTTCATCGCGGCCTGCACGAACTCGTGGGTGTGGCCGAAGTGTTGATTGAAGGTGTCCCGCACGCGGCCCATGTGGCCCCAGTCGCGGATGCCGTACTCGCGGCATTTCGCGTCGCACGCGTCATCTCCACCATCGTTGCCGGCCTTCTCGATCGCCTTGAGCCGGAACCAGAACTCCTCGTGGTTGTGAGGATCCCAGCCGCCCCAGTCATCGGACTCGGAGTCGTCCTGCTCCTCCTCCTCGACGTCCTCGGGCTCCGGCTCGGACTGAGCCTGGTATTGCTGCTGAGGCGGCTGTTGCTGCGCCTGCTGCTGCTGTGGCTGGGCGGCGTCCTGCGCGCCCTTGACGATTCCCTTGAGCTTGTCGAATAGACCCATGCCGAAAAGTTATCACGCAGGCTTGGTCGTCGCGGTCGCACGCTCCAGCGTTTCGACCGTCTCGATCCGGTCCGGAGTGACGCGCTCGAGGATCGTCGCGAACAGCTCGTCTCGATCGGTGATCGCGTAGGGCGCCGGTGCACCATCGCCGGGCACGAGCAAGCTGTGCTCGGGGCGGCCGCCATCGACGAAGCAGGTCTTCGTCGACGGCGAGGCGACCACGCGCACGATTTCGGTCCAGCGCAGGCGGAAGCGCGTGCCCTTGCCGTCGCGGACCTCGAGGCCCTCTGCATCGGTCACGACCACGAACTTCCACGTCCGCGAGTTGAGATAGGCACCGCCGAGCGCGAGACCCAGGATGCCGGTGGTGAGGGGCATCGCGGCGAACCCGAGGGCCGCCGCGACGATGCCGAGCCCACCACCGAGCCCGATCGCGGTCCAGGCGACACCTCGGTAGCGCGGTCGAAACCGGAACGTGCTCACTGCTTCGCGACGAGCGCGGCGATCTGGCCGCGCGTCTCGAGCGGGATCGATTCGAACAGCACTCCGAAGCCCTTCGGCAACATCACGCTGCCGCTCTCGCCGGGAAGCTCGCAGTCATCGGCGCGCTGCCACAGCACCCAGCCGACCGCATCGATCGGGCCGATGCCGCGGACCTCGAACTTGAGCGCGACGCGGGATAGCAGCGGGATCGTGGGGCCGGAGATGAACGCCCCGTTGGTCGACAGATCGCGGACCACCGCGGGGAATCGCTTGCCGATCGTGCTGGCATCCGCCTCGACCCGCTTGAACACCGCGGCGAGGTTGGGGTGCAGCGTCATCGGCACCTGGCCAATCGATTCGACGACGGCGGGTGAGTTGACCACCAGGCGCGCTGCACGACGAAGCTCGGACGACATAGCGACCTCTATCGTACCCGGGTTCCGGGTGGAACGTCGTGGTCGATCGCGGAAAGTCCGAGGATCGCCTCGTCACCCGCGGCGAGGATCATGCCCTCGGACACCAGCCCGGCCATCTTCCGCGGCGCGAGGTTCGCGACGACGATCACCTGCTTGCCGACGAGGGCCTCCGGCTTGTACGCCTCCGCGATGCCGGCGACGATCGTTCGCGGCTTGGCCTCGCCGAGGTCGACGGTGAGGTGGAGCAGGCGATCCTTCTTCGGAACGGCCACGGCGGTCAGCACCTTCCCCACACGCAGCTCGAGCTTCGCGAAGTCTTCGTAGGTGATCGGCCCGGCGGGCGCGGCGGCGGCGCTGGCTTCGGGCTTCGCAGCCGAGCTCGCAGCGGGCTTCGCGGCGGGCTTGGTCGCAGGCTCGGCGGGCGCGGCGCCCGCGGCGTACTCGCCCGCGACCTTGGTGACGATCGCGGCCTGCATCGGCTCGTCGAGCCGCGGGAACAGCACGCTCGGCGTCGCATCGGTGGCGAGCACGCCTGGGGCGAGGGTGAACACCCGGCCTCCTGCACCGATCGGCCAGCGCGCGGGCGCGGCGTCGCCGAGCCAGCCGAGGATCGCCGCGGAGGTCGCAGGCAGCACCGGCGTGATCATCTGCGCGATCGTCCACAGGCTGCGCTGCAGACACCACAGCGTGTGCCCGAGCGCGGGATCCTTGGCCTTGGCCATCGCCCACGGCTGGGTCTGATCGATGTAGCGATTGGCCTGGCCGATGAACTTCCACAGCTGCTCGAGCGCCTTGCTCGGCGCGCACAGCTCGAGCTCGCGCGCGACGGCGTTCGTCGCCTGGAACGCGTGGGTCTCGAGCTGCCAGTGCGGGTTCTCGCCGGAGGCGAACTGCGCGTCGTCGCACACCGCTGGGAACTCCGCGGCGAACTTCCCGATCAACGTGAGCGAGCGGTTGACGAGGTTGCCGAGATCGTTCGCGAGATCCGCGTTGAACCGGCCGAACAGCGATTCGAACGTGAAGTCACCGTCGTTGCCGAGCGGGACCTCGCGCATCAGGTAGTAGCGCATCGCATCGATGCCGATCGGCCTGCCGAGCGGGCCCACCGCGAGCGCATCCGACAGCGTCACCGGATCGATCCGCGTCGCCGGCATCGACTTCGAGATCTTCTCGCCGCGCACCGTCCACCAGCCGTGCGCGAGGATCGAGTGCGGCAGCGGGAGCCCGGCGGCCATCAGGAACGCGGGCCAGTAGACGCTGTGGAACCGGAGGATGTCCTTGCCGATCAGGTGGATCGCGTGCGGGAAGTACTTCGCTGCCTCCGCGCTCTCGAGCGAGCCATCCGGGCAGAGGTCCGAGTAGTAGTTGGTGAGCGCATCCATCCACACGTAGATCACATGTGACAGGCCCTCGGGATCCGGATCCGGCGCGGGGATGCCCCACGCGAAGCTGGTGCGCGAGATCGAGAGATCGCGGAGCTCCTCCTTCTCGAGGAAGCTGACGATCTCGTTCCGGTACTGGGTCGGGCGGATGAACTCGGGATGCGCCGCGATGTGCGCCAGCAGCGGCTGGGCGTACTTCGAAAGGCGAAAGAACCACGAGCGCTCCTTGTCGATCCACGCCACCGGTCGCTTGTGCGTGGTGCAGCTCCAGGTGTCGCCGTCCTTGACGAGCTGGCTCTCGGTATAGAACGCCTCGCAGCCGACGCAGTACCAGCCCTGATACGTGGCGAGGTAGATGTCGTCGGGGTTGCGCTCGCGGATCCGCTTCCACAGGTTCGCGACCACGAGCTTGTGCTTCGCGTCCGTGGTGCGGATGAACCGGTAGCCGTCGATGCCGATCGTCTTCCAGCACTCGTCGAACCGCGGCGCGACCTGATCCACCAGCTGCTGCGGCGTGAGGCCGCGCTTGGTGGCGGCCTCCTCGACCTTCTGGCCGTGCTCGTCGGTGCCGGTGAGGAACCGCGTGTCGTCACCGCGCATCCGATGGAAGCGGGCGAGCGCGTCCGCGACGATCGTGGTGTAGGCGTGCCCGAGGTGCGGGACGTCATTGACGTAGTAGATCGGCGTCGTGATGTAGAAGGGCGTGGTCATTCGGGCTTGTAGTGGTCAGAGCTCGGGTCGTCGGTCGGGCCCAGGTCGTCGTCCTCGGGAGGCGCGAGCAGGGGGTCGTCGATTGGCAGCTGCGCTCCGGGCTCCGCGGGCGGCGCCTCGTCGGGATCGTCGTCCGCATCGTCGGCGTCGTTGGCATTGGGCGCCCCGCCACGACCCTGGGCCGCACCGCCACCCGTACGCGGGGGCTGGGTTCCCGGCGGGAACAGCGGCTTGACCTCGGTGGCGGGCAGCACCTCGGTGTCGCCGAAGCCGTACGACACGCGGACCCGCTGGCGCAGGACGTCGACCTCGACCACGCGGCCTTCACCACGCGCCGAGATCACGCGCTTGCCGAGCTTCGGGAGGCCCTTGCGCATCTCCGCGTAGCCAGCCTGCTCGTACACCAGGCAGCACTTGAGGCGACCGCACTGACCCGAGACCTTGGTCGGGGAGAGCACGAGCCCCTGATCCTTGGCCATCTTGATCGAGACCGGGACGAAGTCCGGCAGCCACGTGGTGCAGCACAGGGTCAGGCCGCACGATCCGATGCCGCCGACGGCCTTCGCCTCGTCGCGCACGCCGAGCTGCCGGAGCTCGATTCGCAGCCCCGTGGCGGTGCCGAGCTCGCGCACGAGGTCGCGCAGATCGAGCCGGTCGTCGGAGGTGTAATAGACGTTCAGCTTGCCGCCGCGGCCGCGCTCCCCGGCGGCCTCGACGCGATAGACCTTGAGCGGAAGCCGGAGCTGCGCCGCCGCGTCCTTGGCGAGGCGCAAGGTCTTGGCGCGTTCGGTGTCTCCATCGCGCTCGCCGGCGAGGTCGCCATCGTGGGCGCGGCGGATCACGCGGCGGAGGCCGCGATCGCGGGTGGCGCGACGAGCGGGCGGGGCGGCGACCGTCGCCAGCCGCGGACCGCGCTCGCTGTCGACGAGCAGACGATCACCCGTGGCGTAGTCCGCATCGCTCGCATCGCACCACTGGATCCGGCCGCCGACGACGAACCGCACGCCGACCACGCTGACGACGTCCTCGCCGAGCGAGACGGCGCTCGAGGCGAGCAGGGGATGAGTCAGCGGATCAGGGTCGTCAACGGCGCTCTCGACGGGCAGGTCGGCGGCGAGCGTCACCGTCGCGGGCGGACCGTCATCGTCGGTGCCCCAGCGCTCGCCGGGTGCCTCGGGCACGGGCTCGTCCGCTTCGTCGGCCACGGGGCGACGAGGCGCCTGCGTCAGCCGCGCTGTTGGTGGCTCGTAGGTCGGGGTGGCGATCGGCGCGGTCTCACTCGTCGGCAGCAGATCGTCGTCGTCGCGCGGATCACCGGCCGGCGCACCGCTGCTCGCCTGGTCCCGACGCTCTCCGCGCGGACGATCTCCACCTCGCTCGCCGCCGCGCTGACCGCGCGGCTGATCTCCGCCACCGCGCTGACCACGCGGTTGATCTCCGCCGCCGCGCTGACCGCGCGGTTGATCGCCGCCGCCGCGCTGACCACGCGGCTGATCGCCGCCGCCGCCGCGCTGACCGCGCTGCTGATCTCCGCCGCCGCGCTGGCCGCCACCACTGCGCTGCGGATCGCCGCCGCCACTGCGCTGCGGATCGCCACCGCCGCTGCGCTGCGGATCTCCGCCGCCACTGCGCTGCGGATCGCCGCCGCCGCGACGAGCCTGCTGACCATCGCGCCGCTGCCGACCGCGGCCGCGCTCACCACCCGCGGGCTGCACGGCGGGCTGGCCGTCGGTGTGCGCCTCGGTCGCGGGCGCCCCGGGTACGGCGCCGTCGACGACGGGTGACGCTTCGGTGGATCCCGGCGCCGCCGCATCAGGTGCGCGACCTTGCCACTGTCGGCGCTGGCGATCGCCAGCGGGCTGCCGCGGGCCGCCCGAGCTACCGGCGCTGCTTGCAGCAGGCGATCCTTGATCCGGTGGCACTCCACGATCCGGTGGCGCTCCACGTTCCGCGGGCTGCGCCTGCGCGTCGGTCGACGGTGCGGCGCCCTCGGCTCCGGCCTCGCCCGCGCCACGCCGCCGCCGGCGGCGCCGACGCTTGCGCGGCTCGCCCGGTGCGCCGGGTGCTGTGTCGGCTGCTGAAGCCGGGCCGTCGTCGGGGCCGTCGTCGGCGCCGTCGTCGCTCGCGTCGGTGCTCACGAGGGCCCGCCCGGGCCGACGTGGGGCAGGGTGGCGAGCTGCGCGATCACCGCCTCGATCGCGAGCTGCGGGTTCGCGTTGTGGATCGCCACCGCGGTGTGCCAACCGAGGATCGCTTGCGCACGCGCGGAGGCGGCGCGGGCGCTGCCGAGCTCGTCGCGGGATGCGGCGGCGCTGGCGTGGCTGTGGAGCACCTGTGCCGCGGCGATCAGCACCGGGCCGGTCTCTCCCTTGGCCTCGGCGATCCGGTTGGGCAGGGTCGCATCGTGGCGATCGCCAGCGAGCTCGGCTCCGAGCGCCGCCACGCGGGCGAGCTTGACGGGGTCGGCGTCGGACGCGAGGGCGTTGCCGCCCGCGAACCGAACTCGCTGGCAGCGGCTGCGGATCGTGGGGAGCAACTGCTCGGGAGCGGTGGTGCACATCACGAACAGCGTGCGCGCCGGCGGCTCCTCGAGCGTCTTCAGCAGGGCGTTCGCCGCGGGCGGCGCGAGGGATGTGGCTTCCTCGACGATGAACACGCGCACCGCGCCTTCGTGGGGCGGCATCCCCATCCGCGCGATCACCTGGTTGCGCACGCTCTCGATCGGGACGATCTGCGCCGCGCCCTCGCGGATCAGCGTCACGACATCCGGGTGGATGCCCGCCGTGATCTTCGCGCACGCGTCGCACTCACCGCAGCCGTCGAAGTCATCGCTGCGCCCGTCCGACGTGCGACGCTGGCAGCACAGCGTCATCGCGAGCGCGATCGCGGCGTCATACATCGGCGCGCCGCGCGGCCCCGACATGAGGTACGCGTGCGGCACGCGGTCGCGCTCGATCGCCCTGCGAAGCTGAGCGACCACGCGGCCTTGGCTCCCAGTGGGCGAGAGACTTCCCGTCCAGACAGACACGCCGCAACGCTACCACGCCGCACCGATCCTGGCGCCGGCCCGCGGGCAGCGTTAGGGTCCGCCCCATGACGCAGTTTCCCCGCGCGAAGACCGGCACTGGACCTCTCGGCGCCCCCGCTGGCCCGACGTTCGCCGCGTTTCGCGAGGTCCCCCGCACCGGCGTGATCTTCGTGACCACCGAGGCCACCAAGCGCGGCTATTCGCCGTCGAGCGACGAGTGGTGCAACCTCGGCCAGGGGATGCCGGAGGCCGAAGGGCTGCCGGGCGCGCCCCCGCGGATCTCCGAGCTGCCGATCCTCGAAGGCGATCAGGAGTACGCACCCGTCGCTGGCCTGTGGGAGCTGCGCGAGGCGATCGCCAGCTACTACAACGACATGTTCCGCCGCGGCATGGGCAGCAAGTACTCCGCCGAGAACGTCGCGGTCTCCGGCGGTGGCCGCTCGGCGCTGACCCGCGTGGCGGCGTCACTCGGCAACATCAACCTCGGCCACTTCCTCCCGGACTACACGGCGTACGAGGAGTTGCTCGGCGTGTTCCGGCTGTTCTCGCCGATCCCGATCCTGCTCGAGCCCGAGCGCGGCTACGCGTTCTCCGGTGCCGATCTCCGCCGCGAGGTGCTCGGGCGCGGTCTCGCCGCGATCCTCGCCTCGAACCCGGCCAACCCCACCGGCAAGGTGATCGGCGGCAGCGATCTTTCGGAGTGGGTGGCGGTGGGGCGCGAGCTCGATTGCTCGCTGATCTTCGACGAGTTCTATTCGCACTACATCTGGCGCCCCGATCTGGTCGCCGCCGGTGCCGCGTCCGGCCCGATCGAGACCGCGGCGCGCTACGTCGAGGACGTCGACCGCGATCCCGTGGTGATCCTCGACGGGTTGACCAAGAACTGGCGCTATCCAGGCTGGCGCGTCACCTGGACCGTCGCGCCCAAGAAGATCATCGAGGGCGTGGCGTCCGCGGGATCGTTCCTCGATGGCGGCGGATCGCGCCCGCTCCAGCGCAAGGCGATCGAGCTGCTCGCACCTGCCAGTGCCACCGCCGAGACCAAGGCGATTCACGCGGCGTTCGGCAAGAAGCGCGTCAAGCTGCTCAACGGCCTCCGCGATCTCGGGTTCACCGTCGATCTTCCGCCCGAAGGTACGTTCTACGTCTGGGCCTCGGCTGCGCACCTGCCGGCTTCGATCAGTGATGGGATGTCGTTCTTCCGTGCTGCGCTCGATCGCAAGGTGATCACCGTGCCGGGAGACTTCTTCGACGTCGACCCCGGCAAGCGCCGCGGCGGTCGTGCATCGAGGTTTCGGCGCCACCTCCGGTTCTCGTTCGGGCCGGCGATGCCGCGCCTCGAGCTCGCCCTCGAGAGGTTCAAGGAGCTGATCGCCGCGGCAGCGTGAGGCGATCCGCACGGTCGTCGCGGCGCGGGCGATCCGATGCGGGCGTCACGTTCGCGCGGGCGCGCCGCACCGGGTAGACTGAGCCGTGGCGAAGGTCGAGCAGGCACTACCCGATCCGGCAGCACCGCCGCCGTCGCGCCTCAAGCGGATCTTGCGCCGCCTGTGGTGGTTCCACTCGTTCTTCGCGCTGTCGTTCGGCATCGGCGTGATGCTGTTCGCGCGCGCGGGGCTCGCGCACGCCGACAAGGTCATGATGGCCCTGTTCGTCTCGTGGACGATCCTGTTCGTGGCGCTGCGGTTCATCGTCGGCCCCGCGAACCGCAAGGACCAGGAAGGCATCGCGCGCAAGGGCGTGCGCGTGGCGACGAACTACATCATCAAGCAGTTCTACCAGCAGATGTTCTTCTTCCTGACGCCGCTGTACGCGTCGAGCGCGACCTGGTCGCTGTCGTCGTGGAACTGGTGGCTCGCGCCGGTGCTCCTGATCTGCGCGGTGGTCTCGACGATGGACCTCGTGTTCGACCACTTCATCATGGAGCGGCGCTGGCTCGCCTCCGCGATGTACGGCATCGCGATGTTCTCGCTGCTCAACGTGCTGTTGCCGCTCGTCGCCGGCGTGGATCACCAGAGCGGCCTCGTGATCGCGGCTGCCGCCACGCCAGCCTCCGTGGCGCTGCTCTCATTCTCGGTCAAGCAGGTGCTCTCGCCGCAGGGGGCGATCCTGACCGTGGGATCCACGATCGGGCTCCTCGGCCTCGTCTGGTATGGCCGCGCGTTCATTCCCCCGGCGCCGCTCGCGATGCCGGAGATCTCGGTCGGTCACGGCACCCTCGGCTCGTACGAGTGCATGCCGGGCAGCAAGCACGAGATCCGCGCGCACCAGCTCGACGGGCTGCGCTGTGGCTCGCTGCTCCGCGAGCCCGGCGGGCTCAAGGAGGACGTCGTGCACGTGTGGTCGCATCGCGGCCACGAGCTCGCGCGGATCACGCCGGTGCGCATGCGCTGCGATGGTGAGGGCGTGGTGTTCCGCAGCGAGCTCCCGCAGAACCTGATCCCGAAGGATCCGACGGGCATGTGGGCCTGCACGACATT
>JAYVRN010000637.1:0-4068 GCA_043776275.1 Myxococcales bacterium | reverse complement strand
AGCGGATCGCCAGCGCGAGGCCCGCGACCAGGAGCAGGCTCCACACCACGCGCTCGAACCGCGCGCCGTCGAGGGCGTCGTGGATCCGTTGACCGATCCACAGGCCCGGGATCAGCGCGAGCCCGACCACGCCGCCGATCTCCACCGTGTGACGCCCGTAGAGCCCGAGCGCGAGGAAGTTCACGAGCAGCGCGATGTTGAGCGCGAACCACAGCACCGCCAGCGTGGCGCGGAACGCTCGCTTGTCCGCCAGCTCGCGGCGCGTGACGTAGACGATCATCGGACCACCCGTCCCGAACAGCCCGTGTGCCACGCCTCCGAATACGAGGAACACCCGCTGCCAGACGCGCGGCAGGGGACTCGCCGCGGGGCGCACCAGCTGCACGATCGCGAGCAGCGCCACGAAGCCACCGAACACGGCCGCCAGGACGGTCTTCGCCGGCACGTGGAACAGGGCGAGGCCCGCGGCGGCGCCGATCGCCACCGGCAGGGCGATCGTGCGCACGAGGACGCGCCACGAGATCGCCTCGCGTCCGCTGAACGCGAGCCATGCGGACATCGCGAGGTTGATCGGCACGAACGCGGGAAGCAGCTCGTCGAGAGGGATCAGCTGCGCGCCGATGCACGCCGCGATCACGGTGCCGCCGAAGCCGATCGCGCCCTCGGTTCCGAACGCGACCAGCGCGATCCCCGCGAGCGCGACGAGGATCATGCGTGTGCGGCGGCGCCCGTGGAGGCGCTTGGGTGGGCCGGCGCGACCAGCCCGCGGCGCAGCCGATCGCGATCGTGCCAGTCCGAGATCGGATCACGCGGGTGCATCGGCCCATCAAACCGGAGCTGGAACGCCGCGTCGAAGTCCGTGGTGCCGTGGGTGCGGACGAAGATCGTCTTGCGGTTGTACGGGAGGAAGAACATCAGGAACGGGAAGAAGTTCTTCACCATCACGATATCCGCCTTCCACAACGACAGCCCGACCTCCGAATAGAACGACGGGCGCATCACCATCGACGGCCCCTCGGTGATCACGATCCGCATATGATCGACGGCGAGCACGGCGGTGCGCCCGAAGCCGTGGCGATCGTGCTTGCTCACCAGCTCGCCGGAGACCGGCAGTGGCGTGGAGCGCGCGGGATCCAGCGTGCCGCCGATCGAGAGCGCCACGCGATCACCGGCGGCATGGCTCCACAGCGTCTCGATCGCGTGGGGATCGCGGACCGCCGCATAGGTCAGGAGACCGGTGGCCTCGGAGAGCAAGGCGCGCAGCAGGTGCGTGGAATCGCCCGGGGCACCCGCGGTGACGACATCGGAGGCATCGGCCATCGTCACGCAGCCGAACTTGCGGCGAACGCTCGCCTTGCGGGCACGCGCGATCGCCTCCGTCGCATCGGGGAACGTCGGAGGCTGCTCGTGGCGGCGCTCCCAGCACATCTCCGCGAGCTCCTCCGCGACGCGCTCCGCCGTGGCGTGATCGTTGTTGGTGACGGTCACGGTGGACCACCCGAGCGCCGGGTCGTCGTTCCACGGGTGGCACATCAGGCTCGACGCCGCGAGCACGTCGCCCGCCTTCTCGGCCTTGTGCATCCGCCGGAACACCGCGCGCATCGGCGCGAGGAAGTCGATGGTTCGCCCGCCGCCGAGGATCATCGGCAGCGTGCGCCACGCCATGGTCGGCTTGATCTCGCCGAGCACGGTACCGATCGCGATCGCGCCGGCCTTCTTGCCGATCTTCGCGTGATCGCGGTGCGGGTTGGTCTGGTACGCGACCAGGGCATCGCAGGCCTCGATCCGCGCCCGAGTGACGTTGCCGTGGAGATCGTGGGAGACCACGATCGGCACTCCGCCGAGCACGCTCCGCACGCTCCGCAACAGGCGGCTCTCTGGATCGGCGATGCCGATCGCACCCATCGCGCCGTGCAGGCAGAAGTACAGCGCATCGATCTTGCCGGCCGCGCGCAGCTGCTCGAGCAGCCGTCCCTCGAGCGTCTCGAAGCACTCCTTGGACAGCGGACCGCCCGACGACGCCCACGCGGAGAGCAGCGGCACCGGCTCGATCTCGGCCTTGCGCTCGGTCACCGCCTGGATGAAGCCGCCGAGCTCGGCGCGCTTGAAGAACCCCGCGACCTCGGGACCCTTGGTCGCGATCTCGAGGAGCTTGTCCCCTTCGAAGTAGTGCGCCGTCTCGAAGTCCTTCATCACCGTGGGGACCGGCGACAGGGCGTTGGTCTCCTGCGCGATCCGCGCGAACGCGATCCGCTTCACGACACCGCTCCGGTCCGCGAGTACATCTCCGCCATCACCTTGCGCACCTTGGCCGCCACGAAGCCGCGGATCGGCATCTTCGCCGCCATCCCGTACATCGGCGCGCTGCCGCTCTTCGCGAGCGACGGATCGCTCTTCACTTCGGCCACACAGGCGCGGAGATCCGCGAGGTACTCGTCGACGATCGGTCCGTGATTCGCCGTGACCGTGAGGTGGATCGACGCGGGCTTGTGCTGGCGATCGATCGTCCAGCCGCGGAGCTCCATGCGATCGGCGATCGCATAGACGTTCACGCCGGCCGCCGCGCCCCGCATGCCGAAGGCACGCGACTCTCGATGAGAATCGCCAAAGGCGACGATGGTGGCGTCACCCTTGCCGAGCAACGCGAGCCCGGGGATCGCCTCGATCCCGAGCCGCAGCCGATCCGCGGCATCGAGCGCCTGCTTCGCCAGCTCGATGTAGCCTTGCTCGCCGAACGAGTTGAGCGCCGCCCACGCCGCGGCGATCGGCCCACCGGGGCGCGTGCCGATCAGCGTCGGGGACGCGTAGATCCCACCCGGAAAGTCCGTGGCGACGAAGATCTGGTGGCGCATCGCATCGATCGAGCGCCAGATCAGGACGCTCGCGCCCTTCGCGGCATAGCCGAACTTGTGCAGGTCGGCGCTGATCGAGGTCACGCCCGGCACGCGGAAGTCCCAGCGCGGGACCCGGCGACCGAGCTTCTCGATCCACGGCAGCACGAACCCACCGATGCACGCGTCGACGTGGAGCGGCAGCTTGTGCTTCTGCGCCAGCTCCCCGAGCTCGGCGATCGGATCGACCACACCGTGCGGGTACTGCGGCGCGGAGGCCACGAGGCCGATCGTGCGGCGGGAGATCTTCTTCGCCATCGCCGGCACGTCGGCCCGCAGGTCATCGCCGATCGGGACCTTGACCAGCTTCACGCCGAAGTAGTGGGCGGCCTTGTCGAACGCCGGGTGGATCGTGGTGGGGACGATCAGCTCGGGCCGCAGCACCCACGGGCGCTCGCGGCGGGCGCGATCGCGATAGGCCGCCACGGCGCACAGGATCGATTCGGTCCCGCCGGAGGTCACGGTCCCCACCGCGCCGGAGCAGTGGAACAACCGGCCCGTCATCTCGATGATGTCGGACTCCATCTGCTTGAGGCTCCCGAACGCCATCGGGTTCAACAAGTTCGTGCTCGCGTACAGCGCGTGCGCGCGCTGCATCAGCTTCTCGTGCGCCTCTCCTGCCGAGCCGGGCACGTGATAGACGAGCGAGAACACGCGCCCCTCACGCCACCGCGTGTCCTTGGCCTTGCGCTGCTCGAGCTCGGCGAGGATGTCGTCGGAGGTACGGCCGGTGCGGGGGATGCTGGTCATAGCTTTGCCTCGAGCGAGAGCGTGAAGATGTTGTTCGAGCCGTGGCCCTTGAAGTTCGAGGGCGGCGAGGTCGTGGAGTTGTCGACGGTCGGGATCAGGTACCAGTAGTGGACGAAGCTCGCGCCGAGCCGGAATCGTCCGAGCTGGTAGCGGAGGCCCGTGTGCAAGGCCGGGTGCGAGAAGCTCGGCTGATCGAGCGTCACGGTCTTCGACGGCGCCGGCGACCGATCGAACTGACCACCGAGCATCATCTCGAGCTTCGGCGCGGCGGGCAGATCGTGCACGCGAACGCCGCCGGAGACCTCCCACGAATCGTGGTAGTCCTTCTTGGTCTCGAGCTTGTCGACGATCGCGATGCCGCTGACGTCGGTGAGCTGGGTCTTGTACTGGCGATACAGCCAGTAGCGAAACTCCGTCCCGATCTCGA
>JAYVRN010000636.1:0-4076 GCA_043776275.1 Myxococcales bacterium | reverse complement strand
TGACGACGGTGCGGTCGGTGACCACCTTGCCCGCCCCGAGCGCCGGATGCGCGAGAGGTGCAAGCCGGGCGTCGAGCACAAAGGCGCGCAATGACGGCAGGCGCGCCGATGCATTCACGTCATTGCCACTCGTCGATGAGGTTGGCGACCAGCGCCGTCCATCCCGTTTGGTGCGACGCGCCGATCCCGGCGCCGTTGTCACCGTGGAAGTACTCGTAGAACAGCGGGTGATCGCGCCAGGTCGGATCGTCAGAGAACTTGCTCGCCCCGCCGAACACCGGCCGCCGGCCCCGGTTGTCGAGGAGGAAGATGTCGATCAGGCGGCGCGCGATGTCGTGCGCCATGTCGTGCATCGTGATGTCCTCTCCGCCCGAGCCCGCGGTCCGCACGGTGTGGCGCGGGCCGAACGCGGTGCCGAGCTTGCGGAGGGACTCGATGATGAGGAACGTGGTGGGGAACCAGATCGGCCCGCGCCAGTTCGAGTTGCCGCCCTTGAGCTTGGAGATCGACTCCGCGGGCTCGTAGCCCACGCTGCGACCCTCGAGCTCGAACGGCTGATCCTCGTGCTGCTTGGACAGCGAGCGCACGCCGTAGCGCGAGAGGAACTCGCTGGGATCGTGGATGTGGCCGAGCAGCCGATCGAGCTGATCGGGCTCGACGATGGTGAGGAGGTACGTGGTGTTGCCATCGGCGCCCTCGATCGTGTGCACGACGTCGGACACCAGCTCGCGCCGGTTGCGCAGGAACCAGGCGAGGTTTCGTGAGAACTCCTTGAATGGCTCGATCCACTTGGACTCGAGCCGCTCGACGGCGAACAGCGGGATCAAGCCCACCAGCGAACGCACCCGGAACCGCTGATAACGGCCGTCGGCGTGGTGGAGGATGTCGTAGAAGAAGCCGTCCTTCTGATCGAACAGCGCGTAGTCCCGGCCGCCCACCCGCCGCATTGCCGCCGCGACGTACGCGTAGTGCTGGAAGAACTTCGACGCGAGCCCCTCGTACGACGGATTCTCGCGCGCGAGCTCGAGCGAGATCCGCATCAGGTTCAAGCAGAACATCCCCATCCAGCCGGTCGCATCGGATTGCTCGAGGGTGGAGCCATCGTTCGCGGGCGCGCTGCGATCCACCACCGTGATGTTGTCGAGCCCGAGGAAGCCGCCCTCGAACACGTTGTTGCCGTCCCGATCGACCTTGTTGACCCAGCTCGCAAAGTTGATCAGCAGCTTGTGGAAGCAGCGCTCGAGCCACGGGCGATCGGCCGCGCCGTTGCGCACGCGATCCATGTTGTAGACCCGCCACACCGCCCAGGCGTGGACCGGCGGGTTCAGGTCCGAGAACTCCCACTCGTACGCGGGGACCTGCCCGCTCGGATGCTGGAACTGCTCGAACAGCAGCAGCCACAGCTGATCCTTCGCGAACTTCGCATCGACGAGCGAGAACGGCACGCACTGGAACGCGAGATCCCACGCCGCGAACCAAGGGTACTCCCACGCATCGGGCACCGACATCACGCGCAGCGAGTTGAGGTGACGCCAGTGCGCGTTGCGAGCGTTCTGGCGCTCCGCGGGCGGCGGCGCCTCCGGGTTGTCGCCATCGAGCCAGCGCGCGACATCGAAGATGTAGTTCTGCTTGGACCACAGCAGGCCCGCGAGCGCCGCGCGCTGCACGAGGCGCTCGTCGACGGTGGACTCGGGCGGCGCGATCGCCGCATAGAACGTGTCGGCCTCGGCCTTGCGCTGGGCGAAGATCGCATCGACGTCCTCGAGCGGATCGCGCTTGCTGCCATCACACAGGCGCAGGCGCAGGGTGACCTTGGCGCCCGGCGCGATCGTGTATGCGTAGTGCAGCGCCGCCTTGGTCCCGCGCGCATCCGTGCGCAGCCCGGAGCGATCGTCCTCGCACAGCGCGCGATGGAACGCATCCTTCGTGTGCGGCGTGCGGCTCGTGTTGCCCGGGCCATAGGCCCGCTCGCCGTGCGTCTCGTTGTCGGTGAACAGCACCTCGCCACCGGCGGGCGCGTAGAGCCAGCGCAGCCCGAGGCCGCAGTGCGCCGGGAGATCCTCGTCGTGCAGCCGCTCGTCGTCCTCGGCGAGCAGCGTGATCACGCCGGGAGCATCGGTCCCGCGCTCGATCGTCTGCGGCTGCCCCGGCGTCTTGCCCCATGCCCAGGTGTTGCGGAACCACAGGCTCGGCAGGATGTGCAGCGGTGCCGGATCCGGACCGCGGTTGTGCGCGGTGATCCTGATGACGACATCATCGGTGCTCGCCTTCGCGTACTCGATCACGATGTCGAAGTAGCGATCCTCGTCGAACACGCCGGTGTCGAGCAGCTCGTACTCCGGGCCCTGCCCCGCGCGGCGCTGGTTCTCCTCGATCAGCTCGCGATACGGGAACGCCGCCTGCGGGTACTTGTACAGGAGACTCATGTACGAGTGCGTCGGCGTGTTGTCGGTGTGGAAGTAGTACTCCTTGACGTCCTCGCCGTGGTTGCCCTCGTCGGGCGTGACGCCGAACAGGCGCTCCTTGAGGTGCGGGTCGCGCTCGTTCCAGAACGCCGGCGCGAAGCACAGGATCTGATAGCGATCGCTCAGCCCGGCGATCCCGTCCTCGCCCCAGCGATACGCCTTGGCGCGCGCCGTGTCATAGGTCAGGTAGCGCCACGCATTGCCGTCGGCGGAGTAGTCCTCGCGCACGGTGCCCCACGCGCGATCGGACAGGTACGGGCCCCAGCGGCGCCAGCCCGTCGCATCGTCGGTGATGCTCTGGACGCGCTCGCGCTCCGGGTCGGGGGGTGGCGACGCTGTCGTCATGGTCGACCGATCTCGGTGAACCGGGTCAGCCAGGACTTGCCATCGCCCAGCTGACCATTGAGACGATCGCCCCAGCACCACGCCGAGCCATCCATCTGGATCCCACACGTGAACGACGTGCCCGCACTGACCGACCGCCACGAGGCGGTCCCCACCCGCGTGGGCGCCGAGCTCGCGCCAAACGATCCGGTGCCGAGCTCGCCGCGGATGTTCGGGCCCCAGCACCACAGCGAGTCATCGGCCTGGATCCCACACGTGTGTACGGCGCCGGTCGAGATCGCCTTCCAGATCGCGGTGCCGATCGCCGTAGGGGAGAGCCGGTCGCTCGACGTTCCATCCCCGAGCTGACCCGAGCTGTTCGCCCCCCAGCACGTGAGCTTGCCGTTCGAGGCGATGGCGCAGGTGTGGTAGCCGCCGACGTCGAGCTGGGCTGCGAACGCGATCGAGACCGGAACGGGAGCCAGCGTGGTCGTGCCATTCCCGATCTGCCCCTCGGCGTTGCGCCCCCAGCAGAGGATTAGCAAGGAGCCCTGGATGAGCCCACAGGTGTGCCCCATCCCCGTGCGAACCGTGGCCCACGCATAGTAGTTGCCCGCAATGGTGGGATTGGGCACCGGCAGCAGCTGGCTTGGATTGGTCGCGAACCCTCGGCCGAGCTGGCCCTCGTCGTTGCGCCCGATGCAGTACGCATAGTGATCATAGCCGAGCGCACACGTGTGCTCGTGCGCGCTGACCCCACCGACCACGGGGACCAGCGAGACCCGCGTCGGAGACAGGACGAACAATCCCGCCCCGGCTGCCTGCGACCGGCGATTGTCCCCCCAGCAGTAGAGCTCGCCCACGACGTCGATGGCGCAGGCGTGCGCGGTGCCCACGGTGAGCGTCGTCGACGGCGCCTTCGGCAACGACGTCTGCACGGGCGTCTGCCGCGCGACCGTCGTCCCGTCGCCGAGCTCACCTGCGCCATTGTCTCCCCAGCACCACAGCTGGCCGTCGCGCACGCCACAGGTGGAGACGGCACCGGCGACGATCGCGGTCCAGGATCCTTCGACCTGCAACGGCACCAGCTGACTTCCACCCTCGCCGTTGCCCACCTGACCGCTCCCGTTGTCCCCGGAGCACCACAGGTGAGACGCACCATCGATCGCACAGGCGTGGAACGTTCCCGGAGCGATCGCCTTCCACGTGGCGGAGGGCACGGAGATCGGATGTGGCGTGCTCTGGATCGGCGCGGCGGTGTCGCTGCCGATCTCGCCCTGCCGGTTC
>JAYVRN010000635.1:0-4087 GCA_043776275.1 Myxococcales bacterium | reverse complement strand
CTGAGTTAATCCCGCAGAGCTGCGTAAACATTGATCATGAAGCGCGCATCGTCAAGCCCTCCTTCCTCGGATCACCACTTTCAGTGGTGATCGCCGAAATTTCGATCACCACTTGGTGCCCGAAGGCGATCAACGCGCGCACGTCGTCGGTCCAGCTCGCCTTGTCGAAGTCCACAGCGAGAAACCACCACGTGCTGTCGGGGAGCATCGGGTAGACACCCGTCACGTGATCACCGACGAGGTGGCTGTGGTAGCCCGCGTCATCGGCGGGGAAGAACTTCTGGTTCTTGCATTCGCCACACTTCACCTTCGGGAGCTCGCACAAGCCCTTCACGGACTTGTTGGCGCAGGCCGGCCCGTAGCCCTGTTTGCCGCTAGCGCTCTCGAACCGTGTCGGGTCCACGGCCGGACGACCCCGGAAAGGGTGACGGAAGATCTGGAGCTTCTCTTTTGGTGCGATGGCTGAATTCCGCATTCTTGGTGCGCGCGGCGTGGCGGCTTGGGCCGTAGCCTCGCTTGTCGGCGCGGCGGGATGCGCAAGAACGTTCGCCTGCAACTCGACCGAACCATCGTCGAGTGTAGCGATCTCGGCTTCCAGCCTCGCGAGCGTCTTACCTCGGCGTCGCGTGCGACCTCGAGCTCGTCGACCCGAGCACGTGAGCGCGCGATCTCCTCAAGCAGCCGATTGCGATCTTCATCGGAGGTCGTCACGGACGTCAGACCGACGGTGTAGCGTCAGTTGGGTTGCTGCGATGAAGTACGATCGCACAGTGATCGCGTACCACGGTTGCGACGCCGAGACGGCGGAGCGCCTGCTACGCGGTGAGCCTTTCAAGAAGAGCCAGAACGACTACGACTGGCTCGGCGAGGGCATCTACTTCTGGGAGTACGGCGACGACCGCGCACTTCAGTTCGCACGCGACCAACAGCAGCGTGGCAACGTGAGGACGCCCGCGATCGTCGGGGCGATCTTGCAGCTCGGCCGCTGCTTCGACCTGATGGATTCCCGGTTCACAGATGAGCTGCCGTACGCGTTCGACATGCTTCAGCAGCTACACGAGGAACAGGGAACGGCAGTGCCGGAGAACGCGGGTGCGACCCCGGACAAACTCTTGCGCCGCCGCGACTGTGCAGTACTGAACCTGTACATGAAAGGGCTGGAGACGGAGGGCAAGGTATACGATTCCGTTCGTTGCGGCTTTGTCGAGGGCGGCCCGGCCTTCGAGGGCAGCGGCATCCATCACCGAAGTCACGTGCAGATCGCGGTGCGAAATCCAGCTTGCGTGATCGGCATTTTCCGGCCCACAATGCAGCCATGAGTGCCAACGGAGAAAAGAGGATCCCCCTCGATCCAGAGGCACCGGGGCTTGATGAGGAGACCCGGGAGCGTCGCCGTGCGCTTCTCAAGCTCACGCAGCTCCCGATCGAGGAGCTGTTCCAGGTCGCAGTTCGCGCGGGGATCTACACGCCGGCTGGCGAGCTGACCGAGCCGTATCGCAGCACCGAGCCGAGCGCCTGCCGCCCGACTGACTGACGTGCGCCGGCGTGGCGGCCGTCGAGTGCTTACGTCGATCCGCGACCGGGTGCTCAATGGGTCGCCGGCGGCGCCAGATCGCCCAGCTGCTTCACCTGCGCGACCGCAAACTCCCGAGACTGCATGACGTGTAGGCGGTCGAACGCTCCGCGGCCCCGCTCCTTCGACCGCACCTCGCGAAGTGCGATCACCGCATCGAGCAGGCGGACCACGCGTGGGTCGCGCACCAGAGCGCGAAAGAACTGCGTCGCCCGTCGTGACCGCGTGCGGCGATAGACGTGGAGGGCCCGCGATAGCGAGACGCCCGTGTTGTGGTCCTGTGCCTCGTCGTACGTATTCGGGGCACGCATTGGCATCGCCTTGTCGCAGAGCATCCGCGCTGCCCGCGGGAACTGGAGCGCCGCTCGGAGGAACGTCGCCAGCACGCGGTCGAATCGCCCGAGCTCGTAGTCGGCGAATGCGGCGAGAAACGCCCTCGCCGCGTCGAGATCGAGCGCGAGCTCGGTGGATCCCTCGCCTCCGGACGCCGACGTCGACGCCGCCGCCCAGTCCCCGGTGTTCAGGCCGATGGTGGCGCGATGCCACGATGCGGACTCGTTGTCCCCGCACTCCCGCTCGAGCCGGTCGCAGATCGATCGTGCGTCGTCGAACCGCCCGGCCTCGACGAGTGCGAGCGTCAGGTTGCGCAAGCCGCGCATGTACGGCCTGGTGTCGTGGTCACTCCAGTAGCGCTTCTTGCTGATCCGCGCCGGGAACAGCTTCCGACCGAGCTCGATCGTCTTCTCGAACGCCGTGATCGCCGCCGGGAAATCGTTCCGGTGGAGCGCGATCAGCCCGAGGTAGTTGTGCCCGTCGGCGTAGCCATCGAAGCAATCGATCAGGAGCCCGAAGATCGCCGCCGCGCGATCGTGGTCGCCGCGATCGTAGTGCCCGACCGCCTCCTCCTCGATCTCGGGTGGGACATCGCGTCCCCAGCCCCGCAGCGCGAACCTCCAGCCGAACTCGTCGTCCGCGGTCCACTCGCTCTGCTCGTGATCGCGCAGCTTCAACCGCCATGCGATGAGCTCGGCCAGGTATTCGAGTTCGGCCCGGTGGTCCTTGATGACCTGCGCTGACGTCGCGAGATCCTGGGGGTCGGTCAGCATCAGCTGGCGCGCAAAGCCACAGAGGTCCTCGCGGAATCGCCGGTGTAGCCGCTCCGGTCCGTAGTCATAGTGGTCGGGCAACACGCCTGAGCTCTCGGCGAGCGCGCGCGCGATCTTCTTCCAGTCGACCTTGATGTCCGGATACTTCTGGGTCCAGAAGGCGCGGAAGCGGTGATCGATGCCATCCTTGCCGCTTCCGCGGAGCGCGAGCGCCTCCGGTTTCGAGTAGATCGTGAAGAGGATCTGCTGCTGCACCTTGCCGGTGCCCGCCTCGCGGGCGCCGTGGACGATCGCGAGCTGGTTTCCTCGAACTCGGACGTATGCCATCTGCCGCCTCCCGCGTTGTGTCCATGATGAATAGCAGACACAACACTCCCTACGCAAGCGCTGCCAGACCTCGCACCGAAGGTGCTCGTTGGCGGGGGTTGGCGTAGAGCGTAGAGTGAGGTCCATGGCGCAACCACTGACCGCCGAAGACCTGCTGCCACTCGTCGCGAAGCTCCCCCACGACGAGCAGGTACGGCTGGCACAGCTCGCGTTGCGCGCCGCCCGTGACGGAACGCGCGACGCGGCTGTGTATCAGGCCAGACCCGTGCGTTCGGACGAGTTCTCTCAAGACGACGAGGGTGCCTCGTGGGATGCCGAGGGTTGGGAGGCGGCCCGTGCGTCGCGGTGAGATCCGCTGGTACACGTTCGCGGCTCCAGACAAGCGACGCCCGGTCTCGGCTCGAGCCTCTCAGCCGCCGGTACGCGGGTCCTGGCCGTTGGATTGGCGAAGCGCGGCTTTGCGCGCACGCTTCGCCGCCTTCTTTGCACCGAGAGATCGCATGCGGTCTTCGATCGAGAGGACAACTTCGGGACGCTCGCGCCCAAACCGTTCGAGATATTGCCTCTCGATGAACTGCGGCAGCGGGATCTTCCAGCGCTCCTGGTGATGGTTGTCGATCTTGCCCAGATGGTTCGGGTTCATGCCGAGCTCGCGAGCCATCTGGACCTGCGCGTGTGACAGACCGTGCCGCTTGCGTGCGGCGATCCAGTCGGAGAGGTCCTTCTTGGCCATGTTGCTACCTTGAGCGACGGGCTACGTCCGGCCCATGGGTGGGTGCATCCGGCGGGCCGCTTCGAGCAAGGCCCACACCCGCGCCGTCTTCCCCTGCTCGTACGTCATGGCCGTCTCGAGCGTGACGCACGTCGCGCCGGACTGCGGCGCTTGGTCGTCGGCGGCGCCGCGAGCGCGAGCTCCGGGCGGGTGTGCGCCGGCAACTGGGTATGAACCCGGCCCGCAGCGCGAGCCGCGCTGTACTCCCGCTTGAACATCCGCCGCGCACCGGGGCCGAAGCTGAGCTGTATCGGCGGCGATTGCAGGAGGCCATCCGAGATGATCACGTCGCGGAACGGGATGAGCACG
>JAYVRN010000634.1:0-14683 GCA_043776275.1 Myxococcales bacterium | reverse complement strand
GCCCGACTCCACGCGCGGCTCCGGGTCCACCGGCGCTGTCAGCTCGTGCGGGCTATCGGTGTCCTCACACCACTCCCACACGTTACCCAGCATGTCGTAGAGACCGAGCGGATTCGGTTGGCGGGTGGCGACGATCCTCGTGGCCGCCTGCTGGTGATCGTACTGCTTGTCCGGCCAGTCGCTCGAATCCAGACCCTTGACCAGGTCGAGCCCGTGACCGCTATTCCCGCCGTACCAGGCGATGTCGTCGAGGATCGGAGCGTTGTTCGCGCCGAGCAGGTCGAGGTCCCCGAGCCAGGTCGCCGTCTCGGTGCCGGCCCGGCAGGCGTACTCCCACTCCGCCTCGCTCGGGAGGCGCAGCGCGAGCCACGGCGCGTGGCGATTGACCCTCTGCAGAAACTTCCTGCAGTCGTCATGGCTGACGTTCTCGACCGGCCGCATCCTGTCGCGGAACGCGCTCCGATTCTCTCCCATCACGCGTTCCCAGAGGGCTTGCGTGACCGGCGTGTCGGCGAGCCAGTAACCGCGGGTCCACGTGACGTCCTGGGCGGGCCAGTCATCCCCCTCCCGTCCCTCCTCGGACTTTGGCGAGCCGAGGCGCACCGTCCCCGGCGGGACGAAGCGGAACCGCTGGACCATGCCCCTGATCACGGCGTCGGCCCAGAGGCCGAAGCCGTCACGGCCGTAGCCCCCGATCTCTCTCGGCTGCTCGCCGGGGGACTTGATCACCGTTGCCAGCACCCACGTCAACGGGTCGGGATCGGCGCACAGCTCGAGCGTGGTGACGTCGGTATCGAGCCGGACATCCTCGGTTTCCCGCAGGGAGACCGCGAGCCCATCCGCGAGTCGGAGCTGGACGCCGCTCCCCCACGAGGCCGCCGCCAGGCGACGCGTCACGATCAGGTCGGGCTGCGACGCCCGGAACCAGGCAACTGGACTCCCGGGCCCGGTCGCCTCCGACGGCCATGGGCGGGCCTTGGGCCCCGACGAGAAGACCAGCGTCGCCCCGACCTGACGGACGCCCCAGGTCTCCGGCTCGGGCGGGCTCGGGTCCGGATCGAGTTGGGCGAGCTCCTTCAGCAATGCTTGCGGCGCGATCCCGTCCGGCACATCGGCCTGCTCCTCACCAGAGGACGACCGTGCCCACAACCGCACGAGCAGCGGCCCGACCGACGGCTCCTGGAACGCGTGGGGGGGCATCGCGGGCGTCACCGCCTTTCCGTAGTGCCGCGCCGCCTCCTGGAGCGGTCCGTCATCGCCCGCGCTGCGCGCGACCTTGGCAACAAACGTCAGCGCACGCTGGAGGTCGCCGGGCGGGTCCACGCCCGGGCCGAGCGTCGCGTACCAGGCCACCGCCTCCGCGTGCGAGAGTTCGGACGGCAGCGCCGCGTGCCATCGCCGGACCGTCTCGCTGACGCGGCGCCGCAGATCGTCGTCGATCACCGTGGACGTCGCCAGCTCCTCGCGCCAACGCGCGGCCGACTCGGGGCGAAACACCAGTCCGGACGCGTCGGCACAGCGCACGTTTGGGTGAGTCCAGGCGTCAGCCTCGGCGGCGGCATCGACGGCGCCGGCCGGAAGAAGCCGCCGCAGCGCACGCAGGAGCCCTGGCTGCACCCAGGCCGCGGACGAGGCGATGCACAACAGACGCTCGGCGCGCGCGGGCCACGAGCCCGCCCGCACGCTTGCACCCGCCGGGCCCTCCCAGCCGAGCGCGTTCCACGCTCGCGCGGTCGGCCGATGGAAGCGCGCCGGCGGCGCCGGCACCAGCGCGCGCAGCAGGTGGCCTCGCCAGGCCAGCCGGCGCGCGGTCCGGAGCCACGCCGCTCGTTCTCGCGTGGTGGTCGCGTAGGCACCGAGGTCGCCGAGGACCAGGACGGGTACGCCGGGCTCGATCCGACGGTGCTCGCCGTCCGCGGTCAGCCCGGCCTCGAGCAGGTCGCCGCGGGCCCAACTCGAGGCTGCCTGCGAGCCAACGGTCAGCCAGCGCACGTCCAGCGTCCCCGCCGGTAACGCGCGTCGCAGACGTTCGACCACGTCGCGCTGATCGCTGTCGAACGGCACCAGCCGCGCCGATCGATCGAGCCACACGGTCACCCGCGACGGCCAGCCGCGGCGCACCTTGCGCGGAATGCGCGGCAGTGGCGCGGCCCGGGCCAGCGCCCGGATGAGCACCGGCACATCGGGCTCGACGCCCCGCTGGGCGGTGCGGAGCGCAAGCTGGAGCCGCGGCCACAGGCGTGACCACGGGGCCAGCGGCGGCGGACGTGGCGTTCGCAAGAGGGTCGCGTCCGGCGCAGCCAGGTCCGCCGCCGACAGGCCGGGGCCTTCGTCCTCGACGATCCTGGTGGGCGTGCGCGGTTCGAAGCGCGTCGGGATCCACATCGGGACCGGCCGCATCGGCGCGGGCGTGGTGATGGCGAAGACCTGGGATCTGGGCGCCTCGTCGGCGCGCGCGGGCGACGCGGGCGTCTCGGGCTCCGGCGCCGCGTCCTCATGGTCGTAGCCGAGCATCGGCGCCAGCCGGGCCATCGCGGCGTCGTCGAGCGCGTCGAGCAACCGCGCCAGATCGGCCCGGCCGACGAACCGGCGCACGTTCGCCCGGCCCGCAGCTCTCATGTCGGCTCGTCCGGGTGCTTGCGCAGCGCGAACTGCCGGACGCGGTCGAGCAACGCGAGCCGATCGGCGTCGGCCTTGCCGCGCTCGACCACGACCCCGACCAGATCGACGTACTCCGCCAGCCCCGGCGCCGTCACCTCGCGGCTGCCCATCTCCTCGCGGTCGTCGGCCAGCATCTCGGCTGCCCGGGTCAGCACCTTGGCGCCGCACCGCGCGCCGAAGTGCGCATTGCCGCGCGCCACCAGGACGTCGATCAGGGCCTGACGTTCGACCGGCAACGCCAGGCGCAGCACCAGGCAGCGCCGCAGGAACGCGTCCGGCAGCGCTCGCTCCTCGTTGGTCGTGATGACCACCAGCGGCGGGCACGCCCGGTCCATCATCACGCTGCCCACGCCGTCGACATCGAACGAGCCGTTGCCGAGCGCATCGAGGAGCCCGTTCGGCACGGTGGCGTCGGCCTTGTCGATCTCGTCGATGAGCACCACGCACGCCTCGTTGGTGGAGCGGGCGCGCCCCGGGTCCGGACGCGCGGTGGCGTCCGCCCGGTAACAGCGCAGCTCCCGCTGGAACGCGGCGCCCTCCCAGTCGAAGCCCCACCACAGCGGCCCCGGCTCGATGAACCGCTGCAATTCGAGCCGCGCGAGCGCCTGGGCCTCGGTCACCTCCTTCAGCGCGCCGAGCACCTGCGCCAGCGCGAGCCGCTCCACCGCATCGCCACGCCACAACAGGTCGCGGGTCTCCGTGCTGCCGTCGACGACGTGCGCGCGGAACCGCCGCCCGAGAGCCCGCGCCGCCGCCCGCGCGAGCTGACTCTTGCCCGTGCCTGGATCGCCGCGCACCAGCAGCGGCCGCCCGATCGCGAGCGCCGCGTTGATCGCATCGATCGACGCCTGGTCGATGACGTGGACCGAGGGCGGTAGGCCATCATCGGCCGGCAGCGGGATCTCAGCGCCGTCGGCGAGGTCGAGATAGCGTGAGGGCTCAGCGGTCATGGGCACCTTGGGTGGGTCGGGCGTGCGATCGAGGATACCGGCTGCTCGCTCCCGGTTCTCACCGCCGCGCCAGGACTTCGGTCAGATGCAGGACGATGCCGTACTCGTGCGCAAGCTGCTCAGGACCGCCGCGCAGCCGGATCAGACGGAGCCCGGCGAGCCCGTGCGGGCCGCTGAGGGCACCACAGGTCAGGCCCCAGAGCTTGTCGAGCGAACGCTGGTGCGTCGAACGAAGATCCTCGTCGATGAAGAGGAGATACCGGGCCCACTTGTGCCGCTTCTGCAGCAAGACGAGGACGTCCCGCACGGCGATGCGGATCTCCTCCGGGTTGGTGAACCGCTTGCCGATCGCCGCGAGTCGGTCGCTGGCCGGGCCGTCTTGCCGCGCGAGCGCGACCGCCACGGCCTGGGCGAAGACCTGGTGCTGCTCGCTGAATAGCGGCACGTAGGCGGCCGACGGCAGCGCCACGCTCCCGGCACCCTCGGGGGTCGCGCGACCAGGGATGACCGCGGCCGGCTGCCCGCCGGCGCCGGCGACGATGATCTCCGCCAGCGTCTCGGTCCTGAACGGCAACTCGACCGAGGCGTCGTTGCGCCGGTCCGCCTCGGCGACGCTGCGCCGCGCCTCGGCCAGGTCGGCGGCGAAGGGCAGCACTTTGAACAGCACCTCCTCGAGCACCGCGCGGTCGGCGCTCACCGCCTGCCGATGTGCCTCATCGATCGCCGCGGCGGCGACCTTCGCCGTCGCCGCCAGCAGCCCCGCCGCCACCACGCCTTGCAGTCTCGTCGCCATCGCCGGGTCCTTCAGCGCCCCGGCGATCGCGCCGGTCGGCTCGGCCGCGGCCAGCTCCCTCGCCAGCAAACTCGCCGCCGTCGGCGCTGTGGCCAGCCGCGCCTCCAGCCACTCCTTCACCTCGCGGACGGCCACGTCAGGTGCCAGCGCCGGGGCCGTCGACGGAGTGGCGCCAGGCGCGGGCACGCGCGATACGTCGCGAGGTGGTTTCGGCAGCCGCGGCCGGGTGGGCCGTGGCTCGCCGAGCGGCGACGGCGTTCCCGGACGGCGAGGTTGCGCCGCGACGGACTCTCGGTTGAGGTCCAGACGTTCGCAGATCGCCGCGGCAGTCTGCGCGGCCGAACGCTTGCCGATGTCGAGGTAGCCGTCACCAGCTTGCACCCCGATCTCGGTCAGGTCGCCCGGATCTCCGAAGCTCAGGAGCATGATCCGACCCGCGTCGGCGGTGGCGATCAACTGCCGGATGTTCCGCCACTCGAGCTTGCACCAGCTCTTGGTCGCGTACTCGGGGCACAGGAAGAGGACGATCAGCTCCGACTGCGTACGGTACAGTCCGGGCAGATAGACATCGAGGTCGACGCGCGCGAAGTCGGCCGAATGGTAGGCGTCGTAGAGGACGCGCCTGGCGGTGAACTTCTCGGCGAGCTGTTTCGCCACGCCCTTGACGTAGCGCCGACGCTCGCCGGGAAACGAGAGCGCGACGTCGAACCTCCGAGCGGCAGCGGCAGGGGCCATGAGCGGATCGATCTCCGAACTGTTCGGCGATGGTAGGACCGGCCGCCGCCCGGGACAACTGACGACGATCAAGAACCGCGAGCACGGCGTCCTGGAACGCGGTCGAGTTGACGGTCGCCTCGATCAGTCGCCGGGCAGGAGCACGTTGGTGGCCATCGTCGTCCGGACGATGCGAGGCGGCGCTTTCGGACAGTCACCATTGCCGACATGGAGCGCCGGAACGACCTGCGTTCGGGCCTCAGCCGGTGCGAAGCAGCCAGGACAGGGTCGGGGCCCATCGAGCCCAGCCGGACCGGTGGGCGCCGAGCTGCACCCAGCGACGGAACAGCGCGAGCCGGGCCAGGGTCCGCCCGCGGAGATCCGGGGTCTGGTCGGCCAGGTCGAAGGCTGCGGACCATCGCTCGGCGACGGCGAGCGCCAGCGCCACGGTGGTGACCTCGTTCCATGATCGGCTCGCCTCGATCGGGGCGAACAGCACCCGCCGGGCCTCGGCGAACGCTCGGTCGGCGCTCGCGGGCTCGCCGAGCCGCACATAGGCCACGCCTTGCCACGCCAGCGACTCGGGCCCGATGGAGGGCTCGCCACGCTTGCCGGCGCCGAGCGTGGCGAGGTGCTCGAGGTAGGTCCTGGCCGCCTCCGGCTCGTCGATCAGGGCCAGCGCCGCTGCGACCTCGGCGGCGCGCCACGCGGTCTGCGCGGTGTCCTCGATGCGGGGCAGGCAGGTCCCGACGTATCGGACGAGGTTGGCGACGGCGGGCTGCGCCAGTCGCCCCGCGAGGTCGGCGTCATGGATCACCTCGGCCAGGTCGAGAATTGGGTCGGCCTCGTCGCCGCACTCGTCCGGCACGACGATCTCCTCGAGGCGCTCCCCGGTCGCGATCGCGACCTCGGCGACGGCCCGATCACGGGCGGGGCTGACCGGCATGGCCGCGAGTTCCAACCACGCCGCGTCGCGCAGGCCAGCGCGACCCAGCGCCTCCGCCCACTGCCCCAGGTCGGGCTCGTCGCCGTGCGGCCGGGCGGCTGCGACCAGCGCGCGATCGTCGCATCGCGCCGCGACGCTGAGAGTGGCGTCGCGCCACACCTCGAACATGCCGGTTGGCATCGTCGCCGCCAGGCGGGTCACCTCGGCGCAACGCCCTTGGTGGGCCGCCAGCATCATGGCTGCCGCCGTACGCGCCGAGTCGCTCGCGAAGAACCGGGCGCACTCGTCGAAGAGCTGCCAGCGACGTTCGATCAGCAGCGGCTCGAGGCCCGCGACGATCGGTGCTTCGTCGAGCCGCTGCCGAGCCGCGTCCCGGATCAGGGCGTGGAGCGCCGCCTCGTGCGCAGCGTACGGGCTCGCTTGCCACTGCTGACGCGCGGTGGTCCACGCCACCGCGGTCAGCACCAGCGCATCGAGCAGCCCGAGCGCGAGGCGCTGGCGGCGCGCGCGGCGACCGAGGAGCGCCTCGCGCGAGGGCAGGCCCGCGACCGACGCCACGATTGCCAGGGCCGCGTGCAGACGATCGCGCTGATCCGCGCCGGCGGCCGGCGGCCACGGACCACGCAGGTCCGGGATCAGCGGTCGAGCCTCGAGCTCGGGGAAGCAACGGTCGTAGGCAACGGGCACGGCGTCATCGCCGGGGGCGCCGACCCGCCCCATCAGGACCCGGTCGCGCCCGTGGGTCTCGGCGAAGCGCCGCAGCTCGAGGTCCACCCACGACGAGGCGGCACTGTGGCGCGAGGCGAGCACGACGATCGCCCGGCTGGCGAGGAGCGCGTCATCGATCCGACGTGGCAGCGGACCATCGGCCGGGAGATTGGCGCGGTCGATGAAGACGCGCAGGCGCCGCCGCCCGGGGATCCAGGTGCTCTCGATCGCCTTCGCCAGCCAGGTCGCCGCCGCGGCGTCCTCGTGGGCGTAGCTGATGAACGCGTCGTGGCGCGGCGTCGGCCCCAGCGCCGCGCCACCACGATCACCGGGAAGAGCGGACCCGCTCAGACCTCGGCCCCGGCGAGTCGATGAGCGAGCTCGAGTTCGACCAGCAGCGCCGTCTCGCCGGAGTCGGCCGACGCGGCCAACGTGTCGAGCGCCGCGCGCGTCTCGGCGCCGCCGACCTCGCCGAGCGCGCTGGCGACTTGCACCCGGGTCGCTTCGTCGAGGCGGTCGGGGCGGTGCAGCGCCACGAGCTGGTCAACGGCCGGCCGGGCGATGTCGCGCGCTCCGCCGACGCGCAGGAGGCCGGCCAGCCTCTCCCCAACCCGCGCCCCATCGGACTGCGCGATGCGGGCCATCATCTCGACGATGACGATCTCGACGTCGTCGACGATGAGCGGTGGGCCTGCATGCTGGTTCAACCGCGCGATCAGCTCGTCCTGGAGTAGGAACAATCGAGACTCAAAGCAGAAGAGGTCGAGAATCAAGGCTGGCGGCAACCCCGACCACCAGCCCATGGTCTCTCGACGTTACCATGTCGCCACCAGCGACCGCCCGCGGCGCAAGCTCGGCGCTCGCGAGTAGCGCCTCGCTCCGCGCCTTTCGACGCCGGCGCCGCTCAGCGGTTGGTGAAGCCCTTCTGGCATGCCGGGCAGCGCATGCCGGTGCGGGCGTGGCTCGAGCACCACCAGCGCCGGCAGTGGCCGCATTGGAAGAAGATCTTGCCGCCGGCGTCGGTGTTCGAACAGCCGGAGGCTTCGCAACGGATCGTGGCCATGGACCTGCTCCTCTCTACAACGTGAGATTCAGAATCAGAAGTCGACGCGGCTCTTCTGGGTGACCTTCCGCAGCGAGCCGATGAACCGCTCGTGCTCGGCGCGGACGGCGCCGACCGCGGCCTCGAACTCCGCGGGGTCCATGGTCTCGGCGAGCTGGGTCACCATCACCGTGAACTTCGGCTCGTCGGAGTCGGAGCCCTCGATCGCCCAGTGGCCCATGCTCATGGTGGCGTTGCGGACCATGAGGACCTCCATCATCGCGACCTTGAACTCGCTGTCCGATGGAATCGGGATGCCAGCGCTGCTGAACTCGAGCACGGTCTTGCCCTGCAGCTTGCCGCACGGCCGGATGAAGACGCTCACGGTCCCCTCGTCGGTGGTGAACGGCAGCGCGACCAAGGTGTCGGACACGGCGCGCACCGCACGCCAGCCTGCGCCCTCGGCCATGTCGGTGATGAAGGTGACGAAGCTCATGACGGTCTCCTCGGGGGTCAGGGGCGGCGCGCCCGACCGGGCCCGCTGCGATTCCGTGCCTCCAAGACGAACAGTCCAGCGTGAACCGAACAGCACATTGCGACCCGCCCGACGAATCCGTGTTCGATCGGCCGGGCTCCCTCGTCCAGGGGGTGCGTCGGCACGCTCAACCGTGAGGAGAAAGTACGGACCTCGGGAACTCGTTCCGCCGCCTGCCCGTCTACATCGTCGTCGACACCAGTGGGTTCGATCCACTCCCATGGACGGCTTGGCTACGTCGCCATCACTTCGTTGGCCACCGCGTGTGACTGCCCGACGGTCGGGCTCCGGATCGCCCGTCAACGACAACAACATCTCCCGAGGAGGGGGCCGACGTCGACTGTGCGCGGGACGAAGCGCCAATAGGAAGAGCCACTATTGAACCTGCTCACCGGAGTACCATCGGAGGCGGGCCGATCAGGTCGGTGAACGTCGGCCGGTAGGGCTCGCCCGGAAGGTACTGGCGCCACTCGTCGTCGGTGAGGTTGCGCGTCAGCCGCGCCGCTGCGTCGGAGAGCATGGCGCCTGGCTGCCACAACCAGAAGCGCACCGTGCGATCCGAGATCGTCGCCAGCGCGCGCCCATCGCCGGTGAATCGAACCTGCGAGACCGCGGTCGTGTGCGCCATTCGCGCGACCTCGCGACCGGTCCCGATCGACCAGATCCGCGACGTGCGGTCGACGCTGCCGGTCGCGAGGTGCTTGCCATCGGGGCTGAACGCGAGTCCCCAGACGTACTCATCGTGGCGGCAACGGCAGACCTCTGTTCCCCCGCGCGAATCGCGTATGTCCCAGACCCGCGCGCAGCGGTCCTCGCCGCCGGTCGCCAGCCGTGCACCGTCGCCGGTGAACTGCATCACGAGCACTTGCCCGCCGTGGATCAGGTGGCCGACCACCTCTGGTTTGTCGAGACGGACGACGGCGACGCGGCCGTCCGCCGTAGCCGTCGCGAGGATTGACCCGTCCGGCGACAGGGCGAGCGCGGTCTCTCGTAGGTCGCCGGGCAGCGCGAACAGGTCCCGGCCCGAAGTCGCATCCCACACCAGGACACCGTCACCGCCGGCCGAGATGATCCGCACGCCGTCCGGATGGCAGCGGACGTCGACCGGTCCGCGCCCGTGGGTTCGTCGGGCCAGCTCCACGCCGGTGGTCGCGTCCCAGACGCGAGCGGTGCCGTCGGCGAGACCACCGACCACGCGATGGCCGTCGGGGGTCCATTGGAGAGGACCGACCCGGACGGCGCCGAGCGACCCGATGCGCGCCAGCACGGTGCCAGTGTCAGCATCGACGATCGCGCCGACCCCATCGGCACCGCCGAGCGCGACCTTGCGTCCATCCGGGGCGAAGCGGACACACTGGACCGCGCCAACCTCGCACCGGACCGCGGCGGCACCGTCGACGCCCGACCACAGATGCACCGTTCCACTGGCGGTGCCGGCTCCGAACCGCCCGCTGCCCGCGGCGGCGTCGAAGCCGTGGACCTGACCGTCACATCGGACCTCCCCGGCCCGCGCACCGCCGCGCGCTTCCCACAGGGAGGCCGCGTTCCCCCGTCCGGCACGAGGCAACGCCGGCCCGCCGCTGTCGAGCCACTGATCGTAGGCGTGGTCACTCGAGGCGGTCGCGAGCAGCCGGCCATCCGGGCTGAGCGCGACCGAGCAGACGACGTGGTCGTGGACCGATCGCACCAACTCGACGCCGTCGATGCAGTCCCAGATCCGCGCGCTGCCGTCGTGGCAGCCCGCTGCGAGAACGCGGCCCGAACAATCGAATGCCAGGTCGACGATGATGGCGCCCACATCGATCCGTCGATGAAGCCGTCCGGTCCGGGCCTCCCACAGCGATACGCCGCCGCCGTCTCCGGTCGCCAGCCAGCGTCCGTCGGCGCTGCATGCCAGCGCGTACACGGGGTGATCGTGGGCCAGCGGGAGAATCACCGCGCCGGTCTGCGCATCGCACACCAACGCCGTCCCGTCGCCCGACGCCACCGCCAGGCGCGTCCCGTCGGGGAGGAAGACGACCCGGCGCATCGGGCGGACCGCGCCCGTTTCGCTCGGAAGCGTCGTGATCCGGAAGAGCTCGGCGCCCGAGGGCAGTGCCCAGACCCGCGCCGAACCGTCTTGACTCGCGGTGGCCAGGCGGTCGCCGGTGGGCGAGAACTCGAGACGCAGGATCGCAGCCTCATGCTGGACGCGGAGGGACTCCCGGCCAGACACGACGTCCCACACCGTGGCCGTGCCATTCCAGCTCGCCGCCGCGATCGTGGCATCGTCGGGACCCACGCAGATCCGGGACAGACTGCCAGCGCCCACCAGTCGCGTCGACAGCGCGCCAGTCGCCAGGTCCCAGAGCGCGACCACCCCGTCCGCGCCCGCGGTGGCCAACCATCGTCCACCGTTGTCGAACGCCAGGTCACGCACCTCGGCCCCGTGGGCGACGACGAACCCACGACCGCCACCGCCTGTCTCGCAGACGTGCGCCAGACCGTCACGGCCACCGGCGGCCAGGTACCTGCCATCCCGACTGAAACGCACCACCTCGACCGGGCGGTCGTAGGGCTGACGGAGCAGGGGCCGGGGCAGGAGCACGAGTCCGGCGCGGAGCGCGACGTCGGCCTCCAGCGAGGGAGCGCGGAGCATCGCTTCGGCCGCCAGCAGGACGCTTCGCTCGAGCGACGCGGCCCCTCGCTCGCGTACGATCTGCGCCTGAGCCGCCAGCTCGCGCCCGACGGCCCGCGCCTCGACCTCCAGCGACCGCGCCTTGTCGCGGACGCGCGTCACCGCGCTGGCATCGAGGTATGACTGGATCGTCGGGTCGAGGGCGCGCCCGGGCCGCGCACCGGCACCCTCGGACCACGACAACGCCTGGACGAGCTCGGTGTCGCGGAGCAGGAAGCTGTCGTCGGCGCCGACCCGTTGCCAGGCGAGCGCGCGTCCGAGGAGCATCGTCCGCTCTCGCTCCCAGGCCAGGTCCTGGTCGAGCGCCCGGATGAGCGCGTGCAGCCCCTGCTGCGGATCGTCGGTGCCACGGAAGCTGACCCAATGGATCGGCCGCAGCACTTCGGGGAACTGCTCGTCGGGGACCTGCTCCCGCCTGATCCACAACAGGCGCTTGCCGTGGGCCACGGCGTGGGCAAGCTCGCGCTTGCACACGTCCGACCGCACCGACGCCGGGGTTAGGACGAAGACGAACGCATCGGCGGCCTCGATCGCCCGATGGATCTCGTCGAGCCACATCGTGCCGCCGACGATGCCGTCCGAGTCTACCCAGACGTCCCGTCCCCGCGACGCGAGCTCGCCCTGGAGCCAGCCAACGAACTCGAGCGCGTCGTCTCGTCCATAGCTGAGAAACACGCCAGCCATCGGGTCCGAGCATATCTGTCAGGGGCGTCCGCGCGGGAACTCGTCCGCAACTAAGCGTGAGCGCGTTGTTTGAGGGTGTCGTGGTCGAGATGATCCCACCGAACCCTACCGCCGGCGCGTGGAGGAGAAGCTCTGCTCTACCCGCCCGTCGATCCCACCAGCCGACCGAGGCGGCCACCGCCGGTCCACTGTGACTTTCCTACGGAATCACGTGGCCGCCGACAAACGCGTCACGCGTCGCGTTCGATCGGGCGGCGAGCGGCGTCTGACAGGTGAGCAGCCGCCACACGCGGGACGCGACCGGCCGGAGCACGGACCTCCGGATCGACGCGCCGCGGCGGGCGCCCATCATCGTCAGGAGAACGCATGGACCTCGGGAACTCGTTTCGCCGCTTGCCCGTCTACATCGTCGTCGACACCAGCGCGTCCATGTCCGGCGCGCCGATCGCCGCCGTCAACGAGGGGCTCAAGATCTTCGAGCGGGTCATCCGCGACGACGCCCAGTGCCGCGAGACGGTCCACGCGAGCGTGATCCGCTTCGCGTCCGACGCGAGCCAGGTGGCGCCGCTGACCGAGGCGGCGCAGTTCCAGGCGCCGGCGCTCACCACGGGCGGCGGCACCGCGCTGTCGCTCGGCCTCGCCGAGCTACGCGCCGCCATCACGCGTGAGCTGCGGCCGAAGTCCGGCGACTACCCCGGCGACTACAAGCCGCTGGTGTTCCTGCTCACCGACGGCGAGCCCAACCCCGGCGACGACTGGAAGGGCGAAGCCAGCCGCCTCGACGAGCAGAAGGGTCGCCGCCCCGGCCTCCTGGTGGCCATCGGCGCCGGCGCGTCCGCCGACGCCGACATGCTGCGCAAGCTCGCGCCCGAGCGCACGTACATGATGGCCGACCTCGACGACGCCAAGGTCAAGGCGCTGTTCACCTGGATCGCGAACTCGACGGTCGTCGCATCGAGGACACCGGGCCAGGATCAGGTGGGCCAGGCGCTGCCCGATGCGCCGCCCAACCTGTTCTCGACGGCTCCCTGAGCGCCGGCAGCACGCGACGCTGGCGACCTCCGACCTCGGACACCCACCACCACCGGAAACCGCATGCTCGACCGAGTCCGTGCTCCGGACGAAGACGATCCCGATCGGCGCCCCCCGACGCACGACGAGTGCCTGCTCGCCGCCGCGCCGTCGTGGCAGCTCGTCGCCGCCAGCCGCCGGGGCACGGCGCACGAGGCGTCGGGCGCCGACCGCGAGGACGCGTTCGTGATGCACCTGGCCGCCGAGCCCGACGAGCCGCCGTGGTTCTGCATCGCCGTGGCCGATGGCGTGGGATCGGCCCGCTTCGCACGGGTCGGCGCGCGGAGAGCCGTCGAGTGCTTCATGGCGACCATCGCGGCTGACCGCGCGACTGCGCCGACGCCAGCTCAGCTCCGGACGCTGCTCAGCGTCGCGGCGTGGGAGGCAAAGCTGGAGCTGGCCCGCGAGGCCGAGCGCCGCGGTCAGCCACGCGGCGAACTCGGCACGACGCTCCTCGCGGTGCTCGGAGTGGAGGTCGTACCCGGCTCGATCGATCTCGGGATCTTCCAGGTCGGCAACGGGCTCATCGCCTGCACCTCCGAGGACGAGCCGCTGCGCGTGCTGCTCGATCCGGGTGACGAGACCCTGGACGGGAGCATCTACGATCTCACGAGCGATCACCTGACGCGCACCTGGGACGATTCGCGCTTCAAGCACGTGCGGCTTGCGCCTGCGCCCTGGGCGATCGTGGTCATGACCGATGGCGTCAGCGACGATCTGATGCCGCTACGCGGTCAGGCGCCGGCGCTCCTCCAGGCGCTGCAGGCGCTGCCCTTCGAGCGCGACGCGTCGACGCAACTCCTCGGTGAGATCTCGTACGTCAAGCGCGGCTCGGGGGACGACCGGACGCTGGCGTGCGCCCTCCTCGGCCCGCGACCGGAGCGCGTGGCCGTCGCCCTACCGACCGCGGACGCCGACCGGGCAGCGGCAGTCACCGCGAGCTCGCCCGCATCCGATCCGGCCGTCGAATCGCCCCCCGATCCGCGCGCCGCTCCGCCGATCCAGGAACCGCCGTCGTGAACGACCGCGTGATCTTGGCCTCGGGGGCCACCGTGGCGATTGGCCGCGATCCTCTCGGCCGCGGCGGGATGGGCACGGTCTATCCGACGGTCGATGGTCAGTCGGTCGTCAAGCTGTTCCACGCCCCCACGGACGAGCTCGCCCGCGCGATGGGGCTCGTGCTCGGCCAGTGCAACTGCACGCGCGACCCGACCTATCCACAGCGAGAGAACTACTGGAACGCGCTGTACGTGTGGCCGCGCGCGCTGGTGACCGCGCCGTCGCTGGGGCTCCTCATCCCGCGCTTCCCATCCGGGATGCTCAACCTCATCCACCTGTTCGGGCCTCGCAACTACGCCGCGCTTCCGGTCGCGGCCAAGCAGTGGAACAAGCGCCTCCTCCTCGCCTGGCGGCTCGCGCAGGCCATCGGCCGGATGCACCTCCTCGGGCTGGCGCATTCCGACCTCTCGCCCAACAACGTGCTCGCCAATCCCGCGACAGGCCAGCTCCGCATCATCGACATGGACGGCCTGGTGGTGCAGGACTTCGTGCCGCCGCAGGTCGACGGGACCCCCGGCTACATCGCCCCCGAGGTCCTTGCCGGGCGAGGCAGCCCCGGCATCGCCACCGACAAGCACGCGCTCGCGGTGCTCCTGTACCAGCTCCTCCTCGGCCGCCACCCGCTCCTCGGCCCCTACGACTTCGGCCTCGATCCGTTCGAGGCCGACGAGATCGAGGGCCGGCAACTGAGCGAGCAGGGCCTCTACGTCGAGCACCCGAGCGACCCCCGGAACCGCCCGCGGAAGCTGCTGGCCGGCGTCAACTACATTCACCCGTCAACGACAATTACATCTCCCCATCCGGGTCGTCGGTTGAGTGATCGCGGTTCGTGGCTCTCGTCGG
>JAYVRN010000633.1:0-14686 GCA_043776275.1 Myxococcales bacterium | reverse complement strand
AACGAGATCGGCGTGGTCCAGCCGATCGCGGAGATCGGGGCCGCCATCAAGGCGAAGAACCCCAAGACCCTGTTCCACACCGATGCGGTGCAGGGCGTCGGCAAGATCCCGTTCGACGTCGAGAAGGCGAAGGTCGATCTCGCCAGCCTCACTGCACACAAGATGTACGGCCCGAAGGGCATCGGTGCGCTGTGGGTGCGTCGCAAGCCGCGCGTCCGTATCGACCCGATCATCGACGGTGGCGGCCACGAGCGCGGGATGCGATCGGGAACGCTGCCGGTGCCGATGATCGTCGCCTTCGGAAAGGCCGCCGAGCTCGCCAAGGCCGAGATGGCCGACGAGGCCGTGCGCCTCGAGACGCTCCGCACGCGCCTCTACAAGGGCATCACGTCGAAGCTGTCCGAGACCTACGTCAACGGCTCGATGGAGCACCGCCTCCCGGGCAACCTCAACATCTCGTTCGCGTTCGTCGAGGGCGAGAGCCTGCTGATGGCGCTCAAGGACGTTGCGGTGTCGTCGGGCTCGGCCTGTACGTCGGCCTCGCTCGAGCCGAGCTACGTGCTGCGCGCCCTGGGCGTGGGCGACGAGCTCGCGCACACGTCGATCCGGTTCGGCATCGGTCGGTTCAACACCGAGGCGGAGATCGACTACGTGATCGACATCGTGGTGAAGAGCGTGGAGCGGCTGCGGACGTTGTCGCCGCTCTGGGAGATGCACCAGGAAGGCATCGACATCAATTCGATCCAGTGGACCCCGCACTGACGCACTGACGCACGTCAGCCCAAGTCAGACCCAGTCAGGCCAAGTCAGGAAAACACACCATGGCGTACTCAGAAAAAGTCCTCGACCACTACGAGAACCCGCGCAACGTCGGCACGTTCAAGGCCGATGCGGATGTCGATGCCAGCGAGATCGGCATGGGCCTCGTCGGCGCGCCCGCGTGCGGTGACGTGATGCGTCTCGAGATCCGCGTGAAGGACGGCCGGATCGCGGATGCGAAGTTCAAGACGTTTGGCTGCGGCTCGGCGATCGCGTCGAGCTCGCTGGCGACCGAGATGATCAAGGGCATGACCCTCGATCAGGCGGCGCTGATCAGCAACACCACGATCGTCGAGGAGCTGAACCTCCCCCCGGTCAAGATCCACTGCTCGGTGCTCGCCGAGGATGCGATCAAGGCCGCGATCGAGGACTACAAGAAGAAGCAGCCCAAGTGAACGCGATGAGTGCAACCGCACCAAATACGCCTGCGAACACTACTCCTCCTCCGGCGGCCGAGCCGTCGAAGCCGGGGAAGCGCGAGATCGAGGTCACCGCGGCTGCGGCCGAGGAGATCGCGAAGCAGAAAGCGAAGCGGGGCACGCCCGAGGCGATGATCCGCATCGGCGTGCGTGGCGGCGGGTGCACGGGCTTCACCTACGTGTTCGAGTGGGCCGAGCAGGTCCGCCCGAGCGACAAGGTGTTCTCCGGTCACGGCGAGTCGATCGTCGTCGATCCGAAGAGCCTCGTGTACCTCGGCGGGATGCAGCTCGATTTCGTGAAGGGGATGATGGGCCACGGGTTCAAGTTCAACAACCCGAACGCCAAGGGCGCGTGCGGCTGTGGCGAGTCCGTCAACTTCTAGCGAACCGTTCACGCTCCTCGGCTTCACGCCGTCGTTCGAGATCGATCTGAGCGCGCTCGAGAAGGCGTTCTTCGACAAGAGCAAGGAGCTCCACCCCGACCGGTACGCCACCGCGCCGGCGGCGGAGCGGGTGATTGCGCTGTCCAAGGCGCGGGCGCTCAACGACGCCTATCAGATCCTGAAGAAGCCCGTGCCGCGCGCGGAGTACCTCCTGGAGCGGGCAGGGTTCACGATCGGCGCCAACGAGCAGCTCGACCCGACGTTCCTCATGGAGATCCTCGAGCTGCGTGAGGAGCTCGCCGAGGCTCGCCATGCGGGCAAGGCGGCCGAGGTCGGGCGCCTGCAGAGCGTGATGGCCACGCGCCGCCGCGCGGTGCTCGACAAGCTCCCAGCGCTGTTCGCAGGGAGCGATCTCCCGGCGATCAAGCAGCAGCTGATCGTGCTGCGCTACCTCGATCGCTACCTCGAGGAGTGCGACGCCGCACTCGACGGGGACGACTAGGTCCCCCAGGGACGTCCAAAGGTCCGAACCATGTTGCTCCAGATCGCAGAGCCCGGTCAGTCGAAGGTCAAGGAGGCGTGCAAGCCTCGGGTCGTCGGCATCGATCTCGGGACCACCAACAGCCTGGTCGCCCACGTCGCCGATGCCTCGCCCGAGGTGATCTCCGGCGAGGGCGGGCCGCTGGTGCCGTCCGTCGTGCACTATGGCGCTGACGGCGCGATCGTCGTCGGCCGTCCCGCGATGGCGCGTGCGCTCGAGGCGCCCCGCGACACGCTCGCCAGCGTCAAGCGGCTGATCGGCCGCGGCCTCAAGGACCTCGCCGCGCTGCGCGGCATGCTGCCGTACGAGCTCGAGGGTGACGATCGCGCGGTGCACATCAACGTCGCCGGCGGTCGCAAGGTCTCGCCCGTCGAGGTCAGCGCCGAGGTGCTGCGCGAGCTCAAGCGCCGCGCCGAGGCGTCGCTGAACGGTCCGATCGAGGGCGTAGTGATCACCGTCCCCGCGTACTTCGACGACGCCCAGCGCCAGGCTACGCGTGATGCGGGCCGGCTCGCGGGCCTCGAGGTGATGCGCCTGCTCGCGGAGCCCACCGCCGCCGCGCTCGCGTACGGCCTCGATCGCGGGTCCAAGGGTACCTATGCCGTCTACGATCTCGGCGGGGGGACGTTCGACGTCTCGATCCTGAAGCTCGTCGATGGCGTGTTCGAGGTGAAGGCCACCGGCGGAGACTCCGCGCTCGGCGGTGACGATCTCGATCGCGTGATCGCACAACAGATCATGCCCACGCTCGAGAAGGCGCCACGCAAGCTGATCGGCGCGGCCGTCGCCGAAGCGCGCCGGGTCAAGGAAGTGCTGACCACGGCGACCGAGACGCTGTTCGCGCTTCCCGATGCGGTCACGGGCACGGGCGCCCTCCAGCGCGTTGTCACGCGCGGCGATCTCCAGGCCTGGGCGCAGCCCCTGCTCGAGCGCACCGCCAAGGCGTGCCGGCGCGTGCTGAAGGATGCCGAGCTGACCCGAGACACGCTCGATGGCGTGATCCTCGTCGGTGGATCGACCCGCTCGCCGGTGGTCCGGGACTACGTGGCCGAGCTGTTCGGCAAGGCCCCGCTCTCCGATCTCGATCCCGAGCAAGTGGTCGCACTCGGCGCCGCGGTCCAGGCCGATGTGCTCGCCGGCGGTCGCCAGGACGTGACACTGCTCGACGTGGTGCCGCTGTCGCTCGGCATCGAGATGATGGGTGGCGTGGTGGAGAAGCTGATCCACCGCAACACCACGATCCCCACCGGCGCCACGCAGACGTTCACCACGTACGCCGACAACCAGACCGGGTTCGACATCCACATCCTTCAGGGCGAGCGCGAGACCGCCGATTCGTGCCGCTCGCTCGCGCGGTTCGTGCTGCGCGGTGTGCCGCCGATGATCGCCGGGATGGGCCGGGTGGAGATCACGTTCCTGATCGACGCCGATGGCCTGCTCAAGGTCATGGCGAAGGAGCTGACCACCGGGAATGCCGCCTCGATCGAGGTCAAGCCGAGCTACGGCCTGTCGGATGAGGAGGTCGAGCAGATGCTGATCGATTCGTTCGAGTACGCCGAGGAGGATCTCGCGAAGCGGAACCTCGTCATCGAGCGCGTCGAGGCCGAGCGGATCCTCGGTGCGACCCGCCAGGCGTTCGTGACGGACCGCGAGCTCCTCACCGATGAGGTCCGTGCCGCCGGAGACACGGCGATCGCCGCGCTCGAGGCCGCGATCCAGGGTGGCGACTACCTCGCGATCCGCCACGCCATTGAAGGCCTGGACCTCGCGACCAAGCCGTTCGCGCAGCTGCGGATGAACCGTGCCATCACGGCCCAGTTCCAGGGCGCGACCCTCGACGATGTTGCTCGCAAGGTCGGAGCCTAGGATGCCGAAGATCACGTTCACCAATCCGCTCGGGCCGAAGTCGACGGGGCCGATCACCATCGAGTGCAAGAAGGGTCTGTCGATCCTCCACGCGGCAGAAGAGTGCGGCGCCCGCGTCGGCCACGCCTGCGGTGGCAACCTCGCGTGCTCGACCTGTCACGTCTACGTCGAGCAGGGCCTCGACTCCTTGGCCGAGATTCCGGACAAGGAGAACGACATCATGGACAAGGCGTTCGACGTGCGCCAGGAGTCGCGCCTCGCGTGCCAGGCCCGGGTCGCCGATCAGGATCTCGTCGTCGAGATCAGCGAGGAGGGCCTGCGCGCCTGGCTCGACGAGAACCCCGACGAGCGCAAGAAACTCGCGCTCGACCGTGCCGCGAACGGCTGACGCGGTTACCAGCGCGACACGCGCCACCAGCCGAGCGCGCGCTACCAGCTGATGACGTGCAGCTGGCCGCTCGGCTCCCAGCAGGTGTCGGTGCCGTTGTAGATGATCTCGACCAGCGCGATCCGCCGAGGTAGATCGACCCACGCCGCGCCGAGCTTCGCGGGGTTCTCGCAGCTGCCCTCGCGCGGTGCGTGCCACGTCGACGGGGTGGTCCGCGAGTGCACGGGCCTGCCGCCGTCGAAGATCGTGAGCCGGTCGGCGTGCCAATCGAGCGAGACGGCGCCTGCGCTCGCCGCGTGTTGCGTGTAGCCGTCCGTGGCGTCGACCTCGAGCTTCGGCAGCGCGACGAGCTCGGCGTCGTGGTGGAGCCTGGCGAGCCAGGTATTCGCCGCGGACAGCCGCGCGTCGAGCTGGGGGTGCGCGCCTTCAGGGGTGAACAGCGTGTCGACCTCGTCGACCCGGAGCACCGTGATCTTCTCGACGGGCGCGTCGGTGCGCTCGCGGGCGACGATGCGGAGGTTCGGGTTCCCGCGCCCGCCATCGCCAGCGATCTCCGCGACCACGATGCGCGCGCCGTCCGCCGTGATCGCGGGCAGCTGCGTGAGCTCGAAGCCATTGTCGATCCAGCGGACCGACGGGGGCGGCGTGGTGGGCGCGCGCGCGGGTGGCGCATGCGCCGCGATCACGGGCGGCGGCGCGGTGGCGCAGGCGGCGAGGCTCGCGAACAGGGCGAGCGCGCGGATCATTCGACGAGCTTCAGGTGCGTCGCGCGCTTGGACCGCGGCTCGGCGACCTCCAGCGGTGCGAGCGCTGCGACCGGTGCGTCCGAGGCATCCCTGACCACGGCGGGCCCGGCGGCCGGCTGCTCGCTGCCGCTGGTCAGGACGTCCTCCGGGACATCCTCGGGCCACACGGTGCCGCGCTGCTCGCCCTCGACCATCGCGGCGTACACCGCGGTCCACGGCAGGATGCAGCGGAACGGCTGGCCCGAGAACGTGAGCGTTCCGGCGATCGCCTCGTCATCGACCGACAGCTCGCCGATCGCGGGCGTGAGGCTGTACCCGAACCGCAGGACCAGGCTCGGATCGGCGCGGAACCGCGCGGGGACGCTGACCTCGGCGCGGCGCGCATCGACGTGCACGAGCACCGGACCGCGGGCGAGCAGCTGCTCCAGCGTGCGCCGCTTGTCGGGGGCGCTGGCATCGTCTTCATCGCCGAGTGAATCGATCGAAGGGACATCGGTGGGCGGCTTGCCGACCAGCTGCACGAACTCGTCCTCCGCCATCAGGCCGGCGTCCACGGCGTCGCGCAGGATGCCTTCGGGCCGATCGCCCGCGGCCGCGGTGACGCGCTCGACCGTGCGCTCGCAGCGGGCCGCGTGGCGCAGCACCGCGCCGTGAGCAGCGAGAGCGCTGTGATCGCCGGCGCGCCAGCGGGCGAGGGCGCGCTCGACATCGACCAGCGAGGTCGAGACGCGGTGCTCGATCAGCGCGGTGACGACCGCCTGCAGGCGGGCCAGGGTCTTGGGGTCACGCTCGAGCATCTGCCTCGGACTTAGTACGAGGTCCCGGCGGGGGTAAAGCCCCGAATCACGTTTCGATCAGGTCGGCCAGCATGGCCACCACGCGCTCGGGGACGGGCGTCGCGACGAACCTTGCCAGGTCGACCACGGCGCACACCACGGAGCCTTCGGCGGCCAGCTCGCGGGGGGCCGTGTCCGACGCGGCCCGGTAGATCCGGTAACGGAACGTGATCGACCTGGCACCCATGCGCGACACCGAGACCTCGATCTCGGCGGTGTCCCCGAACCGCAGCGGGGCCTTGAACTCGCACTCGGCCTTCACCGCGGGGAACCCGATCCGGTCGCGGTCGATCAGCTCGGAGTACGCCTTGGGGCCGATCCGCGCGCGCCACAGCTCCTCGAACGCGACGTGGAACATGTGGAAGAACCGCGGGTAGTAGACGATGCCGGCGTGATCGATATCGGAGAACCGGACCGGGGTGGAGAACGAGAAGCTCATGCACCCACGGGGGGCAGCACGAGGCGCACGCCGCAGGCCGCGGGGACGCCGGGGCAGGGCGGGGCGAGCTTCTCGAGCTCGATCGCGACGCGGGCGTGGGGGTAGAGCTCCTGGATCTTCGCGCCGATCGATCCGGCCAGCGCCTCGAGGAGCTTGAACGTCGACTTGGTCCCGATCGCGACGACGATCTCCGAGACCTTCCAGTAGTCGACGGTGTCGGCGATCTTGTCGGAGGCTGCGGCGGCCGCGAGCGGGAGCTCGAGGGTCAGGTTGACGCGGAACCGCCGGGTCCCGCGCCGCTCGGCGGCGGTGTAGCCGTGATTCCCTTCGAACTCCAGGCCGCGGACGAAGACGCTGTCGATCACGCGCGCAGGCTACACGTGCGCGCCGCCGATCCGCCACGTACAATCGACAGATGTCGAGGACGTGCACGCTCGCGCTGGCGCTCGCCGGATGCGCTGGCTCGGCGTCCTCGACCCGGCCCGAGCCGATCTCGAACGCGGTCCCGGGAGCCGCGCGGAGCGGCGCCCTGTTCGAGCTGGGTCTCGAGGCCCTCGGTCCGATCACCGCGCGGACGCCCGCGAACCAGGAGGCGCTCCAGCACCTGCTCGGTGGGCGATACACGGTGACGCCGGTCGACCGATCCGGAATCGAGTTCCATGTGTTCCGCGACAAGGAGCTGCTGTTCTACGTGATCCCCAACGACGATGGCTCACTGTTCAACGTGCACGTCACGAGCGGCAAGCTCGCGATCGTCGAGCACCCCGAGTGGGTGATCCAGGCTCCGTTCCAGCACCCCGAGCCGCTGACCGCGTGCGAGTGCTGGGGCTCGCATCCGGTGTGCTTCCGCACCGGTGATCACGTCGGGGTCGCGTTCGAGATCGGCTGCGATGACCTCAGCACGGCGGCCGAACGGCTGCGGCTGGTCGGGGTGCCGATCCAGCGCGCCGTGTGGAGTCCGAAGCCGTTTGGTGGCGTCGGCTCGGAGCCGCCGCAGGGCAGTCAGCCGCCGGATCTGTCGAAGATCTTCAACGGCAAGCCGCCCTGAACGAGCTACGCCTCGGCGTCTTCGGCGACGGCGTCCTTCAGCTTGGTCAGCTTCTTCTTGATCATCGTCCGCTTGAGCGGGCCCACGAAGTCCACGAGCAGCTTGCCGCTCAGGTGATCGAACTCGTGGAGCAAGCAGCGCGCGAGCAGGCCCTCGCCCTCGATCTCGAACACCACGCCGTCGATGCCCATCGCGCGGACCTTGGTGCGGAGCGGGCGCTTCACCTTGACGTAGACGTCGGGGAACGACAGGCAGCCTTCTTCGCTGTCTTGCTGCTCGTCCGAGCTCTCGATCACTTCGGGGTTGATGAACGCCACGGGCAGCTCGGACTCGTCACGCCCCGCGAGGCGCGGCTCGACGATGAACATCCGGCGATTGTCGCCGAGCTGGAGCGCGGCGATGCCGAGGCCGTTCTCGGCGTACATCGAATCGACCAGGTCCTGGTACAGCTCGCGCACCGAGGCGTCGATCGCCCCGATCGCAACGGAGGGTTGCCGGAGACGGTCGTCGGGCCAGACCACGACGGGACGAACAGCCATAGCCCGAAGACCTTAGCATGATTGACAACGTGCGCCGTCGGGGACATACACGCCCAGCGCCATGTCCAACCCCGTGATAACCCGGTTCTCCGAGGCCCGGTTGCCCACGCCGAACGGGGAGTTCCGGGTCGTCGTCTACCGGACCGGGGAGGATGCGAAGGCGGGCGGGACGGCGATCGGCATGGGCAAGGAAGAGCACGTCGCGATGGTGCTCGGTGACGTCGCGTCGGCCGGCGGGGCCGCCGTGCTCGCGCGCGTACATTCGTCGTGCTTCACGGGCGAGGTGCTCGGCAGCCTGCGCTGTGACTGCCGCGCGCAGCTCGATGCCGCGCTCGAGCGGATCGGTCACGAGGGCCGCGGCGTCCTCGTGTACCTGGTGCAGGAAGGGCGCGGGATCGGCCTCGGCAACAAGGTCGCCGCCTATCACCTGCAGGATGCGGGTGCCGATACCGTCGATGCCAACCTTGCTCTCGGCTTCGATGCGGATCTCCGCTCGTATGATCTCGCCGCCCAGATCCTGCGCGAGCTCGGGGTCTCCAGCGTGCGGCTGATGACCAACAACCCCGAGAAGATCGCGGGCCTCGAGCGTGCGGGGATGGAGGTCGTCACCCAGGAATCGCACTGGGTCGGCGCCACGGAGCACAGCGAGAGCTACCTCGCGGCGAAGAAGACCAAGCTCGGCCACCTAGCGTAGGAGCGACCGCAGATGAACGAAGCAAGCGTCAGAGAAGCCCTCGCGAAGGTCATCGATCCGATGCTCGGTCACGACATCGTGACCTATCGCGTGTTGCGCACTGTGGAGGTCTCCGGCGACGACGTCCTCGTCCGGCTCGACATTCCCACGCACGCGTACCCGCTCGCGCAGCGCAAGGTGCTCCAGCAGCTGGTCGAGAAGGCGGTCCAGGGCGTCGGCGCGAAGCGCGTGACGGTGGTCGCCGATGTGTCCACCGCGTTCCTGCCCACCCCGAGTGACAAGGCCACGCTGAAGGGCCCCAAGAACGTGATCGCGGTCGCCGCCGGCAAGGGCGGCGTCGGCAAGTCGACGGTCGCGGTCAACCTCGCGCTGTCGCTGCAGCGCCACGGCGCGAAGGTCGGCCTGCTCGACGCCGACGTGTTCGGTCCCTCGATCCCGACCATGCTCGGTCAGCCCGAGGTCCCGGCCTCGGCGAGCAAGGACGCGAAGATCATCCCGGCGAACCATGCTGGCCTCAAGGTGATCTCGGTCGGCTTCTTCGTCGACAAGGGCGAGGCCGTGGTGTGGCGCGGGCCGATGGTGCACCGCCTCCTCCAGCAGTTCCTCGGCGATGTGGAGTGGGGCGATCTCGACTACCTGGTCTGCGATCTGCCGCCGGGCACCGGTGACGTCCAGCTCTCGCTCTCGCAGCTGATCCCGATCGCGGGCGCCGTCATGGTAACCACGCCGCAGGAGGTCTCGATCGTCGATGTCGTGAAGGGCATCGCGATGTTCGAGAAGGTCGAGATTCCGATCCTCGGGATCGTCGAGAACATGAGCTACTACAAGTGCCCCGCGTGCGGGCACATGGACGAGATCTTCAGCCACGGCGGCGGCAAGCGGCTCGCGCAGGAGGTCGGCTGCGACTTCTTCGGCGAGATCCCGCTCGATACCCGGATCCGGTTCGCCGGTGATGCCGGCGTGCCGATCGTCGCCTCGAGCCCGGACTCCGAGAACGCGATGCGGTTCATGGAGCTGGCGACCAAGGCGGCGATCAAGGTCGCGGGCAACGTGCTGTCGAAGCCGAAGCGCTCGCCGCGCCTCGCCGTGATCAAATAGAAGTTCCCACCGGCGGGGGAGAGATCACGCCCGTGTCGAGGAACGGGGTGCGGTAGAACCAGTGGATCTCGCCGCCACCGCCGCCGCCACCGCCGGCCCCGCCAAACTGGGTGGTGCTGGGGGCTCCGACGGACCCGGCCTCGATCCCGAACGAGCCATTGCCGCCAGCGCCGCACTCGGTACACAGGCCATTCGCCGCGCCACCATAGGCCGCGTGGATTGGCGACGGACCGATCACCATCCCGGGGTCGCCCGCGGCGGAACGCGCACCGCCCGCACCACCACCGCCCCCCTCGGCGAGGAGGTGCGCCGTGGACCTGAGCGTGAGCATCGGCGCATCGAGGACGATATGGCCGCCGCTTCCACCACCGCCTCCGCCACCCGTGGTGCTGACGCCGCCCTTGCCGCCCTCACCGCCGCCGCCCCACGCATAGATGCTGCCCGCCATCACGATCTCCTGGCTGGCCAGCAGGTAGATCGCGCCACCGCCCTCGCCGCCCTTGCCGCCCGCCGTCATGCCATCGCTGCTGACATAGCCCCCGGTTCCGCCCGGGCAGCCGCCCCGAAGGAAGCTCGGCACCACACCAGGGTTCGGGGTCTGGAGGGGCGATGTCGTCCCCGGGCCGCCCATCCCTCCCGCCGAGACGAAGCTTCCACCGGCGCCGCCGCTGACGCTGTCGGTCCCGATCCCACCCGAGACGGGAGGGGCGCATACCGTGGGGGCCGCGCCAGCACCTCCGTCGGCGACATCGAGGATGCCGGACATCTCGATCGTGATCTGGTTGGCGACCAGCACCAGCGGTCGCGGGCCCGTGATCCCGACGTTGCCGCTCACCGTGAGTGAGCCGGTCACGGCGTACACGCACAGCGGCCCGGCCGGGCTCTGCCGGACCTCGGTGCACATCGTGCTGGTGTTGAACGTGGACGGCATGGACTCGCTGCCCGCGCGCGGGTTGGTGGGGCAGAAGTGCAGCCAGCCGAGACCAGGGCAGTGGTCGGTTCCATCCATCGAGGTGCCGTCCTCGACCGCGGCGTCGATCGGCCGCTGGTCGCACTGCACGCTGTCGTAGCAGCGGTCGTCGATCCCGCACGTGAGGCCATCGGGGCAGGGCGAGTCCGTGACGGTGTGATCGCAGAACACCGAGCACTCGCGCTCGCTGGCGGGTCGATAGCAGCCCGCGGCTACGACCATGAGCGCGCATACCCAGCGGATCCTCACCACGGCAAAGTATAGATCCAGCGGGAGAAGCTCGGTAGCCTGCGTTGCGGTGCCCAATACGCTCGCAGACGGAGACGAGGTCGCGGTCAAGGGATCGACGAGCACGTACACGCTCTCCCATCACGGTGACGTCTACATGTGCACGTGCCCCGCCTGGCGGAACCAGGGCGCGGTGATCAGCCGCCGGAGCTGCAAGCACCTCCGCGCCTATCTCGGTGACGCCGCCGAGCAACAGCGCGTGGGTGCGGTGGCGCCCGCGCGGGCCGGGGCGAGCGGGCGCGCGCAGGCGGTCAAGAAGGACTCGGCCCCCCCGGTCCTGCTCGCGCACAAGTGGGAGACCGATCACGATCCGACCGGCTGGTGGATGAGCGAGAAGCTCGACGGGATCCGGGCGTACTGGGACGGCACGACGTTCATCTCGCGGCTCGGCAATCCGTTCTTTGCACCCGCGTGGTTCACCACAGCGCTCCCCGCCGACGTCCTTGATGGGGAGCTGTGGGTCGGGCGCAAGCTGTTCGGGAAGACCACGAGCATCGTGCGCTCGGGTGCCACGGGCGCTGCGTGGAACACCGTGACCTATGTCGTATTCGATGCGCCGAACGTGCCGGGGACGTTCGAGGCGCGAATCGCCCACGCGAAGCAGCTGTTCGAGCGCGCCCAGGCGCCGCATGCGCGCGTGCTCGAGCACGTGGCCTGCACCGGGGTGGCACACCTGCGCGAGGAGCTCGCCCGCGTGGAGCAGCTCGGCGGAGAGGGCCTGATGCTGCGCCGCCCGGGCTCGAGCTACGAGGTTGGACGCTCGAGCTCGCTACTCAAGGTCAAGACGTTCCACGATTCCGAGGCCCGCGTGATCGGGCACGCGCCCGGTGCCGGCAAGCACACAGGGCGGCTCGGCGCCTTGATCTGCGAGCTGCCGCAAGGAGCGAAGTTCAACGTCGGGACCGGCTTCACCGACGCGGAACGAGAAGCGCCGCCGGCGATCGGCAGCGTGATCACGGTGCGCTACCAGGAGCTGTCCGACGACGGCGTGCCACGGTTCCCGTCGTACGTCGGCGAGCGCGTCGACGTCGACCTGCCGGCGGCCAGGCCCGCGAAGGCAGCGAAGCCTGCGAAGGCGGTCAGGCCCGCGAAGGCGGCGAAGCCTGCCAAGGCGCCGAAGTAACCGTGACACGGGCGTCGGGCCCCGACGGGCTGCGTGAGGGCACCGATCGGCCAGGATCTGGCGCCCGATCTCTGCGACGATCAAGATCGGACATTCCATGAAGCGCTCGATCGCCGCGGTCCTCTCGCTCACTGTCTCGGGGTGCTCGCTCCTGTTCACGCATGGACCGGGGCCCGTCGGCAAGCCGCCTCAGACCTACGCGCGTTGCACTGAAAGCAACACCATCCCGATCGTCGACGCGGTGATCGGTGGCCTGCTCGTGCTCAGCGCCGCCGGTGCGTTCGGCACCACACAGGACGAGAACGCGTCGTCGGACACCGCGGATCAAGGCACCGCCGCAACGATCTCGGGCCTGCTGCTCGCGGGCGTGTTCGGGGTCAGCGCGTTCGTGGGCGTTGGCCGCACGAAGAAGTGCCGGGCGTCGCACCAGGAGTACGTGGCCGCACATCCGCAGCAGCTCCAGCCGATCGGTCCAGGGTACATCCCGCAGCCGATCGGCCCGGGCTACGTGCCGCCGCAGAACGTCGCGGTCGGAGCCCAGGGCGGTTCGTGCACGGCGCAGCTCGGGTGCGATCCAGGCCTCGTGTGCGCCGGGATGCCCGATCACACCAATCGCTGCATGAAGGGCCACATCCAGCAGGTCGCGCCTCCACCGCCGGCGATCGGCATGCAGGGCGGAGCGTGCACCGCGCAGCTGACGTGTGAGATGGGGCTGCAGTGCGCCGGGATGCCGGACCGCACGAACAAGTGCATGCCCGCTCGTGCGCCCGTGGTCCCGACGCCGCCACCGCCACCGGCGATCGGTATGCAGGGTGGTACGTGCACCGCTCAGATGACGTGCAACACGGGCCTGGTCTGCGCGGGGATGCCCGACCGATCGAACAAGTGCATCCCGGCGCCATCCCCCGGGACGCACGGCGGATCTTGCAGGGCGAACAACGCGTGCAACGCGGGCCTGATGTGCGCCGGGATGCCGGATCACACGAACAAGTGCATGCCCTCACAGTGAGCCGGCGAGCTTGCCGCTCCGGTGATCGAACTCGTGAAGCAAGCAGCGAGCACCGTCGTCGTCGGGCAGCCGTCAGTTGACGGTGCCCTCGCAGGGCGCGAGCTCGCACAGCAGGTGACTGACGTGACCGAGCGTGCGCTGCAAGCGGACCATCGGATCGCACGCCTCGAGCAGCTCCTGGCGGGCGTCGGCGTCCATGATCAGCGCCGCGGCGATCGCATCGGCGCAGGCGCCCGGAGACTCGAACGTGCGAACCAGCTCGCGTAGCTGGGCTCCACCTTCGTCGATCACCTCGGCGAGCCGATCGCACAGGGACACCAGCTTGTTCTGGTGGTCGCGTGCGTCGAGCGGATCCACGTCGGCATCGCGCAGCTCGAGCGCCTCGACCATCCGGTACTGGCGCTCGGTGGAGAGCTCGCGCGCGATCTCGACGCGGGCCACGCCACGTAGGAGCAGCGCGAACCGTCCATCGGGCAGCTCTTCCGAGCAGATGATCCGGCCCACGCCGCACCGCTCGTAGACCGGCGGGCGACCGTAGTATGTGGACTCGTAGCCCGGCCGGAGCCGCGCGACGCCCATCAGGTGGTGCCCGGCGAGGCAGTCTCGGGTCAGCTCGCGATAGCGCGGCTCGAACACGTGGAGGGGCAGGAGGCCGCCGGGGAGCAGCACGCAGTTCGCGAGCGGGAAGATCGGCAGCGATGACAGCGCGCTCGGGTCGAAGGCGGTCTCGCGCATGGTCCGCATCACTCCTGATCGTTATCCGAAGATGTCGAGACAGGAACCGGTCATCGCGTCCGGTGCTCCGTATGGAGCCGGGCTGGCGAGGAAGACGGCGGCGGCTGCGATGTCGTCCGTGCTCATCGCAGGTGTCGCCCCCGGGAGCCCCTCGCGGAGCATCGCCGTGTCCACACTGCCGGGGCAGATCGCATTCACGGAGACCTTAGCAGCGCGTAGCTCCTCGGCAAGGGCCCGGGTCAGGCCCACCACCCCGTGCTTGGCGGCGCAGTAGGCCGCGAGGAGGGGCGTGCCTTCACGACCGGCGATCGACGCGATGTTGATCACGCGCCCGCCGGACCGCGTCAGGTCGACCAGGAACGCTCGCGTCACGAAGAACGTCCCGTCGAGGTTGACCGCCAGGATGCGGCGCCACTCGGCATCCGAGATTGCGATCGTGGGCTTCCGCAGCACGGCACCGGCGTTGTTGACCACCACCTTGGCCGGCGCCATCGTCTGACGCACGAGGTCGGCCGCCGCGCCGACAGCCGTGGAATCGGTGACGTCGACCACGAACGGCCGAGCGCGCCCACCGAAGCTCTCGATCTCGGCCGCGACCCCACGCAGCGCGCTCGCATCACGCGCCCACAGCGCGACCTCCGCTCCAGCATACGCGAGGCGGTGCGCGATCGCCCGCCCGATCCCGCGGCTCGCACCTGTGACCACCGCCGTCACCCCCGCGAGCGGGCCGTTCACTTCTGCTTGT
>JAYVRN010000632.1:0-14687 GCA_043776275.1 Myxococcales bacterium | reverse complement strand
CCGCCGCCTCGCGCCTCGCGTTCACGCTGCACGAGATCGATGGCCGCACCCTCGCCGAGACCGCGCAGCTCGTGGGCTCGAGCGTGACGGCGACCAAGCTCCGGGTCTGGCGCGCGCGCAAGCGCATCGAGGCCGTGGCCGCCCAGGATCCCGTGCTCGCCGAGTTCCTCGAGCCGGGTCGTGGCGCGAGCGCCGAGATCATCCCGTTCGACAAGGAGGCCTCGTGAAGCTCGTCGGACGCGTCCCCGTGGAGCCGCTCGACGACGAGCGGATGACCAACATCGAGCGTCGCGTGGTCGCGGGTGCGAGCGATGCGGCCACCGAGCCGCGCGGGCTGCGTGCGCCGCGGCGCCTGCTCGGGTTCGCGACCGCCGCGATGGCCGCGATGGCCGCGGGCGTGATCGGCTGGAAGCTCGGCCAGCGCCCCGCGCAACTCCCCCTGGTTGCCGAGGTACCGATCTCGATCTCGACCGACACGACGGGCAGCTCGCTCGCGATCGGCGATGCCACGATCCAGAGCGATCCGAAGACGGTGTTCGTGGTGACCCGCCCCGACGGGGGCGTGCTCGTGGATCTCACGCGCGGCAAGGTCGAGCTCGAGGTGGCCAAGCGCGCCAACCGTCCGCCGTTGATCGTGCGCGCAGGCGACACCGACGTGATCGTCGTCGGCACGCACTTCTCCGTCGACTATGGCGACGGCACGGGTGAGGTCGCCGTCCGCGTCACCGAGGGTGTGGTCCGCGTGGTCCGGCATCACCAGGAGGCGCGCGTGGCGATCGGCCAGGCGTGGGAGACCCAGCGCGGCGTGATCGCACTCGCCGACGCCAGGCCGGTGGTCAGGCCGACCACCGTCGCGGTGGCCAACAGCGCGGGCACCGAAGGTGGAACCATCGGCGAGGTCGATACCGGCAGCGGCAGCGCGGAGATCCAGATGGGCCCGGGCCCCGATGTCCTCCACGGCCGCACCGCGCAGGTTCCGGATCAGCGCACGCCGACCACCCGGAACACGGGCTCGGGCGCCGAGCCGGTGACGCGCGTGACGCCGGAGATCATCACGCGCACCAAGCTCCCCGAGGTGCCGGTTCCGCCGGGACCGCGCCAGAACGTGACCGCCCAGCCGGTGGCGCAGCCGCTCGATGTCGGTGAGCAGATCGCCGCGAAGGCGATCGGCAAGTACCAGGAGCTGATCCGCAACAAGACCACGGGCGAGGAGGAGTCCCGCGCGTACTACGGCATCGCCTTCACGCAGCACTTCAAGCTCGGGCGCACCGCGGACGCGAGGCTCACGATCGCGGCGTACGAGCGCCGGTTTGCGCAGGGCCGGGTCTACCCGGAGCGCATCGCGATCGCGTGGCTCAAGGTCCGGATCGCGTGCAAGGACGCCGTGGGTGAGGAGTGCCGGCAGGCGGCCGCGTCCTATGTTCGCCTCGACCCGGACTCCCCGGCGGGCCATGTGGCACAAGGGATCACCCTCGGGGAGTGATCGAAGTTCGCGGCGGCCGCGCGGCTCGTCGTAGAATATCCAGGATGAGTCGGCCGACGGTGATCGTCGAGATCGCCAGCGACCCGCGGTCCGCGACGGATCTCGCCGCCGGGGGCGTGTTCGTGCCCGAGTGCGGGTTGACGCTCAACGACGAGTGCGAGCTCGTGGTCCGGGGCGTGAGCGGCGAGATCGCCCTGCCCGCGCGCGTGGTCTACATCGATCCGGCGAGGGGCGCGGGGCTCGAGCTCCTCGGCTTCGGTCCGACGATCAAGGAGCGGATCGTGGCCCTCGCCACACCGCCGGCTCCTGCGCCCGAGCCGGCCCCGGCGCCTGACCGGAAGGCCGAGGGAGGCGACGACGGCGACGACGGCGACGACGACGACCAGGACGATGACGCCAAGGACCCGTCGATGCGCGCGACCACCGCGCTCGACAAGCTCCGCGGCCTGTCCCTCCCGCAGCAGGTGCGCAAGGCGGCGAGCAGCAACCCGGCGACCCGGATGGCGCTCGAGCGGATCTATGGCAAGGCCGTGTGGGAGGCGCTGCTGCGCAACCCTCGGCTCACAGCGCCCGAGGTCTCGAAGCTGGCGCGGATGGGGACCATGCCGCGCGTGCTGCTCGAGCACATCGTCAACAACGGTGCGTGGCTCCAGATCCCCGAGGTCCGCCGCGCGCTGCTCACGAACCCGCGCCTCGGCACCGATCAGATCCTGCGGGTGCTGCGGCTGATGCCCAAGCACGAGCTCAAGGTCGCCTCGACGAGCGCCACGTACACGTTCGCGGTGCGTGACGCCGCGAAGCGCCTGATCATCGACGACTGATCATCGACGGCCGAGGTCGCGAGCTTTCGACCTCCAAGGGACCTACGCGGGTCCTCCGTTTGGGGGTAGCCTCCGCGCCATGCGTCCCGATGGCCGTCGCCCCGATCAACTCCGCTCGCTCGAGATCATCCCGCACTACCAGAAGCACGCCGAGGGATCCGTGCTGATCAAGCTCGGGGACACCTGGGTGCTATGCGCCGCGAGCGTCGAGGAGACCGTGCCGTCGTGGATGAAGGGCAAGGGCAGCGGCTGGCTGACCGCCGAGTACGCGATGCTGCCGCGCTCCACGCACACCCGCAGCAAGCGCGACCCCGGCGGACGCGGCAAGGAGATCCAGCGGCTGATCGGTCGCTCGCTCCGCGCGGCGGTGGATCTCAAGGCGCTCGGCGAGCGGACGATCAACGTCGATTGCGATGTGCTGTGCGCCGATGGCGGCACGCGCGTGGCCTCGATCACGGGTGCGTGGATCGCCCTCGGCTTCGCGATCACCAAGCTCGTGGCCTCCGGCAAGCTCGCCAGCGACAAGGCGTTGATGCCGCCCGTCGCCGCGGTCTCCGTCGGGATCGTCGATGGCGAGTGCGTGCTCGATCTGCCGTATGTCGAGGACAGCAAGGCCGAGGTCGACATGAACGTGGTCGGCGATGCGAGCGGCAAGTTGATCGAGATCCAGGGCACCGCGGAGAAAGGCACGTTCGATCGCGCGCAGCTCGACGCGATGCTCGATCTCGCCGCCATCGGGATCCGCGAGCTCGTGGCCGCCCAGCGCAAGATCCTCGCGGGACGTTAGCGATGAGCCGCCCCCTCGTGTTCGCGACCCGCAATCCCGGCAAGCTCGTGGAGCTGCGTCAGCTGTTGCCCGGTATCGAGGTCCTCAGCGTCGACGAGGCCGCGCACCTGATCGGCACGCGGATCCCCGAGGTGATCGAGGACGCCGACACGTTCGAAGGCAACGCGATCAAGAAGGCCCGCGAGGTCTCCGAGCTCACGGGCTTCCCTGCCCTCGCCGACGACTCCGGCCTCGAGGTCGACGCGCTCGACGGCGCGCCCGGCGTGTACAGCGCGCGCTATGCCGGAGACCACGCCGGCGATGCAGCGAACAACACCAAGCTGCTCGCGGCCCTCACCGGCGTACCTCCCGAGCGCAGGACCGCGCGGTTCCGCTGCGTGCTCGCGCTCGCGGACGTCCGCGGCTCCCTCGCGAACGAGACGATCACCGCGCACGGCGTGGCCGAGGGCGTGCTGCTCGAGGAGCTGCGCGGCACGGGCGGCTTCGGCTACGACCCGCTGTTCCTGTTCCCCGCCCTCGGCCAGACCTTCGCCGAGCTCGGCGTGGGCACCAAGGGTGACCTCTCGCACCGCGCGCAGGCGATGCGCGCGATCCGCCCGAAGCTGCTCGCCTATCTGCAGCAGCCGCACGAAGCCTGAGCGAGAGAGCGCGCGCCTGGCCGCGCCTGGGTGTCTCGACCACACGCCCGAACGCGCTCGCCAAGAACGGCTTGTCGTCAAGCTGGACGTCATTGAGGCTCGACACCGGCGCCGTGCTGACGATCCTCGACCGTCAGGTCGGAGCCCTGCAGGCGGCGAGCGCAAGCGCGGCTCCTTTGTCACCACTGTCGAGGGGTGCCTTCACGAAATAGCGTCGCGCGTGCGTGTTGCAGCCGCAGTCGACCAGGTCCGTCGTCGCGCTGGAAGCTCGCGTCGAAGAGATTCGATGCATCAGCGACGATGAGCCCCTTGCGGAGCGAGAGCATGTTCGCGGGGCCGACTCGTTGTCGCGCTCGCCCTTCTTCTTAGCCGTCGCCACGGAGCGGTACGCGGAGATCGTCTCGGTCGCGTTGACGCTGAAGGGAGGGCTGTCGTTCAAGCATCAGTTTGATGTCGCAACTTCCGACCGCCAAGCGTCCTTCTCGCGTCGGACATGGATCGGAGTTGTCCTTGCTGCTTCGTCAGTCGCGGTCCGCAGAGCAGCCAGAACCTTGAGCACAAGCTCGGGGTGTAGCTCGACCGCTTTTTGCTCTCCTGTTGTCGCAGCCCTTGCCGCCATCACTTCTGGTCCAAGTGTCACGAACATCCGAAGTAGACGCTCCGCAGGCACGCCAATCTGTTCGGTCGTCGTCCAGCGAGAAGCCTGTCCTTCGGTGACGCCCATCAGCTCTGCGAAGTCCTTGTTCGAAAGATCGAGATAGTCGCGCAGGTACTTCACCTCGATCGAGCGCAGCCGGCTTGGCTTGTTCGCGAGAGCGATCGCGATCGCCTTATGTAGCTGCGCCATTGCAAGGATGTTGACGCGCTTCGCCCCGCACTTGGAGCAATCGTACTTCGTGGTGTTGCGGAGAGTGACATTGTCGAGCCCGCTCTCGGTGTAAAGGTGGTCTCCAGTGGTCTTGGTCATCGCGCTACCGCACTCGGTGCACTTCATGACAATCACGCCTTTCGCATCAGGGTTACGATCACGAGCAAATTGCCGTCATCATCGAAGTCGAATCTGAAAATAATCTCGGCGCCGTTGCGCCGCGCCGAGTACTGCCAGCTGTCGTGGTCGCGACCACTCGTAGAGAGAACTCCCTTCGTGAGGACGTTCATGATCTCGCCGCCGGTGAAGCTGCGCTCAGCCATCCGATCTTGGCCGTCGTGGCGGCCGATCGACGTGCGCCCCCAATCGAAACACCAGATGATCAACTCGCGAAGTTGGTCGCCTTCCAGCTCCACCGTCGGGTCAATCGCCTGCACGAGTTATCATGGCGATGGTTTGCGGAAACCGCAAGGTTAATCTTTGCGGTTTCCGCAACCGCCGACAGTGCCTCCATTTCCCGACGACAACGTCCGCGACTTTGAACGACCGGACGGCGCCAACGCCACCACCATCATCCCCCCTCGATAGTGCATCACGCGAGTTCACGGGTTCCTGCGCGCGCCGCGCGCGCCTGGTCGAACAATTGGTCGCCGTTGCTCGTGCACCGCAGCCCTCCCTGCCGTGACGTGGAGGATTTCTGGAGGGGAATGCCGTCGCGACTCTGACTGCACCACGCCTGCGTTGAACTCATTCGTGACCTGCCGCCGTCGCCGCTCGGCGCGTCTACAACGCCGGTGCAAGCGGCGATCAGCGTGCCGCGCACGCGCACGTGCCTTCAGCTGCTAAACTGCGGTCGTGTCGGCGATCGTGGACAGCCTGCGAGACCTGCTCCTTCGCGACGCGGAGGAGCTGGTCGCCGCCTACCGGTTCGGCAGCGAGGCCCGGGGCACCGCGCGGCCACAGAGCGACCTCGACCTCGCCCTCCTCCTGCGCGTGTCGCCGCCGCGGACCCTGCTCGCGCAGCCGTTTGCGCTCGCCGACGATCTCACGGCAAAGCTCGGCCGCCCGGTCCAGATCATCGTCCTGAACGATGCCCCCGTCGATCTCGTGCACCGCGTCCTTCGCGATGGCGTGCTCCTCGTCGATCGAGATCCGAGCGCGCGGATCCGCTTCGAGGTCTCGGCGCGCAACGCGTACTTCGATCTCAAGCCGTTTCTGGATCGCTACCGGCGGGCGGCGCCGAGGTCGTAGGTTACGGAGCGAGGCGGTGGGCGCCGTCGCGCATGGTCGCGCCCCAGATGGCCTCGATCGTCGCGACCTGAGCCGCGAGCCGCGCCTCCGCGGCGGCGGGTGTGACCACGGTGTTGTTCGCGGCGTCCACGGTCGCGTCCGCGGCGAAGTCGAAGCTGTGGGCGACGTTGTCGTGTACCACGTTGCCCGCGGCCATCCCGAGCTTCTGACCGAGCATCACCCACGGGTGCGCCGCGCCGCCCCATCGCGTGTAGGTGAGGTTGTTGACGATGCGCGAGGCCTGCGCGTCGTAGAGCGAGACGCCATGGTAGTGGTCGACGAACACGACGTTGTCCTCGACGATGAAGTTGACGAGCGGCCCGTCGAAGAAGCCGATGCCCTGAAGTTGATTGGTGAAGGGCTGCGCCGCGTCCTCGCGATTGACGACGACGTTGCCCCGGAGCGTCACGTCGCGGACGGTGCCGGTGCCCACGTTGAACAGGAAGCACTGGATCGCGTCGTCGTGGTTGTCATCGCCATCGGCGGCGCTCACGTAGACGTTCTTGATCACGTTGTCGATCACCTTGTCGCCGTCGCGGGTGACGCGGATGCCGTCGCCCGAGAAGCCCGCGACGAGGTTGCCCTCGACGGTGGAGTCGAACGAGGTGATCGCGATCCCGAAGCGGACGTTGTAGACGTGGGTCGTGCGGACCGTCAGCCCGGTACCGTTGCGTCCCATGAGGATGCCGCTGTGGGCCGCCATCCACTCGGCGGCGGTCCACCCGGTGGTGTCGGCGGTGTCGAACACGACGCTCTGCTCGAGCACCAGATCGGTCGAGGCGCCCGCCTCGCCGAGCGACACGATCACGCTGGTGTAAGGCGTGGCCGAGAACGCTGGGCTGATCGTCAGGCCGCGCAGGTGCCATCCACTGCCCTTGCGAATCTCGAGACGGCCGAGCTTCGGCGAGGCGCCCGGTGCGGCGCGGATGATCACGGCGGTCGTGTGGGTGCCTTCGAACACGGCGTTGCCGTGGTTGCCGTCGCGGAGCACGAGGGTCTTGCCATCGGGCACGCTGGCGAGCAGGCCCGCGGCGATCGAGTCGGCGAGGCCGGGCCACGGGGCCTCGGCGGTGCCGGGCGCGGTCGCGCTCCCGGTGGCAGGATCGAGATAGATCGCATCTGCTGGGAGCGGCTCCTCGATCACGCCGGCGTCGACGTCGACGACATCGTCGCCGGTGGGGGCACCGCTGTTACCGCCACATGCAGCGATGATCGCAAGGACCGCGAGGACCGGTGACATCGGGCGCATGCCCACCATGCTACCGGAACGGCGCTCCGAGAGCTCACACGCTCCACGCCTCCGGAGAGCGCGATCACGCTCCACGCCTCTGGAGAGCGCAACCACGCGAGGTTCGCCGTGAGCTGCTGCGCGGATGGGCGTCGGGGCACCGCCTGCCGAAGAACGGTTGGCGCCTGCGCGAGCGAGGGCGAGGTCCGTGCGGATGCGGACCCACCGCCGAAGCTACAGTCGGCGCCCCGACCCCATCCGCTCCGCTTCGCTCACGACGAACCGCCGCGTTGGCGTCGTCTCTGGCGGAGGTGGACCGCTCGAGCGCGCGTGCCGGGTGACGATGGCGATCGGCGGTGAGTGCAGATCGGTGGGTCGATGGGGCTTCGAGCTTCGTCCGGGCCTCCGCTCGGCCCCCGTCGGATCAGGGCGTTAGCCCAGCTCCCCTCGCCAACGCCCCTCTCCGGGGTTGCGATTCCGGCCCGTCTCCGGTAATTAACCAGCCTCACGGCGGTCGTAGCTCAGTTGGTAGAGCGCCAGGTTGTGGTCCTGGATGTCGCGGGTTCGAGCCCCGTCGATCGCCCCGAGTTTCCGAGGTACATGGCGGTTCCCAGGGGGACATGGAGCGTTGAGCGGGTCGTTGCCGAGCTTCGGCGACTACACGCCGGCGGAGACCCGATCAACCGAGTTGCCCTCCTCGACGGCGGGCACTCGACCCTCGTGTCGGCGGCCGAGCGGTACTGCGGCACGTTCGGGAAGGCTCTGAAGCTCTCCGGCGTGGAGGTCGCTCCGACGCGGGCGACCTGGAGCGCGAAGGTGGTGGTCCAGGAGCTTCGACGCCGGCATCGCGCCAGCGAGTCGCTCAACTCCGAGGAGCTGCGCGCGACCGGTCACGGCGGGCTGGTGTCTGCCGCGATCACCTACCTGGGCAACTGGCGCAAGGCGATCGCGAAGGCAGGCGTCCCGGCCTTCAAGCGGGGACGATGGAAGAGCTGGGACGAAGTCCGTGACGAGCTACGTGCCGCACATGCCAAGGGCATCAAGATGTCGACCGCGGAGATGCGCAGCCACGGGCTGGCGGCGCTGATCGATGCCGCGAAGCTCGAGGCCGGAACGTGGAACCGCGCGCTCGAACGTGCCGGCATCCCGCTCGTCATGACGTACGAGCGCTGGACACCCAGCCAGGTGCTCACGGAGATCAGAGAGCTCGACAAGGCGGGGGTCGCCCTCAGCTCGAACGTCGTGATCGCGCAGGGGCACCGAAAGCTCGTCAAAGCTGCCAGCCGTCACTTCGGCAGCTGGACCGCGGCATGTCGGCGTGCGGTACGCAGCTACCGACCGCTGCTGGAACGCTGGACGGTCGAGCGCGTCGTCGAGAGGATCAAGAGTCGCTTCGCCGCCGGTGAATCCGTCCGGGCGACGGACGTCCACCAGCAAGAGCCCACCCTGACGGCCGCGGCTCGCCGAGTCGGCGTTGACTGGCGTGCTGCGTGCAAACGGGCGGGGGTCCCAGCGTCTGCGATCAAGACACGCATCGCGCGCACGCACACCCTGTGGACGGCCGAGGCCGTGATCGATCGGCTCCAGCAGGCCGCACGTTCGGAGACGCCGCTCCTCGTGAAGAGCTTTCCGGGCAGCTTCGTGCAGTCGGTCATTCGCCGGTACGGTTCATGGCCAGCCGCGATGGCGGCAGCGAAGCTCTCCCGCAGGTACCAGCGCGATCGGAAGGCGGCGCTCGCAAATCGACTGGGCGGCCGGTTCCTTGCTTCACGTCCTCGCCCTGCCGCACGAGGATGAATCTACTGGTGAAGTCGACCGAGGTCTCGTCGAAGACGAGCTGGCGTCAGCTCACGGCGGCCTGATGCAGATCGTCGTCGATACGTCCGCCGCCGATGGCATCGATGCCACGGCCAGGTGCTGGTGATCTTCGATCCTTCCAACTGAGGACGACAGCGCGCGGTGGTGCGCGTGGGAGACGCCGGCTTGACCTCTGGACGTAGGTGCACGTATCGGTTCGAAAATCTCAGATGGGTTTCGTGGGCTTGGGATTCGAGTTCCATGAATTCCCCACCTCCCAGAGGACAACACTAGACAATATGTCTAGTCGGTCGTACGTTGAATCTGTGAACGCAACGCAAGCCTTGGACGCGGCGAAGCGGTTGGCGCGAGGCGGTCAGGTCTGGTTCAGGCAACACGCATACGATCGGATGGCGGAGCGTAACGCGGTGGTGGCAGACGTGATCGCCGCGATCCTCACCTCGACCAGGGCCGCCTACCAGAGCGATCGCGACAACTGGAAGCTGACTGGCGGCGCGGACCTGGATGGCGACGACATGGTCGTGATCGTCGACTTCGTCGGCGACCTCGTGATCGTCACGATCTACTAGCGACTCACATTAGAAAGGAGCAACACCATGAACACCTGCCCGAACTGCAAGAAGCAGAACACGATGCAGCCGTACGAGGCGCCGGTCATGATGCGTGGCATGGAAGTACTCGCTCGTGGGGTGCAGTGCTCAGGCTGCCGCGAAGTCCTCATTCCGATGGACGATCTCCAGTGCCAAGAGAAGCAGGCGGCTACGAAGATCGTCGACCGCGGGATCCGCGACGGCAAGGAGTTTCAGTTCGTCCGGAAGGTTGCCGAGCTGAAGGCAGTCGAAGTTGCAGAGCTGCTCGGCGTTCGCGCCGAGACGGTCTCCCGCTGGGAGCGGGGCGAGCAGCCGGTGCCTCGTGCTGCGGCGTTCACGCTTGGCGAGCTCTTCACGCGACCGCGCGTGGTGCGCGAGAGGCTCGAGGCGATAGGCGCGATTGCCTGATCCTCTTGGGCAAGCCCCCGCAGTCCAGCATCGAAGTCATCATCGAGAACAACGCCCGGGCGGAACCGACGATCCGCGTAACCACGTCGGACCTCAATCAGGAAATAGACCCCGTCGGGGCCTCGAGGCTCTAGTGTGCTCTGGCTTCTGGGGCCTTGGAATGAGCCTTCGGTCGGAGCGTGCGGAGTCGCCGCCGCCAGGCGACAAGCACGATCCCGAGACCGAGTAGCCAGGAGCCATCGGGTCGGGAGCTACGGCAGCCGCATCCACTGTCTTCGCTGATCCGTTCGCACTTGGTGCCGTTGCCGGTGAAGTCCTCGTTGCACGCGCAGGTGAAGGCGTTAGATCTAGAGAGGGAGCCCACCCGCACGTACTGTGGCCCCCCTGGCAGCCGCCAATTGTTGTTCGGCAGCGAGGGCTGCGCTCATGAAAATTGTTCTGCCACAACAGTGCGTCGATTCCGGAGACGCGGAACATCGGTGGACGCTATCTCAGCGAGAATGGTGCGAGATGCCCGCATACGGCACCCAACCTCGCCGCTGAGTTCTATGTTCTGTCGTGCCTACACCGTCGTGGCCTCAGCGCGAACCTGACGCTCGGCAACAAGAAGGGCGTCGACATCTTCGTTGCCTTGGACGTTGGCGACGTTGTGACCGTGGAGGTGAAGGGTGTCGCCGGAAAGTACGACTGGCCGGCGAGCAACCTTCCGCTCAAGAGCCACCCACGGCACTACGTCGCGCTGGTGTGCTTCGAAGGCCGTATCAGCGACGAATCGAGGCACGCCCCAAGCGTGTGGATCGTCCCGTTTGTGCACATCGCGAAATTCAAGCGGGCCTACAAGGGAGGGCGAACCAACGTGTCCCGAGCCGCGATCGTTAGCGAGGGTGAGGCCTTCAAGAACGCGTGGCACCTCATCGAGGGGACCAAACGCCAGAAGTCGTAGCTCGGCTCGGTGCCGCCCAGGACGCGCTACGGCAAGAACCAACGCCCTTGCCATGCCAACGGCGCGTTCACGACGGGAAGCAACGATACGCAGCTGACCTTCTGGGTCGATGTCGACCAGGCGGAGGGACGGCTACTCCGAAATCCCTGAATCCGGCGCAGGGAGCAGGTGGTCGGTGACGCCGGGCAGCTCCGTGGCCCGCCGCGCCAAGCGACGGCTCGTCGTGAGCGTAGCGTAGCGGATGGGGTCGGGGCGCCGACTGTAACTTCGGCGGCAGGTCCGCACCCGCACGGACCTCGCCCTCGCCCGCGCAGGCGCCAACCGTTCTTCGGCAGGCGGTGCCCCGGCGCCCATCCGCGAAGCAGCTCACGGCGAACGTCGCGGTACGCACGTTTCGGAGACATGGGCGTGCCAGCGCGACGGGCCCGCGAGCTTACGCAGCCGGCGCCCGACGCGCGGCCATGATCTTCACGAACGACTTCGAGCGAATCTCCTCGAGCGAGAGGCCCGTCAGCAGCGCCTCCTCCTCGGTGACCGCACCGCACGCGATGCCGCGGAGGAAGTAGTTGAGCAGCCCCTGCCCCGTCGCCGCGTCATCGAACACGTCCCCGACCAGCGTGGCCTGAGCCGCCTTGTCGACGAAGTTCTTGAGGCGCTCCGATGCGGGCGCGAGGCCATCGAGGAAGAACCCGTAGACCGCGCCGTAGCGCGTGGGCAGCTGGCCCGGGTGCAGATCCCAGCCCTGGTAGAAGCCGTTGACCAGCGAGTGGCGGACGTCGTCGGCGTGGAGACGCCACGCGGAGAACACCGCGTTGCGGTTGTCGCGCTTCTGCAGGTCCGAGAGATCGGCGCCGCGATGCACGGGCACCGGCATGATGTTGGTCGCGCCGTCGGACAGCGCAACGCCGGTCCCGGCGAACGAGACCTTCATGACGTGCTTCGCGAAGTCGCACGCCGGGTGGCGCATCTTCTGGTGCGCGGCGGTGATGTCGCAGTTCGCGGTGTAGTCGTAGGTCCCGAAGTGCGCGCCGGTGAGGCGGCCATCGGCGCAGCGGTGGAGGCGCGGCAGCACGCTTCGACCCTGGGCATCGAAGATGCTCTGCGTGGTCTCGACCATGAACTCCATCTTCAGCGTGCGGTGCGGAAGATCGAGGCGGTCCTCGAGGAGCTCGAACACGTCCACCAGCGCCTCGACATCGGTCTTGCTGGTGATCTTCGGCAGCGTGACCACGAAGTTCTGCGGCAGCTGACCGCCGGACTTCTCGAGCAGCTCGGTGATGAAGATGTCGAGCGTGCGGAACGAGCGCGCCGCGAGATCGCGGGTCAGCGGCTTGATCCGGATGCCGAGGAACGGCGGCAGCGTCCCCGCGGCGTGGGCGATCGCCACCTGGTGCGCGGCGGCGGCGGCGTGGCCGTCCTCCTCCTCGTCGGAGCGGTTGCCGTAGCCATCCTCGAAGTCGATCCGGAAGTCCTCCACGGCCTCGCGGCGGAGCTTCTCGCGCACGCGCTCGTAGACCTTCGGGCCGAGGGCGCCGGCGAGGCCGATCGCCTCCGCGAACGTGGCGGCATCAGGGGCATAGGTATCGAGCGAGCGGATCGCGAGCTCACCGAGCTTGTGCGCGGTCTCGGCGTTGAACAGGTGCGCACCGCCATAGACGGTGTGGACCGGTTGGCGCGCGCCGGAGTCTCCCGGGTACAGCTCGAAGACTTCCTTCTGCGCCTTGTGGACGCGACCGAGGGCCTTGGACAGCTTCTTCTCGGAGAGAGTGGTGCGAACCGACATGGTGAGGCGTTGTATCATGCGAGAAATGCTGGGGGGCTGAGGATCGGGCTCGTGCTCGTGGGCACGCGCTGATCACGGCGACCGCGTCGTATCCCCGGAGGTCAGCGGGTGCGAGGTCGGGCATGCGAGGCAGACGTCGATCGAGGTCCCGATCAAGCTGGTGACCTTGTCGATCGGGAACAGCTTGGTGCCGACGACGAACAGGTTGTCCGCATCGTCGCGGACGAGCCCGGTCATGAACTGCGCGCCAGGGTTCGGCAGCCCGATCGGGCTCGCGGTCGTGGCGGCGAGATCGATCGTGTACAGCTGCTTCGTCGTGTTGGTGTACCAGTACCAGGTCCCATCCGAGGTCTGGGTGATATCTCCGCCGCTGACCGCCGGCGTCAGCGCGGAGACCGAGACGCCGCCGACCCCGCTCCCCGGCGTGAACTGCGTGATCCGGCTCGTGGTCTGGCTGATCCCGACGAGCATGTTGCCCACGCGCTCGAGCGCGGAGAAGTCGCTGATTGGGCCAATCTCCGCCGCCACCGTGAACGGCGAGAGCGTGATCTTCGCGAACGTGGTGCCCGAGGCATACAGCGTGTTGGCATCCCAATACGCGAGGCCGATCATCGTCCCGAAGGAGGCTGGGATGTTGCCCACGAGCACGAGCTGCCCCGTCACGAGATCCACCTCGAGCAGCTCGCCCGGCGAGGCGCCATTGCCGCTGATCAGGTAGTACTTCGTGCCGCCAGGAGGCGCATCGGTCCGGGCGCCGTCGCCGCCGGATGCACCGTCGACGGCAGCATCACCCGTGCGCGCCACGGGGTCGAACCCGAGCCGCCCGCACGCTCCGCACACGACCGCCAACACGAGCCACCGCACACCCCATCGTCGCACGACATCGCCGCCGCCGAGGCGGAACTTCGTCAGCTACCGCGATAGGTGGAGAACCCGAACGGCGAGAGCAGCAGCGGCACGTGATAGTGCGCCGCGCCGTCGATCACCGAGAACTGGATCTCCACCACCGGGAAGAACGCTGCGACATTGAGCGCCGCGAAGTACGGCGCGGTCTGGAACCGGATCCGGTAGCGCGCCGGCATCACCGGGCCCGCGGCCGTCAGGGTCTTCAGGCGCCCGTCGGCGTCGGTGATGCCACCGCCGATCAGGTGCCAGGTGCCCTGGTGGTCGCGCTCGAGCTCGATCGCGATGCCGGCGCCCGGCTTGCCGAGAGAGGTGTCGAGGACGTGGGTGGTGATCATGCGAGCTCTCCGATCAGCTTGGTCAACCGCAGCCGGGTGATCTTCGCCTGCTCCTCGGCGGCGATCCGCAGCTCCTCGCCGAGCGTATTCGCGAGGCGGCGCCGCAGATCCGCGAGCATCGCAGGCGCGGTGCGGCCGGTCGCACAGACGATGAACACGAAGCCGAACTTCGCATCGTAGGCGAGGTTCGCCTCGGCGAGCTCGGACAGCGTCTGCGCTGCCCCCGAGGCGGCGAGGCGCTGCTCGTCGGTGGACCACGTGGCATCGCCGGTCGCCGGGACCTTGGCCTCGCCGATCCGCGGATGGGCCGCGAACGCCTCCTGGTGATCGGCCGCCGTCAGGGACCACCACGTGCGCTCGCCGATCCTCAGCAAGGCCGCGGCATCCTCGAACGGGCGCGCCTGCTCCATCGCCCCGGCCCACGCTTGCGATCCGCAGCACCGACGCAGCGCCGCGCGTGCGGCGTCGGCCGACATCGCCTCGAGCGCGGCGAGGCCCGCGGGCACCTCGGGCGCGAGGGTCGCCCACGCCCGGAGCCGCGCGATGCCACCACACGGATACACGCTGAGCCTCAGGTGCGTCACCGGCCCGACGCGGCGGAGCTCGTCGTCGAACACGTGACGCGTGTGCGCCTGCAACGGCGTGTCGAGCAGCGTGCGCCAGCCCGTCAGCTGATCGGCCGCGACGCCGGGCGCGTGCACGCCTTCCACGGACGTACGCGCGGGCGCGTTGCCCTTGAAGTGCGAGGTATCGATCAGCAGCCGCTCGATCGCACCCGCCGTGGCGAGC
>JAYVRN010000631.1:0-4095 GCA_043776275.1 Myxococcales bacterium | reverse complement strand
ACATCGTGACCGCGCTGATCCGGTTCGATCGCCTGCGCGGAACCGAGTGGGCGGCACAGACCGAGCGCCTGCTCGCGCCGATGCCGGACTATCAGTTCCTGTTCGGCGGCGCCGACGCGAACATCACGGAGAAGCTCGAGACGCTCGTGATCTCCACGCCCGCGCCACGTGATGTCGGCGCGACCACGCTGCTGGGACGCACCCTGCTCGGACGACCGGGCCTGCGCGATCTCCTCACCAAGGCCGCGCCGGTGACCTGGTCGTGCGCCAAGGGTGGTCTCCTCGGCAAGCGCTCGCGAGCGTTCCGCGGGGACAAGCGCGTGTTCCTCTCACCGTTCAAGGGCTGGTTCCTCCTCGCGCAGCCCAAGGATCTCGGCGCGCTCACCGCGCCCGCCGCCGGCGATCCGGACGCGATCGTCGCCACCGGCAAGCTGCCCCCGTGGCTCGCCGGGATCCGCAAGATCGAGGCGGAGTCAGGAGACGACAAGCGCGGGCCGGCCCTCGTCCTCACGATCTCCCTCGGCGGGAAGCGCTTCGATCTCGGCGACAACGATTTCGGCCTCGGGATCCAGACGCTGCCCACCCCGGACCGCATCTCGCTCGCGATGGAGCTGGTCAAGCAAGGCTGGCTCGTGCGCGGCAACATGCGATTTCTCACCACGAAGGACGCCGTCGAGTTCGTCACCGCAGCCGAGGCGGTGCGCGACCGCGTGGGTGATTCGACCGCGATCCAGCTGGTGCTCGGCAAACCCCTGGTGCGGGTGGTCAAGAACCTCTCGTTCGCCCGCACCGGCGGCCGGGTCTCGTATGCGACCTCGATCTCCATCGCCGATGCCCGTGCGATCCTGACGGCCGTGGCCAAGATGCTCGACGGCTACTTTGGCCCCTGAGTTGAGCAACGCGAACGCGTTGCGAAGATGAGCAACCCCCACGGACGCGGGGGCGCAGCAACGCGAACGCGTTGCGAAGGTGAATTGCTCCGTCCGCGTCGACGATGCATGCTTACAGGATGATGTCGCGCTGGGCCCTGCTACCGCTGATCGGTGCGGTCGCTTGTGGCGGGACCTCTCGCCAGCAGCCGATCGCCGTGGCGGGCTCCGGGCTCGACGAGGGTCATGGCCTGCTCGCGCGCGCATCGTCGCGCATGCTGACCAGCGAGGATGGTGATCTCGAAGCGCTGCCCACGCGCGAGGCTGTCCCGCGCCGCTACGACCCGGCCTATGGTGGCGACGCCTACGGAGGCGATGCCTACGGCGGCCTGTTCGGTGGAGGTGCGTACGGTGGCGCGACGTACGCCTCGTATGCACCACCGCCGTGGGGCTATCCGAGCGTCAACCGGATGCCGCACTACCAGCAGCAGGCGGGCCTGACCGCGGCGGTCGAGGGCACGATCAGCTGGCGCGGCGCGCTCCCGAAGGTCACGAGTGCGTGCGGAACGATCGATCCGTTGCAGATCGGCAGCGAGCGCGGCGTCGGCGGAGTGCTGGTCTACATCGAGCGCTTCACGATGGGCCGCGTGCTCCCGAACACCATGGGCGAGCAGCGCCCATCGCTGGTCGGCGGGGTCGTGGTCAAGCGCGGCTGCATGCTGGCGCCGACCACGCAGGTCGTGAACCCACTCCCCGCGCAGCTCGCGATCCACGGGGACAACAAGCGGACCCGCCTGCGCCTCACGCTCCCCGGCGGTGTCACGAAGGTGAGCGAGCTGCAGGAGGCCGGCCGCGTCGCACTCCAGCTCAAGTCCGGCGTCACGCGGATCGACGCGGAGGACGGCTCGCTCGGCGCGGCGTGGGTGGTCGGCGTCGACACGCCGTACTTCGCGATCACCGATGACGCCGGGCGCTTCCGGATCGACGAGCTCGCCCCCGGGACCTACGAGCTCACGGTCTGGCAGCCGCCGATCCCCACGGTGAACGGCGGGCAGCTGGTCTACGGGCCGCCGATCACGCTCCGTCGCTCGGTGCGCGTCGTGGCAGCTCGGACCTCGCGGCTCGACGTCTCGCTCGGTAAGTAGCGGCGTCCGGCGCTCGTCCGAACGGCGGCCAACGTGGCCGAGCACCGGACGTTTCGGACACGCGTCGCGAACGTTGTCGCGTAGTTGCATCTGGCATCGCGGTTGCTCTTGCTCGTCACGACGCGCACGAAGCGCGGAGCAAGGAGACAACGATGCTGGAGAACGCGACGGAGAAGAAGATCTACAAGGTGCTCGCGGCGGTCCCGAGGCATGACGGAGCCGGCGAGTGGTGGATGAAGGTCGGCAGCGGGTTCGGGAACCGCGACGATTCGATGACCATCTATCTCGATGCGATCCCCACGCACGGCAATGGCAAGTCGCTGCGGCTGGTGATCCGCCCGCTCGATGCGCGCGATCTGGAGCGTCGCGAGGCGTACCGCGCCGGCAACACCGGAGGTCGCTCGGCCGATGGGTCGGCGAGCAGCAGCGCCGCCAGTGAAGCCTCGCCGTTCTGAGATCGCCCCGAAAGGAACCACGCCCATGACCTCTCTCACCAGGCTCGCCTCGCGCATCCCCATGATGCTCGCCGCCATCGCGCTCGTTCTCGCGATGGGCGGCGAGTGGACCACCTCGGCCTCCGCCGCGCCCACCGTGCTGGCGAAGTCCACGTCGCCTCCGTCGCAGGGAGACGAACCGGATCAGGCGCGTGGCCGGCCGGTGAAGAAGGCGCCGAACGGCCGGCTGAACCTCAACACCGCCACGGAGGAGCAGCTGATGATGCTGCCGACGGTCGGCCCTGCAAAGGCCGAGCGGATCGTCAGCTGGCGCAAGAAGAACGGCGGCTTCAAGCGCGTCGCCGATCTCCGGCGCGTGAAGGGCTTCGGGTACAGGACCTTCAAGCGCCTCGAGCCACTGCTGGACATCAAGGGCGACACGACCCTCGCCCAGCACTAGCGCACCAGTCATGCCGGCGCGGCGGATCTGCCTCCCTCGGGCCGCCGCGCCGGCCCCTTTTTGTCTCTCGGAGAACGCGCATGACAGATCCCCGTCACGGCAGCTACGATTCACTCATGACAGATCGCGTTCGTGTGCTGCTCAAGGACGCGCTGATGCTGTCCGAAGACGAGCGACTCGAGCTGGCGGAACAGCTCCTGACCAGCCTCCCGGTCGATACGGAATGGCTCGGAGAGCTCGACGCACGCGCGCGACGCGCACTCGCAGATCCCCAAGGCGGTGAAGCTTGGGACGTCGTGGAGCGGCGTCTCACAGCGCGATTTCCCGACCGATGACGAAGTCGCTACGGATCGATGCAGAAGCCGAGGAGGAGATCGCGCACGCCATCGGTCGATACGAATCGGAACGCGCTGGGCTCGGCGCTGAGTTCTGGGACGAGGTCCGTCGCGCGATTCAGAACCTCGTGGCTCCAGGTCCCGAGTGTGGGCTGGTGGTCGGAGTCAGCCCCGAGCTCGGGGTTCGACGCAAGCTACTCGTGAGATTCCCGTTCGCGATCGTGTTCATTGAGGCGGATACATTCGTGCGAATTATCTCGGTGATGCACGGCCATCGCCGGCCAGCGTTCTGGCAAAAACGACTCTAGCTGCCTTCGTTACGGGCGCGCGGGGAGCCGAACGTTCCAGGTGACGTCGCGATCGAGTGCCACCGGGATCTTCACCGGGAGGCGATCGCTGCGGCGGACCTTCAGCCATGAACGGCCCGTGCGGATCGTGATCTGCCCCGTGTACGGCGACGTGCCGAGGCGCACGCCATCGAGCACCACCGTCGCGCCAGGTGGATCGGTGACCACGCGCACCGTGACCTGACTGGCTGGGCGCACGGGTGTTGCCGGTGTTGCCGGTGTTGCCGGTGATCCAGACGATGCGGGCGATCCAGCTGCTGCAGGCGTTCGAGACGCCGGCAACGGGCTCGCGCGGCGTGGTGAGGTGGCTGCGGTCGCTGGGGCTGCGGTCGTCGGCGCTGCGGTCGTCGGCGCTGCGGCCGTCGGGGCTGCGGTCGCCGGGGCTGCGGTCGTCGGGGGCGCGGCCGGTGCCCCGGCGATCTCCGGCGTGGCATCGCGCATCGCGAAGAACGCGACGAGCCCGATCGCGAAGGCGACGACGAGCGCGACGACACCGAGCGCGACC
>JAYVRN010000630.1:0-14740 GCA_043776275.1 Myxococcales bacterium | reverse complement strand
GCTCGGCGAGGAGCTTGCCGCTCGCGTCGAGGAGCTCGACCTTCTTGATCCGGATCGTGGTCGGCGTGGTGCCGCCCTTGGCCTGCATCGCGAGCTGGACCGAGGTCTGCTGGCAGGCGCGCGTGTACCCGCCGCAGTCGGCTCCCGCCGCGCACTTGGACGGTGCTGCTGGGCCACGTGACGGGCTGACCACGGCAGGCGTGGCGGGCGCGACCGAGACCGTCGCGGTCGAGGCAGGCGGGGTCGTCGCGGTCGCGGGCGGAGGCGGGGTCCAGCCACCACCGCAGTCATCACCGAGCGTGATCCCCGCGAGCTCGATCGTGACGTCGCCAGCGGGCGGGGGCGCCGGTTGCGGCGGGGCGACGCCCTGGTCCGATCCGGAGGTTTGCTTCGTGCACCCGAGGCCGAGCGCGAACAGCGAGCAGAACAGGGTGGTCACGGCGCGGGAGGTCACGGCTCAGTGTAGCGCACGGGTCGCTTGATATTTCGCGGATATGCGATCTGGCTACCGCGGCTCGGGCGCCGCCAGCCAGGCGAGGACGGCGGTGCGGGAGAATCGCCACGCGGTGCCGAGCTTGCGGCCGGGCAGGGTGCCGGCCTCGGCGAGCTCGAGCACGGCCTTGGGCTCGAGCTGGAGGAGCTGCGCGGTCTGCTCGACGTTCATCACCTCGGGCGGGTCATAGGCCTGGAACGAATACGCTCCCAGCGTGGGGCCAGCGTCGCCGACCTCGAGTGCACCGCGGCGTGGTGTGGACAGCGCGCCGAGTGCGGTGAGGCCCTTCCGGCTGTCCGGATCGACGTACCTGGTGACCAGGCCGGCGACCAGATCCTTCTTGTGCATGCCGAGCGCTGCAGCTGCGCGGTCCAGCTTGTCGATCGCCTGCGCGGGGAGGCGAACGTACAGGGCACCATCGGGCTCGGGAGGGAGGCGCTTCGCCATATCCAAAAAGATATTCTCAAATATCCCGATGTCAAGGGCGCCGAGAGTTCCGGGTATCCTGGATGGACGTCATGGTCATCCGCGGTACCACGCGCGTCAGCTGTCCGGCGTGTGGTGAACCGGCCGAGGTCGAGCTCGTGCAGAGCATCAACACGCGGACGCACGCGGCCGACAAGCTGCGCCTCCTCGCGGGCGAGCTCAACGTGCTGACGTGTGACGCGTGTGACAAGCGGACGCAGCTCGCCTCGGATGTGCTGTTCCACGATCCGGACGCGGACTACTACTGCCACGTCGTGCCCGGCGGTGAAGCAGCGATGCGGCAGGCAGAGGCGGTGTTCTCTTCGATCGGTTCCACGGGAACGCAGCGGCTGGTGCCCTCGCTCAATGCGCTCGTCGAGAAGATCAAGATCCTCGATGCCGGGCTCTCGGATTGGGCGATCGAGATGACCAAGGTGCTGCTCCTGGCCTCGATCAGCGAGCTCGATCGCGTGTTGCTGTTCGCCGCGGTGGATCGCGACAAGCGCGTGCTGCGCTGGGTGCTGTTCGACGAGGATGGGCGCGCACCGGAGCCGGTGTCGAGCCCGCTCGATCCGTACGACAAGCTCGCCGCACGTGCCGAGGACGTATCCGAGCGTCGCGTCGATCGGGCGTGGGCCCTCGAGGCGATCAAGGCGATGATCGCCAACACCAACTGAGCATGCTGGACGAGGCCCTCGAAGGCGTACGCAGGTTCGCGGCCGAGCACGGCCGGCTCGCGATGAGCACCGAGCTGCTCGCGGATCAGGCAGATGCGGTGCTCGCCGAGGTGTGGCGTGCTCTCGGGCCGGTGCCAGAGCTGCTGTGGGGCGAGGCCGCGGCGGAGGCGCGGGTCCAACGCCCGGAGCTCTCGGCGCAGGACCCGGAGCTGGTGCTCGCGGTGCCGCCGGGCACGGTGCTGTACGCGCCCGTGACCGCGCAGCGGCGAAGGGTGACGCAGATGAAGGCGCTCGGCGTGCCCGACGTGCTCGTCAGCGAGGAGCGCGCACGCCTCGCGGAGCTCGAGGCCGAGCCGGACGTGCATGCGGCGTGGGACCGCGTGTTCGTGCTCTCCGAGCAGCTCGCGCAGTGGCCCGGGTACACCCGGCGAGGTGCGCTCTCGATCGAGGTTGCGCGGCACGTGCTGCCGGCGTGGACCTTCGATCACGAGCCCACGCGGCTCCTCGACGACGCGGCGCTCGCACTGACAACGGGGCGCGGTGCGCGGAGCCTCGAGCTCCGGGATCAGCTCGCCGCGCGATCGTACGAGGTCCTGGGCGCCGCCAACGCCGCGGTGCGTGCGGCTGTACAGGCCCACGATCGGATCACCCAGCATCCAGGCCGCGATGATCAGACCGAGCTCGAGTACCTCGCCGATCTCGCCTGGGCCGGCCCGGTCGGCGAGTTCGCCACGTGGTGGTGTGAGTCCGTGCTCCGGATCGCGCGCTCGCAGTGAGCTGCGCGAGGCCGTCGCCCCCGCGTGGGAAGCATGTATGGTGGGCCCGAAACGAGGATCTATGCGCACCTGTACCTATCTGATCGTGGCTCTGTTCGCGGTGGCCTGTAGCAAGAAGTCCGAGCCGCAGCCGGCTCCCGAGTCCGCCCCCAAGACGGTCTCGACGGAGACCGCGAAGAAGACCCCCGAGGTCGTGACCCCGGCCGCCACCGCCAAGCTGGTCTCCGTGACGACGAAGTCGCCCGATGCCGGCGCCGCGTTCGAGCAGGCGCGCACGCTCGCATTCGGCTCGCGCGGCAACGAGGCGATCGAGCTCCTCAACAAGGCGATCTCGCTCGACGCCGAGTTCGCGTTCGCGCACGCGTTCCTCGGACAGGTGACGCCGGGCGCCGATGGCATGACGTCGCTCGACAAGGCCGTGACGCTGGCGGCCAAGCTACCGGAGGCGGAGCGGCTGACGATCGAGGCGATGCGGACGATGCGCGCCGGCGAGCACGACAAGGCCGTGGCGACCTACCAGAAGGTGATCGCGCTCGCGCCCGATGACTGGCACGCGATGCTCGCGCTCGGCACCGATGCGAACTTCACGGCCGATCACGCCACGGCGCTCAAGTACTTCGAGCAGGCCGCGAAGGCGAAGCCCGATCTCGCGATCGCGCAGAACGGCCTCGCCTACGGCAACGCCGGCTTGCGCCAGTGGGAGCCCGCGATCGCCGCCGCGAAGAAGCAGGCGGAGCTGCTGCCCAAGGAGCCGAACCCCGCTGACACGCTCGGCGAGATCTTGCTCCTCGCGGGCAAGTTCGACGAGTCCGAGAAGGCGTTCCAGCAGGCGCTGACGCTCGAGCCGAAGTTCAACGTCTCGTGGCAGGGCGTGGCGTTCGCGCGCGCCTACCGCGCCGATTGGAAGGGCGCTCTCGAGGCCACGACCAAGCAGAAAGCCGGCGCGGCCAATGCGAACGATCGCGTGGGCACGGAGCTGGATGCCGCGTGGCTGACGCTCGCTTCGGGCAAGCCGGCGGACGCGATCGCTCTGGTCGATGCGCTCGAGAAGGATGCGGAGGCGGCCAAGACCCCGTCCTTCGCGTTCGTCGCGCTGGATCGCGCATACATGCTGGAGCTGACCGGCAAGTACCCCGAGGCGGCCAAGGCCCTCGCGGATGGCCTCACGCGCAGCGAGGCGCTGCCAGGTGCGGGCAAGCGAAACGCGCAGCGGATGCACGCGATCTTGACGCTGCGGCTCGCGGCGATGACCGGCAAGGCCGCGCCCGACGCGGACAAGCTGGTCGCGCTCGTCGATGAGAACGCCACCACGCCGATCGCGAAGTCGTTCTCCAGCTGGGCGCACGGGCTCGCAGCGTGGGCCAAGACCGGCGCCAAGGATGCGGTCACGGAGCTCGCGAAGTGCAACGCCCAGGTCGCGACCTGCCGCATCGATCTCGCGGCCGCGCAGCGCAAGGCGGGCGATGCCACCGGCGCTCAGGCGACCGACAAGGCGCTGCTCGAGACCACGCCGCGCGATCCGCTCGCGGTGTACGCGGTGTCGCAGATCCCGAAGAAGTAGCTGCTGAAACGTCGGTGCCGGGCTGCGCGACAGCCGGCGCCGCGATCGCGTTCCAGGCGCGCGGGAGCGCGGTGTTACAGGTCAGCGTTCAGCGTGTGATCTGCGAGTTGACCACCTGCGCGGGCTGCTTGGCGATCACGTAGAAGCCCGGGAGTCCCGGCGTCTCGAACGTGCCCTTGGGGTTGCTCCGCACGATCGAGTCCTTGATGGTGATCGATCCGCTCATGTTGTTGCTCACGAAGAAGACCGCGCTGCCACCTTCGTTCGCGGTGTTGTTCTCGAGCAGGCTGCTCGTGATGTCGAGCACGATCTCGTTGCCGTCGTTGTAGATCGCGCCGCCGTTGCCACCCTGTCCGCTGTTCGCGCCGTGGCCGATCGCGGCGTTGAAGGAGAACACCGAATTGAGGATGTTCCACGACACGCCGATGCTGCTCAGCGCGCCGCCGTTCGCGCAGGTGTTGCCGAAGCCAATGTCGCCGCCGAACGTACTGTTCACGATCCACACCGGACGGGCCGGACCAGCCCCGGGCGCGACGAGATAGTCGAGCTTGCGGATCGCGCCGCCTCCGACGTCGGAGCCCAGGTCATCACAAACGTTGTTGAAGAAGCGCGCGTTGACGACCTTGAGGCGGCCACCCTGGGCGTGGATGGCGCCACCGCCGCCGTCGTTGTTCATGCCCTCCGCGAGGCCCTTCGCGTTGCCATCGACGAACGTGATGTTCTGCACCACCAGCTGCACGCCGGGGTTGGTATTGCAGTCGCCGGGCCCTGGTGGATAGACCTGCGTCTTGTCGCACGTCGCCATGTAGAGGATCCGGACCTTGCCGCCGCCGCTCAACGTCACCTTGTTCCCGCCGTCGATGACGAGCTTGGTGCCCTTGTCGTTGAAGACCTTCGCCGTCGAGGTCAGGACGATCGTCACCGGATCGGCACCGCAATCGAAGGTGATAGTGCCGCCGTTCGCCACCGCGGCCACGAATGCATCGCCGGTACAGCTCGCGGGAGTTCCCGTGCCGACCACGGTCGTCGGCGAAGACACGTTCTCGGCTTGCCCTTCGGCAGGGACCGTCGCGTGTCCATCGACCCAGCCGGCGAGCGGCCCTTCCTGCGGATTCGTTCCGGGGGGCGGCTGGTCGTCGGAGCTGCACGCCGCGCCGAGACTCGCGAGGACCGCGGCACCGAACAGAGCCAGCGATGTTGAGCTCATCCTCACAGCGTACCTTTGTCAGCTCGGCGAGATGACACCTTTGAGAGATGATCCTGATGGTCGCCGCGCCTACATCGGGCCCAGACTCACGGCGTCACCGCCGCTTCGTCCCAGTGGATCGGTTCGCTGCTCAGCACCAGCTCGTCTGGTCGCGCGGATCGCGCAGCAGCTCGAGGACGTTGGCCTCAATGATCTTGTAGCCGACGTTGCCGTACAGCATCTGACGGCGATCGTTCAGGAGGTACGTCGGGCTGCCCCGCACATGATCCACCGCGGCGTCCTCGTAGTCGCGGAGCACCGCGGCCCAGGCGGTGCCGTCGTCGAGGTGCGTGCGCACCGCCTCGGGTGCGAACCCCCGCGCGGCGGCCACCGCGAGCTGGACGTCCAGGTGCGAGATGTCGCGGCCGTCGCGGAAGAACGCCAGGCGCAGGTCCCACGCGAGCTCGTCGGCCGCTGCGGGCGATGGCGAGGACGCGGCGCCGGCGGCGGCCATCAGCTGCGCCGCCTTGACGACCGCATGGGCGGTCCCCGAGGTGGTGGGCACGACGCGCGTCCACGCGTCGGGGTGGAGGGTGAGGTGATCGAAGTGCGCGAGCGTCTGCTCCACGTGTGCGCGGTACGCGGGGACCCCGCCGCGATCCTTCCAGCCGCCGAGGATCTTGGTCCCCACATCCGCGAACACCGAGCAGAACCGGACCCGGACGGCCACTTGCTCGTGGAACTGCTGGCGGAGCTCGTCGACGCCGATCTGCGCGACGTACGCCCACACGCACAGCAGGTCAGAGAAGTGCGAGATCGAGACGGGACCGGCGGAGGGGGAGGTGCTCACCCGAGCGTTCTAGCGCGGCGGCTTGACCAGGTACGAGCGGAAGCGCTTGTTCTTGATCCGCCCCGCGGCGAGGCCCTCGAGGGCGCGTGTGCCGATCGCGGCGACGACGGCGACGAAGCTGATCCGATCGTTCACCGTGATCTGGCCGATGTCCGTGCCGGCGATCCCGACGCCGGTGGTCAACGCACCGACGATGTCGCCGGGGCGCAGGCGATCGTGCCGGCCACCCTGGATCGCGATCGTGACCATCGCCGGCGGTGGCGGCAGCTGCGCCTCTGCCGAGGGGATCGGCGACATCGTGACCCCGGCGAGCGGGCCCTGGCGAAGCTCGTCGAGGAGGCGGCCATCCGAGGGATGCGCGAGGCTGATCGCGAGGCCGTTGCGTCCCGCGCGCGCGGTGCGACCGATGCGGTGCACGTAGACGTCTGGCTCGCGCGGGAGATCGTAGTTGATCACGGCGCCGAGATCGTCGATGTCGAGCCCGCGCGCGGCGACGTCGGTGGCCACCACCACGCGAAGGCTGCCGTTCTTGAGCAGCAGGAGCACGGTGTTGCGATCGTGCTGCTCCATGCCGCCGTGCAGCGCGACCGCCGCGAACCCGGAGCGGGACAGCGCACCGGCGACGTCATCGCAGGTCTCGCGGTGGTTGCAGAAGATGATCGCGGATTCGGGGCGATGGTGGCCGAGGATGCGGATCAGCGCGGGGACGCGATCGTCACGCCCGACATCGTAGATCCGCTGGTCGATCCGCTGTGTGACGTCCTCGGCGGCGACCTCCACGTGCAGCGCCTCGCGCTGGTACGTGGTGCTGAGCGTGCGCACGGCCTCGGGGAACGTCGCGGAGAACAGCAGGGTCTGATGATCGGGCGGGACCGCGCTGGCGATCGCGGTGACCGTATCGATGAAGCCCATCTCGAGCATGCGATCGGCCTCGTCGAGGACGAGCGTGCGGATGCCCGAGAGGTCCAGACGCTCGCGCTGCAGATGATCGTGCACGCGGCCCGGCGTACCGACGATGACATCGACGCCGTGCTCGAGCGAGGCGCGCTCGCGCTGCACCGAGCTGCCACCGCTCAAGGTCAGCACGCGCGTGTGGGGGAGCGGCCGCGCGAGGCGACGCAGCTCCTCGGCGACCTGCGCCGCGAGCTCGCGCGTGGGGCACAGCACGAGGGCACCCGGGCGCGGACCGCGCGGCGTGATGCGGGCGAGGAGGGCGAGACCGAACGCGGCGGTCTTGCCGGTGCCCGTGGCCGCCTGGCCGAGGACGTCGCGGCCTTCGAGCATCGCGGGCAGCGCGAGCGCCTGGATCGGGGTCATCTCCGTGTACCCGAGCTGCGTCAGGTTCTCGAGCCACGCGGGCGCGAGGGAGAGCGTCGAGAACGCGTGGGTCGTCACGGCAGCGCTATGTAGCGCCAAAGCGCCTCGCGGCGTATCGACGTTCGGTGCAATTCGCCGTGCCAGCGTCAGGCGCGGGCGTCGGTCATCGCGGCGATGCAGTCATCGACCCAGGCGTCGAGCTCGATCGAGCGGCCGCTAGCGGCACTACCGCTGTCGTCATCGTAGACGGTGCCGTGGACCACCACACCTGCGCACCACTGCTGCCCCCCGAGGCCGCTCGGCGACTTGAAGGTGTGGGCCTCGTGGACCCAGTTGAAGTAGATCCGCGGCGCGGTGGTGTCGCTGCCCGCCGAGAGCTCGGCGAGCTCACCATTTTCGTCGTAACGAAACACCAGCTTCGTGCCCGTGCCTCGGCGGGCGACCCTGGCGATGCCGTTGGGGTTGCCACGTCGATGACGCGAGAGCAGCGAGACGCCCATCAGGAGATGATGGCACCTCCGCCCGGCGCTTGCACTCGGCGAGTGCGTCGCGGATCCTCGGGACCCATGTCGCACAAGCCCGCTCACCTGCTGCTCTCCGTGCTCGCGATCGCGGGCTGCAAGAAGACCGTCGACACCAAGGCCTTCGAGAAGACCCTCGCCGGGAAGGTCTCCGAGCTCGGCTTCACGCCGGGGCCGATCACCTGCCCCTCGGGGATCGAGGGCAAGAAGGGCGCGGCGTTCACGTGCAAGGTCGAGATCGAGAAGACGACCTACGATCTGGCCGTCACGATCACGAGCGTTGACGGCAGCAACGTTCAGATGGACACCAAGTGGGCGAAGGGTCCCGCCGTGATCAGCAAGAAGATCGCCGCGACTGCGCCCAAGGCCCTCGCGGAGGCGCTCGGCACCACGGTGGTGGTCGATTGCGGCACCGAACCACTGATGTTCCTCGAGGCCGGCAAGGCGAAGTGCAAGCTGACCTCAGGCCACACCAGTGCGACGCTGCTGCTCGCGTTCGATGACAAGCTCGAGGTCACGGGCTGGGAGCTCCAGCCGGCGCTGCTCGGGCGCGGGAAGCTCGAGGGGATCTTGACCCCCTCGGTGGCGGCGAAGACGCATCCCGACGTGAAGATCGATTGCGGTCCCGACGATCTGATCACGCGGCCCGAGGACGGCCTGGTGTGGTGTGGCATGCACGACGGCGAGCAGGATCTGAAGATCCGCGTCACCGTGACGCCGGAGCTCAAGGTCGAGAAGTGGGAAGTGGCCACGCCGCCCTGAGCGCCCGATCGCGTGGGGAACGCATCGCCAACGCTGTCTTGAGACGTGACCTGGCCCGGTCGGGTCGCGCTGGCCCAGCCGCCCAGAGCAGCTCTCAGCGGGCCGTGATCCGGATGCCCGCGAGCTGCGCTGCGTGCGTGCGTTCGAACGTCTCGCGATCGATCCCGAGGGTGATGTCCGTGGGCTCGTCGGCGAAGCTCCGCGCCTCGGGACCATCGTCGAGCTGATAGCCCATCCGCTCGAACACACGTCGCGAGGCCACGTTGTGCGGCACCACCGACGCATAGATCCGCGCGAGCTCGAGCGTCTGGAAGCCGAACGCGTGGATCATGATCGCGAACCGGCTCCCGAGGCCTTTGCCCTGGTGCTTGGGCGCCGCGATCATGAAGGCGAACTCGGCGGCCGTCTCGCGCACACCCCGGAGGTCGCCGTCGCCGACGATCTCGCCATCGCGGAACAGCAGGAAGGCGCGGGCGCCGTCGTCGATCATGTCGGCGTACAGCTCGACCACCTCGTCCTCGGAGATCGGCTCCGCGTGGCCGAGCAGCTCGACGTTGCCGGGATGGTTGTACCCGGCGGCGAGCTCGGCGGCGTGCGCCATCACATCCTGCGGCGCGGGCTCGAGCGCGGTCAGGCGCCCGACCTCGGTGTCCCACTCGATCGAGAAGCGCGGGGCGTTCACGGCCGCGAGCCTAGCGTACTCTGCGTCACGATGACGGATGCATGGGAGCGGATCGAAGCCGAGGTGCGGGGTGCGTATGAAGGAGCGGGGCGGTTCCCGCTGCGCGCGTACTCCGAGCTGATGCCGCCGCCGTACATCGGGCTCAAGCCGTGCGCGCCGGTGCGCGGGCGCGGCCTCGCCACGCTCGAGATCAGCGACGGCGACGCTCTCGATGTGGACGAGTACGAGCAGGCCCACGATCTCGAGCCGGGGCTCGATCGGATCGCGGACGTCGTGCTCGCCGAGCTTGGCAAGCTGATGCAGGGCAAGCCCCACGCGCTGTCTCGCACGTTGCTCGATGGCAACCCGGCGTGGCCGCCCGAGCTCGCCATGGCCGCACGTGATGGACAGCTCGCGCACGATCCGCTCGTGGTGATCTGCCCGCTCGCACTCTCGCGATCGCAGGACGACAAGGGCAACGATCGCTGGACCTTGTTCGGCGCGAGCCACGATGGCGCCGCCGCACCGAGCTTGCACGGGCTCACCGAAGCTGCGCTCGGCGACGTGCTCGCGTGGGCCGGGCTCGACGGTGACTGGCGGATCCTCGCCGCCGCGAGCGACGTCCCGGCACCGCTCCACCCGCGGCTGCTCGACGAGACCCGGCTCGGCGAGGTGAAGACGCTGGTGACCTTCGTGCCGTTCGCGCAGCTCCCCGACGCGGTCCGTGCGGCCTACCTCGCCGGCACTCTCGGCCTGGTGCCGACGCCAGCCACGCTCGTGCTGTTCGAGCACCCCCGGTATCGGGAGCTCTCGCGCGAGCTCCCGCGCGCGATGCAGATCCCACTCCTCCATCTGTTCCCGCGCGTCGAGGGCAGCTGCGCGATCCGGATCCCGCAGTCGGGCTGGATCGACGAGGGCGTGGTCGAGAACAATGCGGCCGGGGCGCACGGCCATCGCGTGGTCTCGCAGCTGGTGCGCACGCACCGCTGGCAGCGCGATGCACGCGATGCGGACCACCTCGCCGAGGGTGCGTATGCCGACAAGGTCGCCGTCGCGTTGTTCTCGACGACGCCCGAGGCGATCGATCTGTACAACAAGCCACTCGCACGCAACTCGCAGGTCTGGACCGAGGACTATCGCGTGCTACTCGATGGTCCGAACGCCGAGAGCGCGGCGATCCTGCGCGCGGCGAGTGTGGTCGACGAGGGTGGGCGGTTCGGGTACCGCATGTACTACCCGCCGATGCGTGCGGGGACGCGCGAGGTGTTCTGGCACCTGCCGCTGATCGCGCGTCGCGGCGCGGGCCGGCTCGCGGGTGGGCCACTCGGCTACGCCACCGCCGAGCTGCCCGGCGCGCCGCCGATCCTGCTCGTCCCGCGGCTGCTCGCACGCCCGGCGCATGTTGCCGCGGCGCGGGCCTTCCCGTTCGATCCAGGTCACGCGCGATACACGCTCGCGCACAACGTCCGCAAGCTGCTCGCCACCAGCGAACAGCTCGGTGGACCGCTCACCGCCGAGCACGCTCGGGCGCTGCTCCACGTGGAGAAGCACGTCACGCTGGAGGCCTGGCTCGCGGAGCTGCCCGGGCGTGCCACCGATCCCGCCGCGGGGAAGCTGGCGCTCACCGCGGTACGTGCCTGCCTCGGTGCAGCCACGCCGCCGAGCGCTCCACACGTGCTCGGTCACCTCGGCACGCGCGCGTTCGAGGAGCAGGTGTGGCGCTCGATCTCGCAGCTCTCGCATGGGGAGCTCCGGCAGAAGAACGATGCGGATGGGATCTCCGTCAATCGCGGCAAGCACGGTGGGCCGGCCGCGAAGGCGGCGAAGATCCACGCGCACGAGCGGCGTGATCTCGAGGCGCTCGGCGAGCACCTCCATGATCGCTATCGCGCGCTGATCGAGGCACATGGGATGACCGGCAAGGCGGAGGTCGTCGACCACGTGTTCCGCTGGGAGACCGACTTCGCGTTCCCGTGGATGGAGGGCTGGGCGAAGAACCAGCTCGCCCCCGCCGAGCGCAACATCGTGCTGATGATCCCCGGGCGCGATCGCACGCAGGCCGTGGTGATGGGCGATCACTACGACACGGCGTACATGGAGGACGTCTACTACAAGGAGAGCGGTGGCGATCTCCTGCGCGCGCCTGCCGCCGGCGCCGACGACAACCACTCGGCGACCACGGCGCTGCTCCTCGCCGCGGAGCAGCTGCTTCCACTCGCACGCGCCGGTCGCCTCGAGCGCGATGTCTGGCTCGTTCACCTCACCGGCGAGGAGTACCCGGCCGATTGCATGGGCGCGCGGGCGCTGGCGCAGGGCCTGGTGGAGCGGCACCTCGTGTTCACGGCGGAGGGCGGTCGCCCACGCGATGTCTCGAAGGTCACCGTCGTCGGTGCGTTCATCCTCGACATGATCGGCCACAACACCGAGCGCTCGCGCGACGTGTTCCAGATCGCCCCGGGGGAGGGCGCGGCCTCGGCACGGCTCGCGCTGCGGGCGCATCGCGCAAACCTCGCGTGGAACCGGCTCGTCACGGAGTGGAACCAGGCGCCCGACCGCGCGGGGCTCGTGCGGGCCGAGCGGATGCCCGATGGCGCCACTCCGTCACCACCGCCGCCGCCGTTCGCACACCTCGTGGTCCACGGCGAGGTCCGCGTGGAGTGGGAGCCGCGCTCGGCGCTGTTCAACACGGATGGCCAGATCTTCTCGGACCTCGGCATCCCCACGGTGCTGTTCATGGAGAACTACGACATCAGCCGCAAGGGCTATCACGACACCCACGACACGATGGCGAACATCGACCTCGACTACTGCACCGCGCTCACCGCGATCGCGATCGAGACGGTGGTGGACACGGCGTGCGCGCGCCAGCCGTAGTGCCGGTATACTCACGGGATGGTTCGCGTCGCTGCGCTGGTGTTCCTCGTCGCGTGCGGCTCCTCAGGTAACGCCGAGGAGGCGCCGCCTCGTCCCAAGCAGCCGCCGCCGGTGGTGACGCCGCCCGTGGGTCCGGTGGTGAAGGCCGCCGGCTTCGATCGCGCGTGCACCGCCGCGACAGACTGCGTGGTGGTCAAGCCCGCCGGCTGCGATCCGTGTGCGTGCGCGACCGAGGCGATCGCCTCGAAGGCGATGGCGCAGTTCGACGAGGCGGTGGGGAAGCTCGCCTGCGAGCCGCCGGATCTCAGCGTGCGTTGCGCTCCGTGCCAGCTCTATGCGGCGGGCTGTGTGGACCGAGCGTGCGTCGCGACCCCGCGGTTCTAAGCAGCTTGCCGAGAAACGCGAAGCGTTTCGAGGTCAAGCTGCCCGTGCCCGACGACGAAGACTTGCGCGAATGCGAGTCGTGCGGGTCGTGCGAGTCGTGCGAGTCGTGCGACGCCCGACCAGCCACGGCCCAAGCCCTGATCTAGAATCGTCGGGCACGGGTACGGGCACGGGGTTCGTTTCGAACCTTCGGTTTCGAGACGCCCTGCTCAGCTCTCGGGCGAGCTGTAGTCGTAGTCGTCGTCGGAGGTCTGCTTCTTCGGCGCCTTCTCGGTCTTCTCGAAGCTGAGCGTGAAGTAGAGGCCGCTCTTGCCCTGCTTCTCGAAGGCGCTGATCTTGTACGCGGCCTCGTCGCTCTCGATCGCGCCGAGCCACGCGGGCGTGGGCGCCGCGCTGGGATCCTTCGCGCGGTGCTTCTTCGCCGGGACGGCCTCGAGCGCGCCCTTGAACACATCGGGCGGGTAGGTGTTTCGATCGCCGCGCGGCGGGGCCAGGTTGATGGTCAGCTGATCCTCGCGGCGATATCCGCGGATCTCGTACGCGGTGCCATCGATGGTGCAGTCACCCTGGAAGTCAGGCTGGCTGGGCTTCTTCTTGTCCGTGTTCTCGAACAGGTTTCCACGGTCCCGGGTGCGCTCGTTCGACATGGAAGCGCACGTAGACCACAGGAAGGGCCACAAAGCATCAACCAAGCAGGGCATTCGGTGTGACGAACGGGGAGTAGAGTGCCGCCGTGTCGTTTCAGTCCCTCGGGCTCTCCGAGCCCTTGTTGCGGGCGGTGGTGGAGCGCGGCTACCAGGACCCGACCGCGGTCCAGGAGGCCGTGATCCCCGAGGTGCTGCGCCGCCGCGATGTCTGGGCGCGAGCGAGTACGGGCTCGGGCAAGACCGCCGCGTTCGTGCTGCCGATCCTCGAGGCGCTGTCCCGGCGCGAGCTCGTGGTCCCGCGCCGCGTCCAGGCGCTGATCCTGGTCCCGACGCGCGAGCTGGCGAAGCAGACCACGGACGAGATCGCCGGGTTCCGCCGCCACCTCCGGCAGCGGCCGAAGACGGTCGTCGTCCTCGGCGGGGTCTCGATCAATCCGCAGATGATGGAGCTGCGCGGTGGCGCCGACATCGTGGTGGCCACCCCGGGGCGCCTGCTCGATCTGGTGGCCAACAACGCGCTCTCGCTCGGCGCGGTCTCACAGCTCGTGCTGGACGAGGCGGATCGTCTGCTCGACACCGGCTTCGCGGACGAGCTCGGACGGATCGTGGCGCTGCTCCCCACCGACCGGCAGACGCTGCTGTTCTCCGCCACGTTCTCGCCGGCGGTATCCCGGCTCGCCGAACAGCTGCTGCGCGAGCCGGTCCGGATCGACGTCACCGAGGCGCCCACGGAGGTGCCGGCGATCCAGCAGCGCGCGATCGAGGTGGATGCGCCGCGGCGAACGCAGCTCTTGCGCCACCTCCTGGAGCACCATGACTGGGAGCGCGTGCTCGTGTTCGTGGCCACCACGCACGCCACGGAGCACGTCTCCGCCAAGCTCCAGAGCGCGGGGATCAACGCGATCGCGCTGCACGGCAAGCTCAGCCAGGGCGCGCGCACCCGGGCCCTCGATCTGTTCCGCTCGTCGAGCGTCCATGTCCTGGTGGCGACCGACCTCGCCTCGCGCGGGCTCGACATCACGGGGTTGCCCGCGGTGGTCAACTACGATCTCCCGCGTTCTCCGAATGACTACGTGCACCGGATCGGTCGCACCGGCCGCGCGGGCGAGAGCGGCGTGGCGATCAGCTTCATCACCCCGGAGATGAAGGACCACTTCGCGCTGATCGAGAAGCGCCACCAGCACTTCCTCGTGCGCGAGCGCATCCCGGGCTTCGAGCCCACACAGGCCGCGACGCCGGTGCAGGCCACGGGCGGCATCAAGGGCCGGCGCAAGAGCAAGAAGGACAAGCTGCGCGAGGCCGCCGCGCGCGACGACAAGGACTGAGGCCGCGCGGCTGCTCGCGCACCCCACGCGCGATGCGGAGAGACCCGCTCAGGCCGCGGGATGATCCACGGCCTCGAGCTCGGCGATCTTGCGGCGAGCCTCGGTGAGCTCGGCGAGCAACCGGAGCACGACCTCGACGCCGGGCCAGTCCACGTCGAGCTCGCGGAGGAGCGTGCGCGCGATCAGCACGCGATCGACATCGACGATCGCCACATCGCCCTCGCGCTGCACGATCTCGCCC
>JAYVRN010000629.1:0-14773 GCA_043776275.1 Myxococcales bacterium | reverse complement strand
TCAAGGGCGCGATCTACTCGGTCAACGGCACCGCGCGCGGAGACATCCCCGCCGAGCTCGGGCAGACCCCGATCTCGCAGACCGCCGCGGCCTCCGCGATCCGTGGCGATGGCCGGTTCACGGGCCTCACGGTGACGCCGCAGCGCACCGTCTATCTCCAGACCATCGATGGCGAGATGCACAAGGCATACGAAGCGCTCGCGGAGGGCAAGCGCGGGCAGAACCCGGCGCGCGACAAGGTCTATGTCGATCAGGACACCGGCGAGATCGTCGCGGTCTATCCGCAGATCTACTTCGCCGAGAACCGGAAGGTCTACAGCGCGAACAACGGCACCACCGTGCCAGGCACGCTCAAGCGCAGCGAGGGCGGCGCGGCGACCACCGACGTCGATGTCAACGCGGCGTACGACAACACCGGCAACACGTGGTCCGGCTACAACGCATTCTGGAGCCGGGACTCGTACGACAACGCGGGCGCGGCGCTGATCAGCTCGGTGCACTACTCCTCGAACTACTGCAACGCGTACTGGGACGGGACGCAGATGGTGTACGGCGACGGCTCGGCCTCACAGGGCTGCGGACCGCTGGCGCGTGGCCTCGACGTCACGGCACACGAGCTGACGCACGCCGTGACGGAGCGCGAGTCCGGCCTCGTCTACAGCGGCGAGCCCGGCGGCATGAACGAGGCGATGTCCGACATCTTCGGCGCGTTCGTCGAATCGTGGGTCGATGGCGGCAAGACCGGCAGCCTCCCGATCTCGACCGACACGTTCCTCGTCGGTGAGGACATCATCGCCGGTGGCTTGCGCATGATGTGCGATCCGGCCGCGGATGGCGCCTCGAAGGATGTCTGGACCAGCACGGTCGGCAACGTCGACGTTCACTACTCGTCGGGCGTGCCGAACCTGATGTTCTGCCTGCTCTCGAAGGGTGGTCAGCACCCGCGCGGCAAGACCACCGTGGCGGTCACCGGGATCGGCATCGAGAAGGCGATCCGGATCATGTACAAGGCGCAGACCGACATCCTGACCTCGAACTCGAAGTTCGCCGCTGTTCGCACCGCGATGGAGCAGGCGGCGACGGCGCTCGGCTACGACCAGGCGACCAAGGACGCGGTCGGTTGCGCGTGGGCAGCGGTCGCGGTCGGCACGGCACCGGCGAGCTGCGGCGGTGGCGGTGGCGGTGGCGGTGGCGGTGGTGGTGGCGGCGGCGGCACGACGCCCGGCGCGCTGACCAATGGCGTCGGCGTCGCGGTCAGCGGCGCGACGGGCAGCCAGCAGATCTGGACGCTCGTGGTCCCCGCGGGCCAGACCACGCTGACGTTCACCACGAGTGGCGGCACTGGCGATCTCGACATGTACATCTCGGCCGGTGCTGCCCCGACGAAGACCAGCTACCAGTGCCGGCCGTACATCAACGGCAACACCGAGACCTGCACGTTCACGCCGCCGACCGCCGGCACGTACTACGTGATGCTCGACGGCTACGCCGCGTTCTCGGGCGCGACGCTGAAGGGCACGTACAGCGCGGGCGGTGGTGGGGGTGGCACGGGTGATCCGTTCCTGACCAACGGCACGGCGGTGACCGGCGTCAGCGGCGCCGCGAGCAGCGCCGCGTACTGGCGCATCACCGCACCGGCCGGCAAGACGCTGACCGTCAAGATCAGCGGCGGCACTGGCGATGCGGACCTCTACACCCGGGCCGGCGCCCGCCCGACGACGGCGACCTACGCCTGCCGCCCGTACGTCAACGGGAACACGGAGACCTGCACGCAGACCACCACGGTCGCCGGGGACTACTACGTCATGGTGCGCGGGTACACGGCGTTCTCGGGGCTGACCCTGATCGCCAGCTACTGACCCGTGTTAGCGTCCCAGCGATGCGGAATCGACTAGCTCAGGTGTTGGCAAGCGCATGCTTTGGCCTGTTCGCCACGGCGTGTGGTGGTGGTGGCGCGGGGAAGATCATGGCGGATACGCCGATCCTCCCGTACACGGCGCCCGACATCGACGAGATCACGGGGATCGATCCGGACGAGGAGCCGGCCGAGCCCACGCCGATGCCCGAGCCCTCCGCGGCAGCGCCGGCACCGGCGCCCGCTCCTGCCCCCGTCGCACCGGCACCCGCTCCGAAGGTGACGCCCGCCCCGAAGGCGACTCCGAAGGCGACTCCGAAGGCGACTCCGAAGGCCGCACCGCCGGCAGGTCGTGGCACCTCGACCGGCGGCGGCGGCTGATCAGCTGCGGAGGCCGTGCTTGCGCAACAGCGTGAGCAGGTACGGCCGATCCATCCGGGCCACCCGAGCCGCCTCCGAGGCGTTGCCGTCGGTGCGCGCGATCAGGTCCTTCAGGTACGCCGCCTCGAACGCCGAGAGCGCCGCGGCCCGCGCATCGCGATAGGCCGCGACATCTCGACCAGTGCTCGGCGCCGCGACGAGGGGCGCGGCTCGCTCTCCACCGAGATCGAGCTCGCCCATCACGATCGCCGCCTCCACCACGTTGCGGAGCTCGCGGACGTTGCCGCTCCACGGATGTGCACGCAGCGCTTCGAGCGCACTGGCGAGCGGGCCGAGCTCGGCCACACCGGTCAGCTTCTCGACGAAGTGCGCGGCGAGCGGAGCGATGTCCTCCGGACGCTCGCGCAGCGGTGGGATCAGGATCTTCGCCACGGCGAGGCGGTAGTACAGATCCGCGCGGAACCTGCCGGCGTTGACCTCGGCGCGCAGATCGCGATGGGTGGCGGCGAGGATCCGGACGTCCACAGCGATCGGCTGCGCACCACCGACCCGGCTGAAGGCGCGGCGCTCGAGCACGCCGAGCAGCGCGGGCTGGACCTCGAGCGGGAGCTCGCCGATCTCGTCGAGCAACACGGTGCCGCCGTGGGCGCGCTCGAAGGCGCCCGCACGGCGCTGGTCCGCGCCGGTGAACGAGCCCTTCTCGTGCCCGAACAGGATCGAGGCGATCAACGTCGCGGGCATCGAGCCGCAGTCGACGACGACCAGCTCGCCGCCGCGCCGCGGGCTCGCCTCGTGAAGGGCGCGGGCCACGACCTCCTTGCCGGTGCCGGTCTCGCCCTGGATCAGCACGGAGGAGTCCACGCGGGCGAGCTTGTGGACGAGGCGCGCGACCTCGCGAATGCCTTCACTCTCGCCGACCAGATCGGCGGGGCGCGGCGCGTCGGCCTGCGGAGGTGCGACGATCGAGCCCGCATCCTCGACGGCGATGGTGGTGTCGCCGATCCTGAGGCGCGTTCCGGCGGGCACGATCGCGCGCTCCACCCGCACGCCACCTACCCACGTGCCGTTGCGGCTGCCGAGATCAGCCACCTGCACGCCGCTCGCGGTGCGGCGCAGCTCGAGGTGATACCGGCTGACGGTGGGATCGGTGAGGACGATCGCGTTGTCCTCGCTCGTACCGATCGCGATCGAAGCCACGTCATCGGGCGCGTGCTGCGCGCCTGCATCCGGTCCCGCCTCCACGGTGATGCGCAGCCGATGCACCATGCGCACGGGGCGTGGCTGCAGCCGCGTGCGGGGCGAGTCGTCCATCGGGCGAGCGTACCAGGTCACGTCCGGGGCCCAAGCAGGACTCATGCCTGTTGGGTGGCGCCATCCGGGACAGGCATGTACCGTGCAGCGCGATCGCCCCGGAGGTCACCATGCGTTGCATCGTCAGGAGCTTGATCGCGATCGCTGTCACCACGGGCATGGCGGGTGCGGCGGCGTTCGCGCCCGTCGCGGATTTCGGCACCAACCCGGGCGCCCTCAAGGCGTACGACTACATCCCCGACGGGCTCCCCGCGGGCAGTCCCCTCGTGGTCGTCCTGCACGGCTGCACGCAGACAGCGATGGCGATGCAGAGCGCGGGCTGGGATCAGCTCGCGGATCAGTACGGGTTCGCGGTGCTCTATCCAGAGCAGCAGACCGCGAACAACCCGGTGCGCTGCTTCAACTGGGCCGGCGAGTACGGCGATCAGGCGAACATGACGCGCGGGCAGGGCGAGAACGCGTCGATCATGGCGATGATCGACAAGGAGATCGCGCTCCGCGGCATCGACACGAAGCGCGTGTTCGTCGTCGGACTTTCGGCCGGCGCGGCGTTCACCGCGGTGATGCTCGCGACCTGGCCCGATCGCTTTGCAGGGGGCTCGATCATGGCGGGGCTGCCGTACAAGTGCGCGACCGATGTCAACGGCGCCTACAAGTGTCAGAGCCCGGGCGTGGTGAAGACCCCCGCGCAGTGGGGCTCGCTCGTGCGCGCGGCCCACCCTGGGTTCGCGGGCCCGTATCCGCGCGTCCAGATCTGGCACGGCACCGCCGACACCACCGTCGCGCCCGCCAACGCCGACGAGCTGGTCAAGCAGTGGACCGATGTCCACGGCGCCGATCAGACCGCCGACGAGACCGAGACCATCGGCATGGCAACGCGGACGGCCTACCAGCTCGGCGGGCAGACCGTCGTCGAGCTCTACAAGATCACCGGCATGTCCCACGGCATCGCGATCGGCACCGATCCGCAGGGCGCGTGCACCGCGACCACCGGCGCGTACTTCCTCGATGTCCACGTGTGCTCGACGCTGCGCGCGGCCCAGTTCTTTGGCCTGACCGGCGGCGGTGGGGGCAGCGGCAGTGGCAGTGGCAGTGGCAGTGGCAGCGGTAGCGGCGGTGGCAGCGGTGGCGACGATGATCCGAGCAGCGCCGGCGACGGTGGCTGCACGGCGGCGGGTGGTGCGGGCTGGCTGGTGGCGATCGCGGGCCTCGGCCTGGCGCTCGGCCGTAGGCGACGCCCCACGATCGCGGCGTGATCCTGTTGGCGCGGGCCAACAGCGCGTGGTGGATCAGGGGCAAGACCGTTCTCGCGAGCGGGCTCAGTTCCCTCGGGGTCGGGGCACGTCGCATGCAGTCGCGAGCGCGCATGCAGCTCGTTCGTTCGCTCGTCATCGCTTCCGCCGTGCTGTGCACTGCGCGGTCGGCCCACGCCACCCTCACGCCCGTGCAGAGCTTCGGGACCAACCCCGGTGCGCTCGCGATGTACGAGTACGTACCGGCGGGCCTCGCCACCGGGCGGCCGATCGTGGTGGTGCTCCATGGCTGCACGCAGACCGCGGCGGCGATGGAGAGCGCCGGCTGGAATCAGCTCGCCGACCAGTACAAGTTCACGGTGGTCTACGCAGAGCAACAGACCGCGAACAATCCGGTGCGCTGCTTCAACTGGGCGGGCGAGTACGGCGACACCGCCAACCTGGTGCGCGGGCAGGGCGAGAACGCCTCGGTGATCCAGATGGTGGACAAGGCGATCTCGCTGCACGGTGGCGATGCCTCAAAGGTGTTCGTCGTCGGGTTCTCCGCCGGCGCGGCGTTCACGGCGGTGATGCTCGCGACCTACCCGGAGCGGTTCGCCGGCGGCGCAATCATGTCGGGCGTGCCGTACCGCTGCGCGACGTCGGTCAGCGGGGCCTACAGCTGCCAGAGTCCTGGGGTGACCAAGACCCCCGCGCAGTGGGGTGATCTCGTGCGCGGCTCGCACGCCGGGCCGTACCCGCGCGTCCAGATCTGGCACGGCACCACGGACACCACGGTGGTCCCCGCGAACGAGGCCGAGTTGATCAAGCAGTGGACCAACGTCGCGGGCGCCGATGACATCGCCGACGAGACCGAGACCATCGGGAGCACCACGCGCACCGCGTACAAGGCGACCAACGGCGCAGTCCTCGTCGAGGCGTACAAGGTCACCGGCATGGGGCACGCGAACGCCGTGGGCGCGGATCCGGCGGGCGCCTGCACGGCGACCGCGGGCTCGTACTTCGAGGATCACGGGATCTGCGCCACGCGGCGTGCGGCGTCGTTCTTCGGCCTGATCGGCGGCGGCGGCACCACCACGGGACCCGACACCACGGCGCCGACGGTGGCGATCCAGACGCCGGGGAGCGGGGACACGGTGAGTGGTCAGCTGACGGTGGTGGTCGCCGCCGGCGATGACACCGCGATGGCGAGCGTGACGCTCTCGATCGACGGTACGCCCGTGGGTGCAGCCGATGTCGAGGCGCCCTACCAGTTCACATGGGACGCGACCGCGGCCGGTGCTGGTGCGCACGATCTGGTGGCGGTCGCGCGCGATGCGGCGGGGAACACCTCGATGGCGAGCGCGAACGTCACGGTGCCAGGCGTGGGTGGCGGCAGCGGGGGCGGCAGTGGCAGCGGGAGCGACGATGGCTCCGATGCGACGAAGGATCTGCCGGGCTGTGCGCTCGATGCCGGTGGTGGCGGTGCCGGGTTCGGCTCGCTGGCGATCGGTGTGGCGGCGCTGCTCAGAACTCGCCGCCGATGCCGGTCGTGCTGACCAGCACGCGCGTGCCGCGCTGGCGATAGTAGAGGACGAAGGACGTGATGCCGGTGAGCGCGGCCACGCCGAACGCGATGTTCGCCGTGAGGCCCCACCGCTTGCCGCGATCCTCGACGGCGGTCAACGCCGAGTAGTCGAAGCGCTCGGGCTCGGCGCGCATTCGATCCCAGTCGTGCTGCGCGAGGTTGAACCTCCACGCGGAGAACGCACCGGCACCGAGCACCACGCCGGTCGCCACCGCCCAGGTCGACCACCGCGCCGGGACGCTCGGGCGAGGTGATGCCGGGGTGCGCAGCGACGGCAGCGGAGCCGCGGAGGCGGTCGGCGCGGGAGGGACGCTCTTGAAGATCCGGTTGCCCTGAGCGTCGAGCGCCGCGACCTCGATCGCCGTGGTGCCAGCCGGGACCGCGAGCCGCATCGCCCCGCGCTCGACCAGCTCGCGCCGCACCTGATGCGGATCGACCACGGTGAGCGCGATGCCTCGCACGAGACCGAGGGCATCGGCATCGACGAGGAAGCTCACCGCGCCATCGACGGAGATCACCGAGAGGCGCAGCGGCACGGCGCGGCGGCGCGCGGCATCGAGCGGGGCGATCAGCTTCGGCGAGGTGCCCTCCGGGAGCGTCGCCGCGGGGCGGATCACGAGCGCGCGCACGAAGTGATCTTCGGCGAGCTGGGTGCGATCGAGGCCAGCGGCGAGGCGGCCGGCGTAGAGCTGCAGCTCGACGTAGCGGTCGGGATAGGTCGCACCGCCCGTGGCCAGCACGTGCTCGACGATCGCGAGTGCCTTGTCGTAGTCGAGGGCCGCCTCGAGGCGACGGGCTTCGGCGAGGTCATCGTCGGCAGCGGCCGAGCCCGCGAGCGCGCCGGTGATCGCGAGGATCGACGCGAGAGCGAGCGTGCCGCGCACGCGCCAAGCTTACCAGGTCAGGACGATCGGTTTGGCGGCGCGGCCGGGCGGGACGTCGACGGTGAGGTCCTTGCTGCGGCCATCGACGAGGACGGCGCGGAGGCGGTGCCTGCCGGAGGCGATCGGACGCCGGAGGATCGGGGTCAGGTCGAGCAGCTTGCCGTCGAGATAGATCCGGGCGTACGGCGTGGAATCGATGCTCAGCGTGCCCGGCTTCGGCGTTCGTGCGGAGTCCGCCGGCATCTCGATCGCCACCGCGGCATCCGGCGTGATGATCGGGAGGGCACTCGCGGCGTCGATCCCGTCGGGGGCGGTCGCGAGCGCGGCTGGCCGGGCATCGCTGGGCGTCTCGTCGGGCATCTCGGAGGGCGTCGCGATCGCCGTTGCCTCGTGCCGCCGCACCATCGGGACGATCACGAGCACGACCACGAGGGCCACCGCGATGAGCCCTGCACCCACCACGAGCGGTAGGCGGCTCGTGCGGCGAGGGGTGACGATCGTCGCCTCACCGTGCAGCGGGCGCGTCACCGAGGGCTCGAGGGCGAGCGAGCTCGCCTCCGCGATCACGCGGGCCTGACGGGTGCGCTGCGCGGTCAGCTCGTCGGTGGCGGTCACCACCGCGGCGATCGCGGCGGCGCTCGCGGGGCCGCCATGCGGGACGAGCGCGTCCTCGAGGGCACGGCCCAGGGCGGCGGCATCCGGATAGCGCGCGGTGCGGTCACGGGCGAGAGCGGTGGCGATCACCTCCGCGATCGCAGCGGGGATCGCCGGATCTGCCACGTCGGCGCGCGGGATCGGCTCCTCGAGGATCGCTCGCGCGGCGAGATAGTCGCTCGGGCGCTTGAACAGGCGCTGGTGGGTCGCGAGCTCGTAGAGCACGATCCCGAGCGCGAACACATCGCACCGCCGATCGAGGGGCTCGCCCAGGAGCTGCTCGGGTGCCATGTACTGGGTCTTGCCCTTGATCGTCCCGGCCTCGGTCTCGGCCGCGCCGCGGACCTTGGCCACGCCGAAATCGAGGACCTTCACGGCTCCCGCGGAGGTGACGAACAGGTTCGACGGCGAGACATCGCGATGGACGAGCCCGGCCGGGTGCCCATCCGCATCGCGGAGCTCGTGCGCGTGGTGGAGCCCGGCGCAGGCCTGGAGGATCACGCTGCAGGCCACGCGCAGCTCGGAGATCCGATCCGGATCGCGCGGACGAGCGATCAGCTCGGTGACGGGCACGCCATCGAGGTACGGCATCGCGAGGAAGTACTCGGCGCCATCGCGTCCGAGCTCGTGGACCTCGCAGATGTTGGGGTGATCGAGGCGCGCCACCAGCTTGCCCTCATCGAGGAACATCGCGACGAACGCCGGCGAGGCGACCAGCTCGGGGAGCAGCCGCTTGACCACCACCGTCTTCTCGAACCCGGCCTCACCTGCGAGCCGGGCGAGGTGGATCTCCGCCATGCCGCCGAGGGCGAGCTGCCCCAGCAGCTGATAGCGGCCGAGCTGCCGCGGCACCGGTGGCGCTCCGGCGCCTTCGTCGTTCGGCGAACGATCGACCTGGTACGATGGCACGGCGTCGCTACTATGCCGTGGAACCTCGCCGTCTGTGTGCTCGTGTTCGCGGGTGGTTGCCTGTTCAGCGCCGACTACGGCGGCGGGCAGTTCCGCTGCAGCGATGGCAAGTGCCCGTCGGGCCTGGTGTGCAGCGCCGACCAGCGATGCATCGCGAGCCCGGCGATCGATGCCCCGGCCGCCGATATCTCCGACGGGCCGATCGACGCGATCGATGCCCGCCTCGCCGCCCTGACCTGCGCGGATCCGGGTGTGGTCGCGGCCACCGGAGGCTCCGAGCCAGGCACCACCATGGGGCGCAGCTCCACGATCTCGTCCTCGTGCGGTGGGTTCGTGATGAACGGCGCCGATGCGGTGTACCGGCTGACGGCGGCGCTCGGCGACTCGTACTTGATCGGCATCACCGGCGTGAAGGCGTACGTGATCGCACCCTGCAGTGTGTCGCCCGCCACGCCGGTCTGTCTCGGCAACGCCTTCGCATCCCCCGGCAATCCGATCTCGATCACCACCACGTTCGCGGGCCAGCACTTCATCGTCGTGGATCACGAAAGTGCTGCGACCACCGGCGCGTACACGTTGACCGTGACGAAGCAGTAGTCACTCGCACGCGTGACGACAGCTCGGGAGGCGCGCGATGACCTTTTGCAGCTCGAGCACCTCGAGCGCAGGCGCGACGTTGGCGCACGGGCCCGCCGCGAGATCGGTCAGGCAGCGCCGAGCCTCACGCTCGTCGAGGTGCGGGCAGCGCTGCAGTGACAGCGCCTCGGGCAGCTGCCGCATCGTGGTGGCGATGTAGTCGCACCGGGTGAGATCGCCGGTACCGCAGCCCACCTCGTGACGGCACGCGGCGCTATAGATCGCCACGACCATCATGTTGATGAGTGTGCCCCTCGCCGGAGCCCCGACCTCCGCGACGTCGATGATCCCGGCGTCGCTCGAGGTGTCCCCCGCGATCGGGACCACGGCCGGTCGTGCTCGGCCACGGCGCACCACCGCGAAGCTCAGGAGGCCGCCGGCGACCACGGCGAGCGCCACCGCGATCAAGGCCAGCCTGCTCCGCGCCGTCACCCACCGACGGTAGCGCGCCCTGTTGGCTCGCGCCCACAGTTGGCCTCGGCCAACAGCCGATGCCCTGGTCCCCACAGGCAACGCGGCTGGTACGGCGGTTGCTCGAGGCCTCCGCATGCGTAGCGCGCTCTTGATCGTGTTGATGGGCTGCCAGCTCGGCGGCACCGGGCATCCGGGTGAACCAGGTGATGACCAGGGCTCCGGGGTCGACCACACGGCCTGCACCGACACGATGGCCGCCGCGCCGATGGCGCCCGCCGGTTATGACTTCCACGACGGCCTGATCGCCGCGCCGCGCAACCGGTGGGACGGCGTCTCGATGCCGCAGCCCGGCGACGCGATATATCCCGGCGGTCGGTATCGCTCGATCTCGACCGACGCCTCCGGCGCGATGCACCCCGGGTGCTCCACCGCGGGGCTCAGCTATCCGGCCGCCACGATCCCCGGGTATCCGTGCGCCGCGCGCGAGTTCCCGTTCCCGGCGGGCGTCAGCGAAGACACCTCGAAGCCGATCGTGATCCTGGTCCACGGCAACTCGGAGTCGCCCACGGGCTGGATGAAGTTCGTCCACGCGGATCCGGCATCGCTCATGTTTCCCGCCGATACGACGGCCCGCGATCAACTCGCCGAGCTGCTCCCGGCCTCGGGGTTCCGGACGCTCGCCGTCGATTTTCGCACCGACCTGATCGATGACCCCAAGAGCCCCGAGGGCAAGGACACCGGCAATACGGCGAAGAACGCCGACCATGGCTGGGACGTGCCGATCCTCCAGGAGCTGGTCAAGCGCGTGGCGATCGCGAACCCGGGCCGCGAGATCTCGCTCGTCGGGTTCTCCCTCGGTGCCACCACGGTGCGCGATGCGCTCCGCCGGCTGTGGGCGGAGAAGCAAGACGGTGTGTGGGACGTCAACATCTTCGAGCGCATCCACGATGTGGTCGTGGCCTCGGGCGCCAACCACGGCGTGGTCAGCTTCGCGAAGCAGTGCGGCGTGAACCTCACGATGCGCGGCACGGTGACCTGCCAGATGGGGCAGCGGAACCAGTACACCGCGACCGCGTTCCACCGGCCGCTCAATGGCCCCGCGATGCCCACGGACAACGGCCAGTTCGGTGGCTGGTGGGAGACCCCGTGCGCCGACGGTGACTACGCGTTCGGCAAGCGCGGCGCCTGTGGGAAGCACACCGTCTCGTACACGACGATCACGATGAAGGATCTCCCCAACGGGACACAGCAGGACGAGTTCGTCTCCGAGCATGCCTCGCGCCTGTATCCGACGGCGTGCGCGAACAACCTGCTCGATGGCCTCAACGACTTCGATACGAGCGGCTACTTCTACAACGGGTTCTTCCGCAACCACTACGGAGCCGTGCGCAGCGCGGACGGCCTCGCGAAGATCACCGCGGCCCTGGAGGACTGAGATGTCGACCGAGATCCGAACGCTGACCCTGACCCTGTTGCTCGCGACCACCGCGGTCGCCGACGCCGACGCCGAGATCGAGTTCCCCGCCGAGTCCGCGCGTCCCGTGGTGGTCACCACCGCCGCCGCCGACGAGGAACCACCGGCGGAGACCGTGCAGGCGAAGGTCGCTGCGCCGGTCGCTGTGAAGAACAAGCCGTGGATCGAGCCCTACGGTGCGATCGCCGGCGGCATGCATCTCCAGAGTCTTCACCAGCCCGCCGAGGTGAAGACCAGCGGCCAGAACCCAACGGTCGCCGTGTCTCGCCTCGGACTCCGCGGCGGTGTGGGGCGGTACGTCACGTTCGCGAGCGAGTTCGAAGCCTCGCTCGGTGGTCCGCTGGGCTATGGCGCGAGCGTCTGGGAAGGGCAGGCCGCGCTCGCGATCCGCGATCAGTTCGTGCGCTACACGCGCGCGGGGTTCTCGTTCGCGGCGGGCCGGATCGCCGATCCGGCGAGCTACGACTACGTGTCGTCGCATCTCGGCGATCTCCTCTACTCGGATCTCTACACGCGAGATCCGCTGCTCTACTCCGGCGCCGACCGCGGCAACGGACTGTTCGGGAGCTATGCGCCGAACAAGTACCTCACGTTCGCCGCCACGTTCCACTCGACGAACCCGACCGGCATCACCGGCACGCTCGCGATCGGCGGCAAGCTACAGCCCTTCGATCGGCCGTTCTACCTGGCGGCCGCGCAGGTCGGAAACTCGCAGAACAACCTCCCGGATCAGAACCTGCACATCTACTTCGGCTCACCGGCGGTGATGTTTCACTCCGAGCACTTCGAGGCGAAGGCCGAGATCCAGATGTACAGCCTCGATACGCAGCAGGCGGTGGACGATGATCAGACGATCCGTGGCTACAATCTGCGGCTGGGCGCTCGCGGGCACGTGGCGACCCCGATCGGGGCGCTCTCGCCGTTCGCGAACGTCTCGCGCAATCGCAACGAGATCCTCGACCCCACGGACTCGAAGTACCGGCTCCCCGATCTGTTCCGCTCCTACACGTTCTCCGTGGGCACGGACCTCGGCATCACGAAGCACGCCGGCCTCGGCGCCTCGTATTCGATGGTCGACACCCGCGAGCCCGATCAGCACGTGCGCGAGCACTACCTGAACCTCGGCACGAGCTACTGGATCGAGGACGGCGTGGCGGTCGGGGTGCGCGGTTCGATCTTCGCACAGCAGGTCAGCGGCGAGACGATGACCACGGGCGCGCGGTCGGTGTTCGTCACCGCGCGGTTGATGCTGAACTGAGCGCGCGGCCCTACGGGCAGCTGGTGCCGGGCGGGCAGGTGGGCGTGCACGTCGCCCAGCAGTCGGGATCGAAGCATCCGCGGAGTCCGTCGTGATCGGCATCGTCATTGACGCCGCAGGTCTCGACGGGGACCCCGGGCGCCTCGAAGCCATAGGCCCAGATGTCGTCGAGACGGACACCGAGCGGGCCGAGGCCACCGAACACGAGCACCTTTCCCCGGATCGCGTCGTACGCGACCGCGGCGTTGGTGCGGAGCGGCGGAGACTGCACCGGGAAGCGCTGCGTCCACGTCGCCGTCGCGCCGTTCCATTCCCACGTGTCGTTGATGAGCTGACCGCTCGGGAGCTTGCCGCCGAACATCAGCACGCGCTGGCGGAGCGGATCGTAGAGCAACGCACCGCCGGTGCGGGTCGGCGGGACGATCGTGCCGACCGGTGGCTTGGACCATGTGGAGCCATCGAGCTCCCACAGCTCGGCGCGCGCGGCGATGCCCTGGCCGATCACGCCGTAGAGCACCGCCTTGTTTCGCGTCCGATCGTAGGCGAGGCGCGGGTAGTACATCGCGGGCGGCGAGACGGTCGTCGCGAGCGCAGTCCACGTATCGTCGGAGCGCTTGAACGTCCAGGTGTCGGCCATCGGGACGCCGCCGTTGGTGCCGCCGAACAGGATCACGCGCCCGTGGTCGGCGTCGTAGGTCATCGCGGGGAGCACGCGCCGGGTCGGCGAGGCCGCGAGCGAGATCTGCATCCACAACCCGTTCTTGAACTCCCAGGTGTCCGAGAACTCGTTCGGGCACATCGCATCTCCCGGAGGCGCCGCGACGGCACTGCCGGCGCCCGATCCGGAACCCGAGCCACTACCGGAGCCAGTGCCCGATCCGCAGCCGACGATCGGCTCGCCGGAGCTGCCGCTGCCGACACCGCTGAAGTCCGTACCGCCGAACAGGACGGTCTCGCCGGCGACCTCGTTGTACGCCATGCCGCTGAACGCACGAGCCTGCGGCCCCGCCGGACCCGAGCTCCAGTTCGGCTGATCCCACAACCACGTGTCGCCGAGCGCGCCATTGTCCGCACCGCCGTAGAGCACCACCTCACCGCGCGCGGCGTCGTACGCGGCGACCGCACCGATCCGCGGCACGGGTGCGCGATTGGTGGGGGTCGAGGCCCAGATCGTGGTGCCGAGCGAATCACCGCGGAGCCACGTATCGTTCAGCGCCCGACCCTGCGAATCGATCCCGCCGTAGAGCACGAGGCCGTTGGGGCCAGCGGCCGCCGCGGCGCGGGCGCGCGTGGGTGGACCACCGGCGGGGAGAGCCGGCCCGACCTGGAGCTGGAAGCCGTCGACCTCGTAGGTCGATCCCGAGGTGGTCACGAAGTCACCGAGGTAGCCACCGAACAGGACGATCCGCTGGCGGCGCGGATCCCACGTCATCGAGATGTCGATGAACGCCGGCATGTGCTGCTGCTCCTGCTCGTACCACTGGTGAAACGCAGGATCCCAGTTGTAGAGCGAGTTCTCGTTCGCGACGGAGCCCGTGATCTGGGTCTCGGCGACCATCAGCATCACATCGTTGACCGGGTCGAACGCCATCGACGGGTGACGGAGCATCTGCGCGTCGACGGGCGATCCGGGGCCGGGGTTCGTCAGCTTGGTCCAGACCGTGCCGTCGAACGTCCAGGTGTCGGCGGGGAAGGTGCTGGTCGGGCTCGAACCGCCGAACAGGTACGTGAGGTGCTCGGTCGAGTTGTAGGCCATCGCCGCGTTCTGCCGATCCGAGGGGTGCGTCGCGAGGTTGAGCTTGGTCCACACGGTGCCATCCCACTCCCACGTTCCACCGAACATGTCGGCCCCGTTGGTGCCGCCGAACATGACGACGCGCTTGCGGAAGGCGTCGTAGACCATCGAGTGGCCGTACCGAGCCTCAGGTGAGGCCGCCGGGAACCGCTGCGACCACGCGCCGCTCTTGTAGATCCAGGTCTCGTCGAGCGGCTGGCTCCCATCGAACCCGCCGAACAGCATGAACTCGCCGCGCTCGTTGTCGTAGACCATCCGGGCGAGCTGGCGCGCACGCAGGGTCCGCGGCGTCAGGTCATGCCAGGTGTCGAACTCGACCTTGCACGTCGACGTGCAGCCATCGCCGGAGAGGCCCGGCGTCCCGCGATCACACTCCTCACCC
>JAYVRN010000628.1:0-4115 GCA_043776275.1 Myxococcales bacterium | reverse complement strand
GGGGGCCGCGTGATCGGCTGGCTGCGCCCGAGCGCGAACGTCCGCCGCGAGCTCGAGGCCGCCGTGATCGCGCTCCTGGTCTCGGTGGCGATCGGCAGTGCGCTGATGCTGATCGTCGGCAAGTCTCCGGGCCACGTGTGGTGGCACATGCTGGGCCACACGTTCACCGAGTCGTACTGGTTCGGCCAGCTCCTGTACAAGGCGACGGGGCTCGCGCTGACGGGGCTCGCCGTCGCCATCGCACTCGACGCGGGGCTGTTCAATATCGGCGCGGAGGGTCAGCTCACCGCGGGCGTGCTCGCATGCGCCGTGATCGGCCGCGCGCTCCCCGAGAGCGCGCCCGCGATCCTCGCGGTCCCCGCGTGCCTCCTCGGTGCGGCGCTCGCGGGCGGCACGGTCGGCGCCGCGATCGGCCTGTTGCGCGTGACCCGCGACGCGCACGAGGTGATCACCTCGATCATGCTCAACGCGATCGTGGCCGGCCTCGCGCTGTGGGTCGGCAACGTGGTGCTGTTCCAGGGGGGGACGACGACCGGCGGCCAGATCGTGGCGGGGGCGCGCTTGCCGCAGCTCGGGCTCGGCGGGAGCTCGGCGAATGCCACGCTCGTGATCTCGATCCTCGCGATCGGCGGGGTGTGGTGGCTGCGCGCACGGACGACCTGGGGGATGGCGTGGCTCGCCGTCGGGCGCGATCCGGCCGCGGCGCGCAGTGTGGGGATCGATGTCTCGCGGGTCCGCGTGCTCGCGATGATCGGCTCGGGCGCGCTCGCGGGCCTCGCCGCCGCGAACTTCGTGCTCGGCCACAAGCACGCGTTCGAGGAGGGGCTCGGCCGTGGCACCGGGCTGCTCGGGATCAGCGTGGCGCTGCTCGGGCGTTCGCACCCGGCCGGCGTCGCGGTCGCCGCCCTGATGCTCGGGTTCCTGTCCGCGGGAGGGCTGTCCGTCGCCGAGGAGGTGCCCAAGGAGCTGATCGAGATGCTCCAGGGCGTGGTGGTGCTCGCGGTCGCCTGTGCGGGCCCGTGGGTCCGGAGGCAGCGCCGATGATCGAGACCGTGCTGTCCCTCGCGTTCCTCGCCCAGGTGATCCGGATCGCGGTCCCGTATGCGCTCGCCGCGATGGGCGGCGCGCTGACCGAGCGCGCCGGCGTGATCGACCTCGCGCTCGAGGCCAAGCTCCTGTTCGGCGCGTTCACCGCGGCGGCGTTCGCGCACGCCACGGGCTCGGCGTTCGCCGGCGTGATCGGCGGCATGTTCGCCGGTGTCCTCGTCACCGCGGTCCAGCTGTTCTGCGCGCTGCGGCTGCGCGCCGATCAGGTGATCATCGGGATCGCGCTCAACGTGATCGCGCTCGGCGGCACGCGGTTCCTGCTCCAGCTCGTGTATCACGAGGGCGCCAACTCACCGCCGGTCCCGGCGTTCGGGCACGACGTCCTCGCGAACCCGCTGGTCTGGCTGGCGCTCGTCGCCGCGGTGGCCTTGCCGATCGCGATCCGGCGCACGCGGTGGGGCCTCCGGCTGCGGGCGGCCGGCGATCGGCCCGACGCGCTGACCGCGGTCGGCGTGTCGCCGCACCGGCCGCGGATCGCCGCCGCGCTGGTCGGCGGCGCGCTCGCCGGTGCGGGTGGCGCGCAGCTCACGCTCTCGGTCGGCGGGTTCGTCGCGGACATGTCGGGCGGGCGCGGCTACATCGCGCTCGCGATGGTGATCCTCGCCGGGTGGCGTCCCGCGATCGCGGCGCTCGCGTGTGCCGGGATCGCGGCCGCGGAGGCGTTCAACATCGCGCTCCAGGTCTCGGGCGTGGGCATCCCGCACGAGCTGGCGCAGCTCGCGCCGTACGTGTTGACGCTCGTGGTGCTGACCGTCGCCGGCGGCAAGCACGGCCGCCCGCCGCGCTCGCTCGGCAAGCTCTGAGCGGACCGCCGCGGTCGGTACGAGGTCGACCGCGGCTCAGTCGAGGATCGCCTGGTCGGGCTCCGGCACCGCGAACACGTCGTCGACGGCGAGCTCGAGCGAAAAGCCCGCGCTCTGGACACGATCCCCGGCGGTGTACCAGCCGGCGCTGCGGTACGTGAGCCCGTCCTCGATCAGCGCGAGGACCTCGATCGACTTCTCCTCGGGATCGACGATCCAGTACTCGGCGATCCGGCTCCGCGCGTAGAACCTGCGCTTGCGCACGCGGTCGTGCTTGCGATTGCCAGGCGACAGCACCTCGACCGCGAGATCCGGCGGCTCGATGGCGCCGTGCGCCTGGAGGACGCCTTTGCGCCCGGCGCGGACGACCACCAGATCGGGCTGGACCACGCGCGACGCGCCGAGGATCACGTCGAACGGCGCGAACAGGACCGTCGCGATCCCTGATTCAACGAGCGCCTGCCGGAACAGCACGTAGAGGTTGCCGAGGATCAGCTGGTGCGCGAGGCTGGGCGCTGGGCTCACGACCAGCTCTCCATCGAAGATCTCGTACTTCCGACCGTCGGATCGCTCCGCCACCCCCACGAGCTCGTCGTAGGTCCAGACCTTGCCTGCGTGCTCGTCCATGGCACCTCCATCGTAGCGCACGTCCAGCAAGCGGGAGGCCGGCGTCTTCCTGACGCAACCCCGCGAACTCTGGAGACGACCTGTCCGGTAGCCGGCCGCTGGCGGGCGGAGTCGCCGGTGCCGCCGGACATCTCGGCGACATCATCACGAGCGCCCGCGCGCCGTGAGCCACTACATCTGATCGGGCGCGGCGATGCCGAGCAGGCCGAGGCCCGTGGCGAACGTCGCCTGGACCGCCGCCACCAGCGCGAGGCGCGCGCGCCGGAGTGCGGGATCGTCGACGATCACGCGCAGCGCGGGATCTCCGTTGCCCTGGGTGTACCAGCGTGAGAACTCGCCGGCGAGGGCGAGCAGGTAGTGCGCGAGCCCGTGCGGCTCGCTGTTGTCGGCCGCACGGACGACGATGTCGGGGAACTCGAGCAGCTTCTTGGCCACCGCCCACTCGGCGTCGTGCGTGAGCAGCGAGAACTCCACGCCTTCGATCGAGGTGATGGTCTCGCCCGCCTTGCGCGCGATCGACGCGCACCGTGCGTGGCTGTACTGGATGTAGGGGCCGGAGTCCCCTTCGAGAGAGACCGCCTTCTCGAGATCGAAGTCGATGTCCTTGTCGCGCTGGGTGGCGAGGTTCGCGAACACCACCGCGCCGATGCCGATCTTCGGGGCCACATCGTCGACGATCGCGGGCGGGAGGTCAGGGTTGACGTTCGCGATGATCTCTCGCACCTCGGCCTCGGCGATCTTGAACACGTCGCGCATCAGCACCACCCCGCCGAGCCGCGAGGTGGTCTTCTTGCCCGCGACGCGGATCAGTCCATACGGCACGTGCTCGCAGTGCGTGGCCCAGGTGTGGCCGGCCTTCTGCAACAGCTTCCACAGCTGGCGGAAGTGGGAGGCCTGGCCGCGATCGACGACGTAGAGCGACCGCGTGAAGTGGAACGTGTTCCACCGGTACTGCGCCGCGGCGACATCGCGCGTGGCGTACAGCGTGGTGCCGTCCTTGGTCTTCAGCAGGATCGGGTTCTTCTCGCCCTCGAGCTCGACGACGTGTGCGCCTTCGCTGATCGTCATCAAGGGCGCGAGCTCGGCGAGCACGCGCGGCATGTCGCCCTCGTAGGCGGCCTCCCCGCGGACCTCGTCGAACTTGATGTTGAGGATCTTGTAGATGTCCTCGAACTCCGCCCACGAGATGTCGCGGAACCGCTGCCACAGCGCCCGGACCGCGGGATCTCCGTCCTCGAGGCGCTTGAACGCGTTGCGGCCCTCCTGCTCGACGGCCGGGTTGTCCTTCATCGCCGCGCGGAACCGCGTGTAGAGGTCGTTGAGCTTGCTGACGTCGAGAGGTTCGTCGGCGCCCCACTTCTCGTACGCGGCGATCACCATGCCGTGCGTGGTGCCCCAGTCGCCGAGGAAGTTGATGCCGACGACCTGGTAGCCGAGCGCGCGGAAGATCTGCGCGAGGGCGTGGCCGATCGTGGTGCCGCGGATGTGGTGGTAGGCGAGGTGCTTGGAGATGTTCGGCGAGCTGTAGTCGATGCAGATCGTCTTGCCGGTGCCGACCGCGCCGGGGACCAGCGTGTT
>JAYVRN010000627.1:0-4131 GCA_043776275.1 Myxococcales bacterium | reverse complement strand
AGAGATCCGGCGGCGCAGCACGAGCGCCCCGATCGCGATCACCACGCCGATCCCGGCGTAGCCGAGGCCGAGGATGCCGAGCGACACGACTAGTCCTCTCCCGGCAGCGGCGCGCGATCGCGCACGTAGATGCCGCGCGCGGAGCGGACCGCACCGGTGATCGCATCGAACAGGCTGCCCTCGACCTCGCGGACGAACGGCACATCCGGGGTTCGCGGCCGCACGAGGTACGGGCGTAGTGCCCACGACAGCTGCCCGCCGACGAGCGCGAACACCACGCACAGGCCGACGATCGCACTGCCACGACCGGGGCCGGTCTCGAGGCCGAGTGCGTGGACGATCATGCGGAGGCTCGCGCACCCCGCGAGCGCGAACACGACCACGGTCCCGAGCACCATGTCGTGATAGGACAGCTCCATCGCACGCCCCAGCAAGATCAGGGGTGTGCAGGCGGCGAGCAGCAGGGCGCCGAACGCGAGCGCGGTGATCACGAGGGCGAGGTCCGCGGTCAGGCGGGCGCGCCGTCCGAGTGCGGCGCCGATCGCGGTCAGCGCCGGTGCGGACAGCGCCGCGGTCCCGAGGAGCACGAGCGGGAGCTTGATCGCGGCGAAGCCGATCTGGACGCCGCCGCGATAGCTGCCGAGCGCGGCACCGACGATCGCCATCGCGATCGCGATCGTCGCGACCATCGTGCGTGTGATCGCCGCGAGATCTCTGCCCGCCGTGATCCGCGCGAGCATCGCATCGCGATCGCGCAGCAGCTGATCGATCAGGCCGAAGCTCGCGGCCGGACCGCCGGAGGTAGTGGGGGCCGCGGGACCCGCGGGCACCCCGACGCCGGAGGATCCGAGCGACGCGACTGGTGCGGCGATCACGACATCACCTCCGTGGCGAGGTCCCACCACAACCGCCCAGCGATCCCGAGCGTGGCCGCGGACCACACGAGGAACACCACGCCCGAGGTCAACGACGGGCGCATCGCCCTCGGATCGAGCTCGCGGGCGAGCCGCCGCAACGCGAGCAGCCCGGCGCCCCCGAGCGCGGCCGTGGCGACCACGAACGTCGTGCTCGGCGAGACCGACGACAGCGACAGGAAGGCCGCGGGGAGCAGGAGGCCAGCGAGCGCCACGCCGAATGCACCGAGCGCGATCCCCAATGCGCGGACCACCGCCGCGAGAGACGGCGCCGTGCCAGCAGTCGCCGTGGCGATGTACAGCGCGGGCGCGGTCGCGGCCACCACGCCGAACACGACGGCGGGCACGGCGACCAGGGGCGTGGGGCTCGAGCCGTGGACGGCGAGGATCGCGCCGATCGCGACGGGACCGAGGGCGGCGAGGACGAGCGCCGAGGCGCGAGCGGCGAGCTCGGGCCCGGCGAGGGCAGGGGGATGCGCGGAGACAGGGACCAGGGACATGACGACCTCCTGCTGCAACCAACCATGTCGTCGAGGACGCGCCGCGCACCCACCGCGGAGGGGCCGACGAGGTTCCGTGGAGATCCTGCGCAGACGCTAGCGTTGGAGGACCGGGCGCGGTCGACGAGCTCGCCGAGGCGCGCCACGCTCGCCAGGCGACTCGCTCAGCACTAAGAAAGGGGGCTTTCTTACCGCCTCCAGCTATGAAAGTCGGCTTTCATTACGGTTCGTGCTATGAAAGTACGCTTTCATAGCGTCTCAAATGCCCAGAATTTCAGGCCGATATGAGCTGAGCACGACGAGTGGCGAAGAGGTAAACGCCTTCGTTCCGCTTACTTTGCCACCGCGCGAACCCAACCTAATTCCCGATGCGAAGCTACTTCAGGCCGCGGAGGAGGCGTTGCGCCATCTCGAGGTCGCCGTCGACATGGTTCCGTCGATAGACTGGTTCCTCTACGGGTTCGTTCGCAAGGAGGCGGTGCTCTCATCCCAGATCGAAGGTGTGGAAGCGACACTAACGGACTTGATGACCGTCGAATCGCAACCGCCGACAAGCGTGGACGCGGATGTTCAAGACGTCTGCAACTATCTTGCGGCGCTTGAGTTCGCACGGAATCAACTCGCGGATCCAAAGGGCCTGCCGTTGTCCATGCGTCTCTTGAACGAGACGCACGCAATTCTAATGAGCGGCGTGCGGGGCGCGGACAAGGCACCGGGTGAGCCGAGACGTTCGCAGAACTGGATCGGCGGCACTCGTCCCGGGAACGCCAAATTCGTTCCGCCTCCGCCTCACCTTCTTCCCGAAGTCCTCACCGACCTAGAGAAGTACATGCACGCGGAGACGCAAGAGCTCTCTGCACTGGTTCGGGTTGGGCTCGTTCACGCCCAATTCGAGACCATTCATCCTTACCTCGACGGAAACGGCCGACTTGGTCGGCTCCTCATCACGCTTCTCTTCGAGCACTGGAAGCTGCTGTCGAAGCCAATGCTGTACCTGAGTTTGTTTTTCAAGCGCCACCGTGACGACTACTACCAACGCCTAACCGCTGTCCGCTCGCACGGCGATTGGGAGGGATGGATGAGCTTCTTCCTCGAAGGTGTTGCGTCTATGGCACTGGAGTCGGTGCAGACCGCCAAGAAGCTCTTTCGACTCGTGAGTCAGGATCGTGAGCGCGTCGTATCCGGCGACGGCGTTTCAATCAGCGCGGTCAGGTTGTTCGAGCAACTGCCTCGACGCCCAATCCTCACTGCGGCTGGAGCTGAAACCTTGCTATCCACAACGAGACCGACAGCCACGAAGGCAATCTCGACGCTCGTTGATCTCGGTGTGCTCAAGGAAGTCTCCGGGAAGCAACGCGATCGTTCCTTCGTTTACGTGACCTACCTCGATGTACTCGCTTCAGAAGTAGCACCGTGAACCACGGTGACCCATCAAGGATGCGGGGATCCGCATCGACGAAGATCGAGTCAAGACCGAGACGATCTGGTTCCTCGACGGCACCGAGGCGCACTACGTCCGCGACGAACATCCTGCGAGGATCCGTCGTGGGCGGTGAGCGCCTGGCTCGGTGATGAACACGGTGACGCGATCTTCTGGGGAGGATTGCGTAGGCACAGGCTTTGGTCGCCCAGCTTGGTCCACGTCCCTCTCGGTCCGTGTCCTGGGTCTGCTACTCGGCGCGTCACCGCTTGCCGAGACGGGACTTGCACCCGCTGGATCACCACGTAGAGCCAGATGGGCGAAACAACCCAACCCGAAGGATTTGGGTATGCTCGGCCTGTGAGGGCCTCCGCCGCATGGTTGCTCGTCGCTGGGTGCAGCTTCAGCACGCCGGCCAGCACCGGCGTTCCCGGTGACGGCAAGCTCGCGGATGGTTCCCTCGGCGGCGAGCCGGGCACACCACCGGCGATCGACGCGATGCCCGACGCCGCCGGATGCCCGGCCAACTTCGTCCCGGTCGCCGGCGCGGGAAACTCCCGGTACGCGGTGTTCGCCAAGGACTCGCAGCCCGCGGCGCTGCTCACGTGCAGTAACCTCGGCACGCACCTGCTCCGGCTCGACGATCAGGCCGAGGCCACGGCGCTCGAGGCGTACATCGATGCGCAGACCGCTGGCGGCGATACGCACCTCTACCGGGTGGTCGGCGCGCGCGACCTGGTGCTCCGCGATCAGTTCCACGACCTCGACTTCACCTTCCTCAGCTTCCTCCCGTTCGGGGCCAACGAACCTACTAACGGCATCGGCGAGGAGTGCCTCGTCCTCAAGAAGGAGAGCAACATCGGCGTGATCGGCGCCGACCAGTGCCTGACGCAGCACGAGTTCGCGTGCGAATGTGACTGAGCCGCCGGGAGAGTTTTCGCGCGACGAAGTAAGCGCGAAAATAACTACACGGCGAAGGAATCCGGCTCCGGGTGAGTGAGGGTATTGTGACGCTCGTGACGATCGGGCGCACCGCCGCGGCAGTCCTCCTCGCCCTGACGACGGTCACCGCGGCGCAGCCGGCGTCCGAGCTGACGCGCGAGTTCCAGGCCGGCGTCGATGCCTTCCGGCTCGGCAAGTTCGACGAGGCGAAGGCGCACCTCGAGAAGGCGAAGGCGCTCGATCCCAAGCTGCCGGGGCCGAACCGGTTCCTCGCCGCCGTCGCGCAGGCGCAGGGCCGGTGGCTGGACTGCATCGCCGCGGCACGCGTGGCGATCGAGCTGAACCCGCGATCGGC
>JAYVRN010000626.1:0-14924 GCA_043776275.1 Myxococcales bacterium | reverse complement strand
TTAGTTCACCGACGGTGTCGCTCGAGTCCGAGCGGCCCGCGAGGAGGCCTGTCGTGTTGCATCGCACCCGCGTCGCACTGTCCGTGATCTGTCTCGTGGTCCTCGGCGCCTGTGGCGCCAAGATGCACATGGCCTCCGCGCCGATGGCGGCGGGAGCGACCCTCGCGATGCCGCAGGCGCCGCCGCCGCTCGATCGATCGCTGTTCGACAAGAACCCGCAAGGCGCGCTGACCGAGGAGGCGATCCAGAAGATCCTCGCCGCGCCGATCGAGCTCGATCTCCCCGCGCGGGTCGGCGTGCTGCCGATCGCCACCGCACGCGACTGGCGCGGCCCCAACCCGGACGATCGGGTGCCGGCGGGCGTCGCGCCGCTGATCAAGACGCTGCGCGCCGATCCGGCGTTCTCGCTGGTCACGCAGACGATGGTGATCCCCTCGGGCGCGCTCGGCATGGAGGCGCTCCGCGAGATCGCCGCGCGGTATCGCCTCCGCTACCTGCTGCTGTATCGCGAGGTGCTCGCGAAGGGCTCGCGGTTCAATCCGTGGGCGTGGGGCTACGCCACCGTGGTCGGTGCGCTGTTTCTCCCGGGCAAGCACCAGGAGGTCTATGGCTACACCGAGGTCAGCATGTTCGACGTCAAGACCGGCCTCTTGATGTTCACCACGCGGCGCCAGATCACGGCGTCCCAGACGACGAACCAGTGGCACCAGCAGGTCAAGCTCGACCAGCTCGCCGCCAACGCCGTCGCGAAGTTCGCGCCCGAACTCGCGCTCGATGCCCTCGCGGATCTTCGCCGGTTCGCGGCTGCCGCTGTCGCGGAGAATCTCCACCGTCGGAACGGCGGGAGCCAGGACGCGATGGTCTCGGTGCCGCCGGCTGGGCCGACGGTCGCGACGGATGCGAACTGAGCTCGGTCTACGGCAGCGCGCCCTGCTGGATCCACAGCAGGAACAGCTTGTAGTCGGGATCGTTGACGTCGACGAACGTCGCGTTCGGGTGGTTGTACGGGGCCGGCTCGTACAGCGGCTTGGTCAGGAACAGCGACAACGCGGGCGTGGTCAGATCGAGCACGCCGGTGATCGCCGTCATGCTCGCGAGCGTGACCGTCGGGGTGTCATCGAACTTGAGGACGCCGCCTGCGGGGCCGCCGAGCGTGTGGCAGTTCGCGCAGCCGAGGCCACCCGCCGCCGCCTTCTGCAGCTTGGGATAGACGTCGGTGGTGAACTTCGGGTTCGTGATCGCGGTGCCACCGCCCATCACGCCGCCCGAGATCGCGAGGGTCGCGCCATCGGCGGCGAACGTCACCGGGGTGAGGGAGGTCTGCGTCCCGCCCACGCCGTTGGGGTACGTGACCTTCAACGTGTAGCTGCCGGGCGGCACGTCGAGCATCGCCACGCGCGAGCGCCCGGCGAATGCGGTCGCGGTGATCAGCGCCGGATCGACATCGCCCGCGGTCCCGAAGAAGTAGGTGCCGGCGACGATCACGGGCGCGTTCAGTGTATCGAGCAGCACCACATCGGTGAGGGCGATGCCCTCGAGCGGCATGCCGTTGTTGCGCTTCAGATCGGCGGCGAAGAACGCCTTGCCCGCCGTGACGGTCTTTCCTGCGGTCGCGTACTGGCGGTTGATGTCTGCGACGGTCGCGATGTACAGGTCGGCCACCACGGGCAAGCCCTCGATCGTGACGGGCGGGTTGCGTGTGGGCCGATAGTTGGTCCGCGTGGCTGTCAGGTACAGCTTGCTGCCGGTGGGCACGCCGAGCAGCTCGTAGAGCCCGCCGGTGGCGCTGGTGGCGGTCATCGGTGGCGCGATGCCATCGGTGGCGAGGGCGACCAGGTCCATCGGCGTGTTCGCCGTGAAGTAGTCCATCGTCTTGCCGCTGAGCTTCTGCCCGGTCTCGGGCGCGGCATCGACCCCGGCATCGACGTCCATGACGTCGTCGCCGGTGCTGCCAGGTGGAGCCTTACCCGCGCAGCCCACGGCAGACGCGAGAACGAGACCGAAACATGTAAGCGAAGAAATGACTTGGCGCATGACCTCTCCCGGGAGACACGGAGGGAACATCAATGTGCGTGCCACGATGGTGAGTAACAAATCGGTCGGTTGCGTGCGACTGCCCTGGGAGTGATCACCCCGGATCTGGGGCTCTGGGCCCCGGTGGTGTGCTTGCCGAGGTCATACCCCAGGAGTAGGGTGCGCCATGCTAGAGGACCAGCTCAGGGAGGCGCTCACCTTTGACGACGTCTTGCTGGTCCCGGCGCACAGCGAGGTGATCCCGCGTGACGTCGATGTCAGCACGCGCCTCACGCCCTCGATCGCGCTGCGGATGCCGCTCGTGAGCTCGGCGATGGATACGGTCACCGAGGCCGCCACGGCGATCCGCATGGCGCGCGAGGGCGGGATGGGGTTCATCCACAAGAACCTGACGATCGAGGAGCAGGCGCGCGAGGTGAGTCGCGTGAAGAAGGCGCAGTCGGGCATCGTCGTCGATCCGCTGACGATCGCGCCGTCGCGCACGCTCGAGGATGCGCTCGCGATCATGCGGCACAACCGGATCAGCGGCCTGCCGGTCGTCGATGCTGACAAGCGCCCGCTCGGGATCCTGACCAATCGCGACGTGCGGTTCGAGAAGCGCCTCGACCTCCAGGTCGGCGAGCTGATGACGAAGAACCCGGTGATGGTGAAGGATGGCGTCTCGATCGACGAGGCGAAGGATCTCCTCCACAAGCACCGGATCGAGAAGCTGCTGGTGATCGACAGCGGCGGCAAGCTCAAGGGCCTGATCACGATCAGGGACATCGAGCAGGCCGAGATGAACCCGGATGCGGCCACCGATGACATGGGCCGGCTGCGCGTCGGCGCGGCGGTCGGCGTCGGGGCGGACCGCGATGGCAGGATCGAGGCGTTGATCGCCGCCGGCTGCGATGTGATCTGCGTCGACACCGCCCACGGTCACTCCGCCGGCGTGCTCGCCGCGGTGCGCGAGGTGCGGAAGAAATTCCCGAAGCTGCAGCTGATCGCCGGCAACGTCGCCACGGGTGAGGCCACCCGCGCGCTGATCGAGTGCGGCGTCAATGCGGTCAAGGTCGGCGTCGGGCCCGGCTCGATCTGCACCACGCGGATCGTCGCGGGTGTCGGGGTGCCGCAGCTGACGGCGGTGGGCGATGCGGTCGCCGCGGCCAAGGGCTCGGGCGTTGCCATCATCTCGGACGGCGGCATCAAGTTCTCTGGCGATGTCGCCAAGGCGCTCGCCGCGGGCGCCGACACGGTGATGATCGGCTCGCTGTTCGCCGGCACGGACGAGGCGCCCGGCGAGGTCATCCTCTACCAGGGTCGCTCGTACAAGAGCTACCGCGGCATGGGCTCGATCGGCGCGATGAAGGAAGGGTCCAAGGACCGGTACTTCCAGGGCGATGTCGAGGCGCCGGCGAAGCTCGTGCCTGAGGGCATCGAGGGCCGGGTGCCGTACAAGGGCTCGCTCCGCGAATCGATCTACCAGCTGGTCGGTGGCTTGCGGGCGTCGATGGGGTACCTCGGGTGCGCGACGATCGCGGAGATGCACGCCAAGGCGAGGTTCGTGAAGATCTCGTCGTCGGGCCTCCGCGAGAGCCACGTTCACGACGTGATCATCACCAAGGAAGCTCCGAATTATCGCGCCGAGTAAATCGGCGCGAACCCATCCGCGCCGAGTGAATCGGCGCGAACCCATCCGCGCCGAGTGAATCGGCGCGAACCCACCCGCGGGAGTAACGGTACGTGGCACATCAGCTGATCCTGGTCCTCGATTTCGGTTCCCAGTACACGCAGCTGATCGCGCGCCGGATCCGCGAGCAGAGCGTCTACTGCGAGATCCATCCGTACACGCTCGCGCTCGATCCCGAGCTCAAGGCGATCCGCGCGATGAAGCCGCTCGGCATCGTGCTGTCTGGCGGTCCTTCGTCGGTCTACGAGGAGGGCGCGCCCACGATCACGCCGTCCCTGTACGAGCTCGCGGTGCCGATCCTAGGGATCTGCTACGGCGCCCAGCTCACGGCGAAGCTGCTCGGCGGTGACGTCCGCCCCGCGGAGAAGCGCGAGTACGGCCGCGCCGCGGTCCGCATCAAGAAGGCCGAGGGCGTGCTCAAGTCGTTCACCGAGGGCGAGGAGCTGAGCGTCTGGGCCTCGCACGGTGATCACGTCGAAGGCGTGCCGGTCGGGTTCACCCACACCGCCGAGTCCGACAACTGCAAGTACTCCGGGTTCGCGAACGTCGCGAAGCGGATCCACTGCGTGCAGTTTCACCCCGAGGTCGTGCACACGCCGCGCGGTGCGGAGCTGCTCGGCAACTTCCTGTTCGGGATCTGCCAGGCCGCCGCCGATTGGTCGATGGCGTCGTTCGTCGACGAAGCGATCGCGCGGATCAAGGCGCAGGTCGGTGGCGGGCGTGTGATCTGCGGCCTTTCGGGTGGCGTGGACTCGAGCGTCGCGGCGGCCTTGTTGCACAGGGCGATCGGCGATCAGCTGACCTGCGTGTTCGTGGACAACGGCCTGCTCCGCAAGAACGAGCGTGGCTACGTCGATACGATCTTCCGCGATCACTTCAAGGTCGATCTCCGCGTGATCGATGCCGAGAAGCGGTTCCTCGACAAGCTCGCCGACAACACCGACCCCGAGGGCAAGCGGAAGATCATCGGCTACGAGTTCATCGCCGTGTTCGAGGAGGAGGCCAAGCGGATCTCCGGCGCCGAGTTCCTCGCGCAGGGCACGCTGTACCCGGACGTGATCGAGAGCGTCTCGTTCAAGGGGCCTTCCGCCGTCATCAAGAGCCACCACAACGTCGGTGGGCTGCCGGACCGGATGAAGCTCGCGCTGGTGGAGCCATTGCGCGAGCTGTTCAAGGACGAGGTCCGCCAGCTCGGCCTCGAGCTCGGCCTGCCGCGGCACATGGTGTGGCGTCAGCCGTTCCCGGGCCCGGGCCTCGCGGTCCGCTGCCTCGGGCCGATCACGAAGGCGCGCCTCGATGTGCTGCGCAACGCGGATGCGATCATCGAGGAGGAGATCGTCGCCGCGGGCCTCTACGAGCAGATCTGGCAGTCGTTCGGCGTGCTGTTGCCGGTGAAGTCCGTCGGCGTGATGGGGGATGCGCGCACCTACGAGGAGACCCTCGCGGTGCGCGCCGTCAACTCGCGCGATGGCATGACCGCGGACTGGGTGCACCTGCCGTACGATCTGCTCGGGCGGATCTCGTCGCGCGTGATCAACGAGGTCCGCGGGATCAACCGCGTGGTCTACGACATCACCAGCAAGCCGCCCGGCACGATCGAGTGGGAGTAGCCGGCAAGCTACGGCACGGGCTGCGTGTCGCTCCGCGGCTCTGGTAGCGTGGTGGGATGCTGCACCGCTCGTCGCTCGTCATCCCGATCGCCCTCTCGGTGGCCGTGTCCCTTGCGGCGTGTGGAGACGATGGCGGTGGTGGCGGGACGATCGATGCACCCGCCGGCGCGATCGACGCTGCGATCGATGTCGCGCTGCCCGATGCGGATCCACAGCTGGCACCGCTGATCGGCACCTGGAACCGCGCACCCGAGGCCGATCAGAGCACCGGGTTCCCGACCATCACGTTTCGCGCGGACGGCACCACCGCGACCACGCCCACGGGCCCGGCGGACGGGACGTATCTGGTCCCGGCGCCTGGCCGCGTGAAGCTGGTGCCGACCGGGCAGCAACCGATCGAGACCGACTTCGTGATCGGCAACAATCACCTGATCCTGACCGCGTTCCTGCCCCAGGGGACGGTGAATGGCCTGGTCGGGACCTGGAAGAACGCGACGACGAGCGGGACGACGTCGAGCACCACGACGATGGACGTGCGCGCCGATCAGTCCGGAACGCTGACGTTGACCGGCCCGTCGGGGACGACCTCCATGGTCGGGACCTGGGCCGCAGAGTCGACCGGCTTCGCGTTCACCACGACATCGCCGGCAGCGACGTATCACTTCCGGCCGATCGGCACGCAGGCGATCGGGTACTTGCTGTTCGTGAAGGCGTAGGTTCAGCCGGCAGCTACCGCTGCGCGGCGTCATGGTGGGCTGCGATCTGCGCCGGTGTCAGTGCGGTCGCGTAGAGCGCGAGCTCGTCGAACATCGCGGAGGTGAACAGGCCGTGAAACGCGGCGAACCCGCAGTCCGCGGAGGCGGTGGGTGGGATCATCTGAAATGGGCCCGAGGCAATCACAGCTCCGTCGAGATAGAGCGTTGCCACGTCGGCCTGGCGGACGGCCACCAGATGCGACCAGGTCCCGATCGCGAGTTGCGTGCTCGCCCGCACGCTCATGGTGCCGGCCCCCTCCGTGCTCCACATCCGGACGGTCCGGTCCGCACTCCAACCGAGCCTGAATCCATTGGTCAGGTAGTCCTCGCACACGAAGGCGTGCCCACCCCAGCCCACCGGGCTCGGCTCGGCGGGCTGGATCCATAGCTCGATCGAGAAGTCGCCGGTCCACGCGACGATGGTGGTGGACACCTCGACGTAGCCTTCGCTGCCGTCGCCCGCGTTGCCTTCCCCGCGAAACCGGACTGCGCGGTTGTCGGCCGGAGCGAGGCTCCCGGCGAGGACCCCAGGGCGTGCCAGGTCGACGATTCCGGACGGCCCCGAGGACCTGTACGTTCCGACCTCGGACCCCGTGGTGCTGAGTGCGCTCGTGCCGGTTTGCTCTTCGAGGTGGAAGTAGGCGATCGGCCGGTCGGCGAGGATCACGTCCACATAGGAGCGCTCGGGCTGGCCATCGGCGGTGGAGCTCAGCGGATCGATGTTGATGCGACCACACCCGGTGCCCAGGCACGTGACGAGTAAGGCGGCCAGGTAGGTCGGGCTCGACGACATGTCAGCTTACCCGTTCCAGCTCGAGCACCACCGCGAGCGCATCCGGAGCCAGGGTCAACGAGGTCGTGGCAGGCTCACCCGTCCTCCAGGCGCAGCCATGTCGACCGAGCAGCTGCCCTCCGACCGCGACGTCGCCGGCGATCGAGACCACGACGAACGTGGGGCTGACCAGCGCGTGCGTGAGGGGACCTTGGAGCACACCCACTTGCGGGGGCGTTGACGAGCTCGGCTTGCCGGCCCACATGAAGTTGAGGTCGCGGGACGGCTGGGCCACGACGGTCGCGGCGACGGTGGCCTCGCCAGTGAACTCGACGCCATCGCCAGGACGGGCGAGCACCCGATCTCGCTGGCCCTCGATCGCGAGGGTCACGGGGCCGCCGTCGAGGAGATACAACCAGCGCTGATAGCCCGGAAACGGCGAGAATGGCGCCGGGCGCGTGATCTCGGCGATGCTGACGCGCAGCGCGAAGGGCGCGTCGCCCGCGGGCAACCGGACGAGCTCGTGGGTCACGCCCGCGCCATTTCGCCAGGGCTGCGCGACCCAGGTCGCGGGATCGATCAGGTGCAGCTCGGGCACGACGGCACGTGAGCGTAGCGTCGATCCGTGTGGGACGCGACCATCGGACCGGTTCGCCGGTAGACTGGTGTCATGCTGCGCCTTGCCTGCCTCATCCTCGCATTGACCGCGTCGGCGCGCGCCGATGTCGACTGGGGCAGGGGCCTCGTCACCGCGCCGGGGATCGGGCTCGCGGATCGGCAAGCCCCGAACCCGGCGGTCGCGCGCGGACCCTCGCGGCGTCGCGGTGAGGAGGTCGCGCGGCAAGCCCTCGCGGTGGCGATCCGGGCGCTGCCACTCGCGGGCGGTGGGACGCTCGCTGACAAGCTCGGTGATCCCAAGCTCAAGGCGCGCATCGATGCCGCGGTCGCGGCGGCGATCGGCGTCGCGGCCGAGCCCGAGACCGATGGTTCGTGGCGCGTCACGATGGCGGTGCCGATCGAGGCTGTGCGGATCGCCCTGGTGGGTCCGCGCGCGCTCCCAGTGGCCGGCGATGCCGGGACGCCGGTGGTGATCGTCGACGGCGTCATCGCGACGCCGGCGGTGGGCTACACCGTCGGTGGCCTCTCCGCGCCCACCGTTTGGGTCAAGGAGCTGCCGCCGTGGGCCAAGGGGGCGCCGCGCATCACCGGGAAGGCTGGCAAGCTCGCGACCGCCGGGGCGATCGACGCCGACGTCAAGGGCGCGACCGCCGCGACGCTGTTCGTGATCGTGACGAAGCGGTAGCTACGCGACGCGGGCAGGCGGAGGCTGATTCGCCATCGCCTGGTCGGCGAGCCGCCGGAGGTTCGCGAGCAGGTACGCCGTGATCACGAGGCCGATCAGCGAGCTCGTGATCCCGGACTGGCCGAACTGGGTGCCGAGCACGGCGCCGATCAGGATCGCGTCCGTGATCATGACGACGATCGACACCAGCAGCAGCTGCTTGATCCAGCCGGCGCCCAGCGGCAGCGCGCTCTTGAGCTTGATGCCGGCGGCGAAGTAGCCGACGCCGAGGACGAGCCGCGCGAGGATCGGGAACCACAGCGCCAGCATCCAGCTCGCCGGCAGCGAGCCGAGCACCTTGCCGAGCTTGCTCGCGGTGCCGATGTCGCTGAGCGCGAGCAGGGCGCTGATCGCGCCGACGATCAGGAAGTACGCACGCATCGAACGCTCGGTCTCGCGCATCGCCATCGGGGCCTCCAGGGCCCTCTTATCACGGTCCGCGACGGACCGTCCGCAGCCTTCTCGGGGGGGCGGCTCACGACACGAGCGTCCACGGCGACCGGCGCGCGGTGTGTGAACACGGGTGGCGTCGTCCGGCTGTCCGTCCGGGTCGTCCGCCGGCAGGACAGGTCGGACGCCGGCGCTCACGATCTCGCGGCGTTGCGCTGGCGCGCGGGTTGCTCGTCGCTAGGGCATGGCTGGTGACGGTTCCAGCGCTGAGCTACCCTGGAGGTATGGTGAGTCACTTCACAGCGAAGGTCTCGCGCGGGCAGATCGTGATCAGCGACGTCGATCTCCCGGACGGCACGGAAGTGACGGTCCAGATCGAACGTGCGGGTCCCGAGTGGCGGTACGCCGCCGAGGTGGAGACGGACATCCGCGCCTCACGTGCCGAGTTCCGGCGCGGGGAGTCGATCTCCGGTGAGGAGTCGCTCCTCGATCTCCGACGTCACCAGGCCGTTCGCGGTCAGGCTCAGCGCGCGGGCGCAGCAATCGATCCGGGCGGCCGACGACCGGTGGATCGCAACCCACGGAAGCGCACCAAGCCGGCTGCACGACGCGCTCGCTGACGCATATGCGGCCCTCGCCGTCCACCCGAACCTCGGCCTGCGCCGGGGCGGTGGGCGTCGCTTGAGCGTCGGGATTGGGTACTTCCTGCACTACGTGGTGAGGCCGAGGCTCCGCGTGGTGCAGATCGATCGGATCGTCCACGAGAGTCAGGTCTACACCTGAGGAACAACGGGTGCCCGTCGCGCGTTTGGCGCGTGCGCGATCGGCGTCGGCTGCTTCGGTGCGCTAGGCTCGTGGCGCATGCGGTGTGCACTGATCCTCGGAGTCCTGGCGGCGCTCGTCGTTCCCGCGCACGCGGAGGACATCGCGACCTACGAGACCGATGGGGACGCGGAGTCCGCCGGTGCAGATCCGCGGGTCGCGGCCCTCGACGAGGCGTTCGGCAAGGCGATCAACCTCGCCCTCGTCGACGTGGTGGCGGCGGACGTGCGCACGACGAGGAAGGCCGAGCTCGATCGGGAGATCGTGGCCCACGCCCGGCTGTGGGTCGCGAAGTTCACCGTCACGAGCGACACCACGTCGGACGATCGTCGGCAACTGCACGTCACCGTGCGTGTCGATCGGGACAAGGTGCGCAGCAAGCTCGGCGAGATGACGATCCCGGTGATGACCGCCGGTGAGGCCTCCAAGGGGCGGAGCGTGACGATCCTCCTGCGCGTCACCGAAGGCACCAGCGTCCGCGCGAGCTACGGCGCGACCGCCGAGAAGGAGCTCCCCGGCCTCGGAGCGCTCGCGGGTGCGCTGCGCGCCGGCGGGATGAGCATCAAGCGCCCCCCCGCCTCCGGCCCCGCGGCCAAGGCCGGTGGTGATCTGCCCCTCGACGATGACGAGGCCGATGGGCTCGGCGGCGATGCGAAGGCGGAGCTCGCGGCGATCGCCGGGGTCACCGTGGGACCGGCCGTGTTCGTGCGCGGGCTTCCGACCTCGGCGGTGCTGGTCAGCGCGCACCTGCGGGTTCTCGAGCGCCGCGGCCACAAGCTGGTGGGGCAGGGGGCCGCGATGGTCGCCGCACGCGGCGAGGATCCGGCGGTGATCTCGCATGCGATCGAGCACGCGCTGGTCGGCGCCTCGCTCGACGTGCTGCCGCCTGCGAAGCACGCCCTGGCTGTCGCCACCGGCTTCACCGGAGATGACACCCCGCTCGCCGACGCTGGTGTGGTGCTGGTGCGGCTCGCACCCAAGACCCCGTGGGGCCTGGTCGCCGCCGAGCAGAAGTACCTGTCCGGCGCCAAGGGCGTGCAGCGCGCCGTGATCCGGCGGCTGTCCCCCGGCGGCTGGGTGATCGGCGTGACCACCACGGAGTCCGTCGAGCGGATCGCGCAGCTCGCGAAGAAGGCGCCGACGTCAGACACCTCCGTCAAGGTCAAGGTCGCCGGTGACGTCGTCGAGCTCGTGCTCGCGGGAGCTCCGTGAAGCGCATCGTCTCGCTCTCGATCCCGCTTTTCCTCGGCTTCGCCCTGGCGGGCGCTGCCTGCGGCCCCAAGGTCGGCCCCAACGGCGTGTCCTCGTCGGACGCGATCGTCCACGTCCACAGCAACGTGCGTGACGCGCAGATGTTCGTCGACGGACGCTACCTCGCGCCGCTGACGGCGCTGGGCGGGGGGGTGGCGATCGAGGCGGGCGTCCATCGGTTCGAACTCCGCCACGACGACTACTTCTCGAGCTACCTCGAGCTCAAGCTCGTGCGCGCCGAACGCCGCAAGGTCACGATGGACCTGGCTCCGGTCCTCCCGTAGCACGCGCGTCTCGTGGTACGCCCGGGATGGGTGTCAGCTCCGTTCGGTCCGTTGCCCAAGAACCTCGAGCAGGTCCTCGCGATGCTGCGCTGGCTCTTGATCATGATCTTCGTGGTCATGGGGTGGGGCGTGCTCAGCTATCTGGCGGGCGTGCTCGGCCCGATCCTCGCCGCGCTCGGCATCTCGTACATGCTGAACCCGGTGCTCGAGCGCCTGGTCAAGCGGGGCGTCAGCCGCCCGGTCGGCGCCGGGATCCTGCTGGTCACGTTCCTCGCGATCGTGGTCACCGCGATCTCATTTGCGGCGCCGGCGATCGCCGATCAGTTGTCGGACTTCGTGCGCGACCTGCCCCGCATGTTCGACAACCTCAGCGCCTGGCTGCACGACCGGTTCGGGATCGACATGCCCGCCGAGTGGCGCGCGGCCGTCACGAGCGAGCATCTCAAGGAGACGCTCGGCGCGTCCTCGGGCCCGCTGGCGAAGCTCGCCTCGGCCGCGCTCGGCGGGGTGTTCAGCTTGCTCGGCGTGCTGGCCGAGGCGCTGCTCGTGCCGGTGTTCTCGTTCTACTTCCTGGTCGACTTCCCGAACCTCGTGAAACGGATCGCCCACATGATCCCGCCGCGTCGGCGTGCCGAGGTCCGCGAGGTCGCTCGCGAGATCGATCGGGTGGTGGCCGGCTGGGTCCGCGGCCAGGCGATCGTGACCTCGATCCTCGCGGTGCTCTATGCGATCGCGTTCTCGGTGGTCGGGATGCCGTTGTCGGTGCCGATCGGCCTCCTCGTTGGCGCGCTGACCGTGATCCCGTTCATCGGGACGTTCGTCGGTGCAGCGATCGCGGCGATCGTGACGCTCGCCGATGGTGGCAGCATGCAGACCCTCGGGCTGGTCGGCGCCGTGATCCTCGTGCTCCACGTGCTCGAGGCCGGCGTGCTGACCCCGAAGATCGTCGGTCACCGCGTGGGCCTGTCCGAGTCCGGCGCGCTGCTCGCCGTGGTCGCAGGCGGCAAGCTCCTCGGCTTCGTCGGCGTGGTGCTCGCCGTGCCGCTGGCCGCCACGTTCGCGGTGCTCGTGCGCTATGCGGTCCGCTACTACGAGCACACGTCGTTCTTTGGCCACGAGTCCGATGCCGACGTGGTGGTCACCCCGGCGATGGCGCTGATCATGCCGGGCGTGGTCCGCGGCGCGAAGGTCGTGCACGCGGCCGCCGACCCCGAGACGCGCACGATCCTCGAGAAGGAGATCGACGAGCGGGTCGGGCCGGTGGAGCCGGACTGGCAGTTCGAGCCCGAGCTCGGCCCATCGGGCAAGACCGGCGGCACGCCCAAGGTCGATCCCGAGGACTGAGCGCCGTCCCGCATCGAGGCCGCGCCGCTGGTCCCGATCCGGTCGTGTTCGTCAGGGCGTCGCGGGGACGGCAGGTGCGGGCACCGACGGCGCCGCGAGGGCCTCATCATCGGGGCCGGTCGCCGGGCGCTCGGCGTCGTAGAGCTTGGCGAGGCAGTCCATCATCTCCCGCGCGATCGCCTGCGAGCGATGGTTGTTCGGGACCTCGGCCGTGGGGATGCGCTTCATCGCGATCTGGCCGCACGCCGCCGTCTTGCAAGCACAGACCGCATCGCGCACACCCTCGAGCTCGGTGATGCCGGGATCGCGACAGCTCGCGAACAGGGCGAACACGAGCACGAACCGGGGGACCATTCCTCGGCAAGCATACGCTACCGCGGGTGGCGCGGGACGGTGTGAGCCCGGGCACGACGGCCAGCGCGGAAATCGGCGACACTTCGGGGATGCGCCCAGTCCCTCTGCTCGCGGCGGTCGTGGCGATCACAACGCTCTCCCCGCCGTCCCACGCGCACGCCGACGTGTTCAAGCTGTTCGTCGAAGCCGAGGGTGGTGGGGGGGGCGGCAAGCGCCTCAGTGGTGACGCCGCCAACGCGAGCGCCGGGTTCTTCGAGAAGGCCCCCCACGGCGTCTATGGCGGCGCGATCGGCGCGCAGTTCCTGTTCCTCGACGCGGTGATCCAGCACCACCAGTTCACCAATGGCAGCCGGCTCGCCACCTGGACCCAGTTCGGTGCGGGCATGCACTTCGAGGTCGACGTCGGCACGCAGACCAAGGAGGACAAGAAGGCCGGGAAGGGCAGCTACGCCGAGATCTCGGCGAACTTGTTCTTCGGGATCGGGACGGGCCAGCAGGTCGATCCGCCGCTGTCCAACGACGAGATCACCGACAAGGGCTTCCTCGTCGAGGGCAAGCTCGGGTTCGGCAAGCACCTGGGCAAGGTGCTCGACATCGGCGTGGTGTTCCCGATCTCGTGGGGATACTTCATCAAGAACGGCGGCGGTGCGGTCGCGAACGATCTGAGCACGCACTACCAGAGCGTGCAGGGCGAGGCGCTGCTCGTCCTCCGCGGCAATATCCGGCTGTTCTGAAGCCCGCGGCGCCCGGTGGCGCACTTGGCGCCCTCGGTGTGCGCTGCGCCGCGCTGCTACGGGGTGCGCGCGCTCTCGTTGCCGGAGCGGATCTTGCGGGCCGCAGGGCGAACGACCTGGAGCATCGCGTCGGGCTCGACCAGGCTCTTGATCCGGCCGACCACGTGGCCGCCGGTGTCGACGAAGATCACCGCGGGCAACGTCTTCGCGCCGTAGTTGTCCTGGTGCTGCTTGTCGGCGGCGTCGCCTTCGGAGACGTCGAGCTTGAGCGGGACGAAGCTCGTGGTGATCGCCTCGAACACCTCGTCGTCGCCGAACGTCAGCTCCATCTCCTCGCACGGCGTGCACCAGGTCGCGGCGAAGTCCACCATCACACCCTTGCCCTGTGCCCGGGCCTGCGCGAACGCGGCAGTCTCGTCGGTGGTCCACGGCAGGTGCTGCTTGGGCGTCAGCTTCCAGGTCCACAAGCCGAGGCCGCCGGCGAGGACGAGCGCGACGCCGAGACCCTTGCGGATCTTGTCGAGCAGCGAGCCGTGGAACGTCAGGTGCAGCGCACCGAGCGCGAAGCCGACGGGGATCAGCGCGAGCGAGGTCCACAGGAACCAGCGCTCCGGCGAGGCGATCGTGCGCATCCACGGCAGCAGCGGCCGGAGGAAGTAGATCGCACCGAACAGGAGCAGCATGCCGCCGAGCGACTTCACGGCGTCCATCCAGCGGCCGCTCTTGGGGAGCGACATCGCCGCCGCTGCGAGCACCCAGAACAGGACGCCCATGCCGAGCGCATAGACAAACAGCAGCGTGCCGCCGCCGATCACGTCGCGCGTGGTGGTGACGAAGGCGAGCAACCCGGCGAGGAACGGGCCCGTGCACGGTGCGGCGATGAAGCCGCCGACCAGGCCCATCGCGAACGCACCACCGAAGCCCTTGCCGCCGACCTGATTGAGCTTGGCCTGCCACGACGCAGGGAGGTTCAGCTCGAACGCGCCGAACAAAGAGGCCGCCATCGCGACGAACATCCCGCAGATCGGGATCACCACGAACGGGTTCGCGAGCAGCGCACCGGCGCTCCCACCGAGGAGCGCGAACGTGACACCGAGCACCGCATAGGTCAGGCCCATCCCGACGACGTACGCGGTGGCGAGGAGCAAGCGCCGGCCGCGCGAGACGTCCTTGCCACGGGCGCCGAAGATGCCGAGCGTGATCGGGATCATCGGATAGACGCACGGGGTGAGGGACGTCAAGAAGCCGGCGCCGAACGAGCCGAGGTACATCCAGATCCAGCCGCGAGCCTGATAGTCCTCGAAGTTTCCATCGGCCCCCGCGAGGGCGAGGCCGGGCGCGAGGAGAATGACCGCGGCGAGCAAGAGCGGCAGGGGACGACGCATGGCGGGCGCACTATAGACCGGACCGGGCGTCGCGGGCATTCCTCTCTCGTGCGTGGCGTTGTACGGTCTGTTCCGTGACCGACTGGTTCGACGCGCATATTCCGCGCCACGTTCGTACGCTCGACGCCTACCAACCCGGCAAGCCCGTCGAGGAGCTGGAGCGAGAGCTCGGGATCAC
>JAYVRN010000625.1:0-14951 GCA_043776275.1 Myxococcales bacterium | reverse complement strand
TCGTCGATCCGTTCTCGTCGGGATGTTCGTTCACGGGGTGGAAGCAGCTCGAGCATCGGGACTTCTTGTGGAAGGTGCCCGCGACGTACGATGCGATGGTCGTCTGGCTACCGAAGACGTGGCTGTTGCAGACCGGGTGGCGGAGATACGGGTTGATCGATTGTCGGGAGGTGCCGAGTGCGCGCCAGGCGACGCGGGTTCGACGAGCTGGGCGGAGCAGCAGGGGAACTGGCCGCTGAGCCACCCGCACCGCCGGTTGAGATCGCCGCATTCTCCGTCCGCTTCCCTTGGCGCTGCGCACTCGTTCCACAGCTCACGCACGTGCACGCCGCAAGTGGGCTCAAGTGGAACCCGTCTCCGATACTCCGAGCCTCCGATCCTCCGATCTTCCGCTCCTCCGCTCCTCCGCTCCTCCGCTCTTCCGCTCCTCCGATCTTCCGCTCCTCCGCTCCTCCGCTCCTCCGCTCCTCCGCTCCTCCGCTCTTCCGCTCCTCCGCTCTTCCGCTCCTCCGCTCCTCCGTTCTGCCTCCTCGAACCCCAAGGTTCGAAACGGTGCGTCGGCGCGAAGGCAAGCGCTGTGCGGTTCTGTGAGCAGCCGCGACCGCGTGCGCCCCGGCGGCCCGACGCGGCTGGTCATCAGAACCCACAGCGACGCAGAGCGGTCTGCACCGGCGCTCATCGCGGATCGGGATCGTTGCGTCGATCTCCTATCCATCGTCGATCGCGACGCGCGGCGCGTTGGTGTCGCGCGCCACCGCGCGCTGGTTCCAGAACGTAGCCGTGACGCTCACCGGCCAGACACGCGCACAGCAAATCAGTGACTTGCGGACCGCAACTTGCTCAAGTTGAAACCGTCCCCTGCTCAGGGTGATGTCGCGGACAACTCACGCTCTCGGAAATTCAGTGACTTGCGGATCGCAAGTTGCTCAAGTTGAAACCGTCCCCCATCCGGGGATCGAGCGCGTGTCGTACCGCCCGGTGCGGAACGCCTCGCTCCGCAGGATCGCGACGTGCATCGGGATCGTCGTGGGCACGCCCGCGACGTGGAACGCCCCCAGCGCGCCGAGCATCCGCTCGATCGCGTCGGCCCGGTCTGCGCCCTTGACGATGACCTTGGCGAGCAGCGAGTCGTAGAACGGCGGGACGATGTAGCCCGCCTCGACGTGCGTGTCGACGCGGATGCCGGCGCCGCTCGGTGGCTGCCACGCGGTGATGGTGCCCGGAGCGGGTGCGAAGTTCGCGCTCGGATCCTCCGCGTTGATCCGGCACTCGATCACGTGGCCGCTCATCGTGATCGTGTCCTGCGTCCATGCGAGTGGGCGGCCGGCCGCGACCTCGATCTGCGCGATCACGAGATCCTTGCCCGTGCGCTCCTCGCTGACGGTGTGCTCGACCTGCAGACGGCAGTTGAGCTCCATGAACCGCAGCACGCTGCCTGACGGATCGGGATCGAGCAGCAGCTCCATGGTGCCCGCGCCGACGTAGCCGACCCGGGCGGCGGCGCGCGCCGCGGCGGTGCAGGTGGCCACACGGAGATCGTTGTCGATCGCCGGCGAGGGGCTCTCCTCGATCAGCTTCTGGTGGTTGCGCTGGACGGTGCAGTCACGCTCTCCCAGGTGCACCGCGTGGCCATACCGGTCCGCGAAGATCTGGATCTCCACGTGGCGGCCGTCCTCGATCAACCTCTCGAGGAACACGCGATCTCCGCCGAACGCGGCCCGCGCCTCGGCCTGGGCCTCCGTGTACGCGGTCTCCACCTGATCGGCCGCGCGCGCGATCCGCATGCCGCGCCCACCGCCGCCGTTCTCGGCCTTGAACAGCACCGGGAAGCCGATCTCCGCCGCGACCCGCTTCGCGTCGTCGACGCCGGTCAACACGCCGAGCGAGCCAGGGATCACGTTCATCCCGGCAGCGCGCATCGCGGCCTTCGCGCGGGTCTTGCTGCCCATCAGCTGGGTGACCTGCGGCGGCGGCCCGATGAAGGTCACGCCGTGCTGGGCGCACAGCGTGGCCAGGAGCGGGTTCTCCGAGAGGAAGCCCCAGCCTGGGTGCAGCGCCGAGCAGCGGCTCTGCACCGCCGCCTGGACCACGCGCTCGACATCGAGATAGCTCTGCGCGGCGCGGCCCGGGCCGAGCACCACGACCTCTCGATCACGCGTGTATGGCGCACTTCGATCGGCCTCGCTGACCGCGAACACCGGCGTGATGCCGAGCTTGTCGCACGCCCGCGCGACGCGAACGGCGACCTCGCCACGGTTGGCGATCAGGATGCGATGAAACAGCGGCGGCGCCACACGCCGAACGCTATCACTTCTTGAGATCGAGGAGACAGGCCTCGACGCTCGACACGTCGAACTTGCCCGGGGCCTCCATCGCGATCGACGTGAGGGCGCCATCGGTGAACGTCAGCACGCCACGCTGGCAGCGCGGGCCCATCTGCGCCTTGTCGAGATCGAGCTCGATGCCGAGCGCCTTCGTGAAGTGACCGCTGCCATCCGCGAGCATCACGATCTTGCCGAGCGCATCGTGCTGCTCCGCCCACGCCTTCATCACCCACGCATCGTTGACCGACAGGCACGCGACGATGTCCACGCCCTGCGCCTTGAGCTCGGGGAGCTTCGCGACATAGCCGGGGAGGTGCTTCGCCGAGCACGTGGGCGTGAACGCGCCCGGGAGCGAGAACATGACGACCTTCTTGCCGGCGAACAGCACCGATGGATCGACGTCGGCGCCGCCCTCGGGGGTCGCCTGCTTGATGGTGACGGAAGGAACCTTCTGGCCGGTGGTGATCATGGCGGAGGGGTAGCATGGAACGGGCACAAGCTCCTCGCGAGCGTGCACGCGTGATCGAACCTTCCGCGGTCCTCGCGCAGCGCCGCTTCGGCCACCACCCAGGCCGCATCCGCACAGCGCCCTGCGATCGGCTCACCGAGCAGCGCCCCACACTCCGGATCCCAGCGCGCAGCGCGCTCCCGCATGATCAGGTCGATCCCCACGATCACTCGCCATGCGCCCTCGTCCCGCACGAACACCACATCGAGGGGAGCACCGTCGAGGTCCGCGACTTCACTGGGCGCCTGCACGGGCTGCGCCCACCGTGCGCGGGCCTGGCCGATCGTCAGCTTCGGATCACCTGCGAAGTGCGGCCGTACGTGGATCGTGCCGCCGTGGGCGAGCCGTGTAACCAGCACAGGGGCCGCGGCATCGAACGCCCGCGCGTAGTCTGCGTACACCGCGCGATACGGATCCGTGGTCGCTCGTGCCCAGCCGGCCGCATCGAGCTTCCATCCCGCGACCGCCGCGGTCCGCGAAGCCTGATCGGAGCCGGCGAGCGTCCCGAGATAGCCGTCGAGCCCGGCCGGCGGCGCGGCCTCGCGACCGGCCTCACACGCCCCACACGCGAGCGCCGCGAGCGCCGCGAGCGCCGCGAGGACGAGCGCCCGCATCAGCTCGGCGGCAACGTCGCGTGGCGCGTGGGGCGCACCGGGCGCGGCGCATCCGGATCGGACAGCGGCTTCGGTAGCGGCATTCCGAGCAGCAGCTTGATCGCGACCGAGGCGGCGGTCGCGCCGAATACCGAAGGCACGAAGGCCACGGAGCCCTCCACGCGATTGCGGTGCTCGCAGTCATTCATGCCGTTCTCTCCACCCGGGCACACGCAGCGGAAGCCACCGCTGTCGTACGCGAGCTCCTGCGGCGGGATCGGCGGCTCTTCGGAGTACACGGCCCACACGCCGAGGTGCTGCGTGCAATCGAGCTCGTGCTTGCGGCGGAGGTTGCGACGCAGCTCGCGCGCGAACGGATCCACGCGCGTCTCGGACAGATCGGAGACCCGCACCATCGTGGGATCGAGCCGTGCGGCGGCACCCATCGAGGACACCAGGCGGAGCTTGTCCTTCACGCACGTGGCGATCAGGTGCATCTTGGCGGCGATGTTGTCGATCGCATCGATCACCACGTCGGGCTCGGGTACCAGCAGGCGCGCCGAGGTCTCCGCACTGTAGAACTCGGCGCGCGCCTCGATCGTGGCATCGGGGTTGATCTGGCGCAGCCGCTCCGCCATCACCTCGACCTTCGACTTGCCGAGCGTGCCCTTCATCGCGTGGAGCTGGCGGTTCACGTTGGTCACGCAGATCCGATCGTAGTCGACCAGGATCACGCGTCCCACACCGCTGCGCACCAGCGCCTCCGCGGCGTACGAGCCAACCCCGCCCACGCCGAACACCGTCATCGTCGATGCGCCGAGCTTCGCCAGCCCCGCATCCCCGAGGAGGCGTGCGGTCCGGTCGAAGCGGCGGTGGGTCGTCATCGCGCGATCATTGATGGAATGGCCGCGGTGTCAATCAGGAAATCGCGGCGGCCGGTGGTCGAACCGCTGACGGCTCGGGGGCGTCAACCGGGTCTGGATCGAGGCAATGCGGTCGCGACACCTGTTGGCAGCAGGACGCGTGGAGATGTCTCGTGAGCTCTGCCCCGCGCCGGGCGGCCTGCTTCACCTGGAGCATGTCGTCGCGCAGCGGATCGCCAGGATCGAGGTCGTCGATCCTGACCTGCCGTGCGGATTCGCTCGGGCGCGCGCGATGGCTCGGGGGGGCACGCGCGTATGGCGTGCGCTATGGCGCGCTGTCGAGCAGCTCGCGGACCTTCCTGAGGAGCGAGTCCGACGTGATCGGCTTCTGGAGGAAGAAGATCCCTCCGTCGAGCGCGCCGTGATGCACGATCGCGTCCTCGGTGTAGCCCGAGACGTACAGCACCCGCATCTCCGGTCGCATCGGCGCAAGCCGCTCGGCAAGCTCGCGACCACTCATCCGTGGCATCACCACATCGGTGAGCAGCAGGTGGATCTTCGCGGCGTACTGCTCGCAGATCAGGAACGCCTCGCCACCGTTCGCGGCGTCCAGCACGTTGTAGCCCTGACGCCGCAGGAGCGTGCGCGTCATGTTCCGCACCGCCTCCTCGTCCTCGACGACCAGGATGGTCTCCGTGCCGCGCAGCGTGAGTGGCGGTGGCAGCGCGGGCGGAGCGTCCTCGGCGGCCATGGCGGTGCGCGGGAGATAGACCTTGAACGTGGTCCCGTGCCCCACCTCGCTGTAGACCCAGATGTGCCCGTGGCTCTGCTTCACGATACCGAACACCGTGGACAGGCCGAGGCCGGTGCCCTTGCCTTGCTCCTTGGTGGTGAAGAACGGCTCGAACACGCGCTCGCGCGTCTTCTGGTCCATCCCCACACCGGTATCCGAGATCGCGAGCAGCACGTGTGCTCCGGGGACCACGTCGTGGTGGTCGATCGCGTAGCTCGCATCGATCTCGACGTTGCTGGTCTCGATGCTGAGCTTGCCGCCACGCGGCATCGCATCGCGCGCGTTGATCGCGAGGTTCATGACGATCTGCTCGATCTGGTTCGGATCCGCATGGACCTTGCCGAGCTGCCGCGAGGTGAGCAGCGAGAGCTCGATGTCCTCACCGAGGAGCCGGCGCAGCATCTTCTCCATCCCGTGAACGACCTGGGTGATGTCGAGGACGACCGGCTGGAGCACCTGCTGGCGGCTGAACGCGAGGAGCTGGCGCGTCAGATCTGCGGCGCGCAGCCCTGCGTTGCGGATCTCCGTGACGTCGTCCCGGATCGGGTCCCCGGCCTTCAGCTCCTCGATCATGAAGTCCGCATAGCTGAGGATCACCGACAGCAAGTTGTTGAAGTCGTGCGCGACGCCGCCGGCGAGCCGGCCCACGGCCTCCATCTTTTGCGCTTGCCGGAACTGCTCCTCGAGCTTGCGGCGCTCGTCGATGTCCTGCATCGCGCCTTCGATCCTCGTCACCGCGCCATCCGGCCGACGCTCGGCCTGCCCGATCGACCTCACCCACACGCGCCGCTGGGTCGCCGTGATGACCTGGACCTCGTGATCGAACGGCGTGCCATCGCGCGCGCATGCTTGCACGTGCGCGGTGACCAGCTCGCGGAACTCCGGAGCATAGAAGGCGAGGGCCTGCTGGGCGGTGGGCGCGGTGCCCGGCGGCATCTCGTGGATCGCGCACACCTCGTCGGACCACGTGATCCGCGCATCGGCGAGATCGACCGACCAACCGCCGAGGCGCGCGGCGCGGCCCGCGATCTGGAGGAGCGCCTGGTTCTGGCGTAGCCGCGCCTCGTTGTCGCGCTGCTCGAGGGTGGTGGCACAGCGATCGAACGCATCGGTCATGATCGCGACCTCGGCCGCGGTCCACGTGCGTGGCGTCGCGTGGCCGCCCCCGAACACGGCGCACAGCTTGCCGTCGCGGAGCACGGGGTAGCAGACGAACGCCTGGATCCCCAGCGCACGGATCTGCCTCGCCGCCTCCGGCTCGAGCGCCGTGTTGACGTCGTGGACCACGAGCGCACCGGCGGTGTGCCGGAGGGCCTCCGTGGCGCGCTCGCCGAAGATCGCCATCGGCTGATGCCCGAGCAGGCTCGCGGCGCCCACGATGAACTCGGCGCGGATCGCCAGCTGCTCGCCGGTGGCGTCGAGATCGGCGTACGCGCAGTGCGTGACGGCGAGGTGTTCGCCCACGATCCGCAGCGCCTCCGGCATCACGCGATCAAGGTCGCCCGGCGTTCGCAGGGCCTCGCCGAGATCGAGCAGCATCTGGAGGCGGTTCTCGCGCTCGCGGAGCGCCTCCTCGGCCCGGGTGCGCGCGATGATGTCGTCCTGGAGTTGCTGGTTGCTCAGCTCCAGCTGGAGGGTCTTCTCCTCGAGCTTGCGGATCAGGGTCTCGCTGTACAGCCGGAGCTGGGACGGATCCTCGTCGCCCGTGACCGGCGGGAGCGCCACCTGGGCGCGGGCGCGGACCTCCCGGATCTTCGCGAGGAAGTCTTCGGGTTCGGTGGGCTTGAGGAGGAACGCGTCGGCGCCAAGCTCGAGCGCGAGCCGTTCGTCGTCGGCCTCGGTATAGGTCGCCGTGTAGACGATGAACGGGATGTTCTGGAGCCGCGGATCCGCCTTCCAGTGACGCAGCAACGTATAGCCATCCATCACCGGCATCAGCAGATCGGAGATCACGAGGTTCGGCGGGGTGCGGCGCGCGAGGGTGAGCGCCTCGGCACCGTGCCGCGCGGTGTCGACGCTCCAGCCATTCCCCTCGAGCAGCGCCCGGAGATACGCGAGGTTCTCCTCCTTGTCATCGACGACGAGGGCCCGGGTCACGGCGTGGTCCCCTGCGCGACGATCTGTTCGATCTGGGACACGAAGGTCTCCGGTTCGATCGGCTTCTCGAGATAGCCGTTACATCCGGCCGCCAGCGTGCGCTCGCGGTCCCCGACCATCGCGTAGGACGTCACGGCGATGATCGGTGTGCGATCCAGCGCGGAGATCGCACGGAGCGCGCGGGCGACGGCATAGCCGTCCATCCCGGGTAGCTGGATGTCGAGCAGGATCACGTGCGGCAGGAGCGCCTCGGCCAGCGCCACGCCGGCGACTCCACTGATCGCCGGGACCACCTGGTACCCGCGTGCCTCGAGCAAGAACGTCGTCAAGTACAGGTTCTGTTCGTTGTCTTCGATCACGAGGATGGTGCGGCTCATGGCGCGCTCGCGGGGATCAGGGGAAGCGTCACGGTGAACTCGCTGCCGCGGCCCGGAGCGCTCGTCACCGTGATCTCGCCGCCGAGCAGCGTGGCGAGGCGGCGGCAGATCGCCAGGCCGAGGCCTGTCCCCTCGTGCCGCCGCGTCAACCCCGTATCGAGCTGACGAAACGGCTGGAATAGCTTCGGCAGATCCTCGGCGGAGATCCCCACGCCGGTGTCGACGATCCGCAGCCGCACGCTCGGTGGTGTCGTCACGTGCTCGGCGGTGATCATCACGCCGCCACGCTCGGTGAACTTGATCGCGTTGTTCAGCACGTTCAGGAGGATCTGCTCGACCCGGCGGCGGTCACTGACCAGCGCGCCGATCGCGGGATCGATCGTCATGGCGAGGGTCAGCGATCTGGCCTCCGCGAGCGGCGTCACCGTGGAGATCACGTGCTCGAGCGATCTCCGCAACTCGAACGACGCTGCGTGGATCTCGAGCTGGTCGGCCTCGATCTTCGACAGATCGAGGACGTCGTTGATCAGCTCGAGCAGGTGGCGCGCGCTGCCACGCACCATCCCGAGCTGCTTGGTCTGCTCCGGCGTGAGCGGCCCGGCCATCAGCTGCAGCAGAATCCCGGTGAAGCCGATGATCGAGTTGAGCGGCGTTCTCAGCTCGTGAGACATCGTGGCCAGGAACGCCGACTTCAGATGATCCGCGGCCTCGGCGCGTACCAGCGCGGTCTGGAGCTCGCCGGTGCGCTCCGTCACCTTACGCTCGAGGCTCTCGTTGAGCTCGTGGAGCGCACGCTCGGCCTGCTTGCGCGTCGAGATGTCCCGGACCATCGCGAGGATGTTGCCGTCGGGCATCGGCGTGGCGATCACGTCAGCAGGGAAGGTCGAGCCATCCTTGCGCCGGAACTCCCACTCTCGCTGGTAGTCCCCGGCGGACTGGATCTCCCGCAGCGCCGCGGAGATCTGGGGGACCTCCGCCTGTACCACGATGTCCGCGGCATGCTTCCCGATCAGCTCGTCGCGCGAGTAGCCGAGCATCCGGCACATGCTGGCGTTCGCATCGAGGTAGTAGCTCCGCGCATCCGCGACCACGATGCCGTCGGGCGCGTACTCGAACAACGTGCGATAGCGCGCGTCGCTGGCCTGGCGCGCGGCCTCCGCGCGGGCCCGCTCGGAGGCGTCGATCCCCACGCCGACCAGGCACGGCTGCCCACCGACAACGGTCTTGACCCCGGTGAAGTAGAACGGGGTCACGCGGCCGTCCTTGGACACCAGGCCGGCCTCGACGCTAGAGTCCCCGCGCTCGAACACCTCCTCGATCCGCGCGGCGACCAGCTCGCGATCACCGTCGAAGAACTGCAGCGGATGCATCGTGGCGATCTCCGCGGCGGTGTATCCGCTGACCTGTTCGAAGTTCCGGTTCCAGCGCAGGAACCGACCGCACTGATCGTACAGGTAGAGGATGCCGGGCAGCGCATCGAGCACCGCGGCGGAGAAGTCTCGCTCCTGGCGCAGCACCACCTCCGCCCGCCGCCGGGCCTGTTCGCGCCCGAGGCTATCGAGCGCGAACGAGACGTCGCTCGCCGCGCTCGCGAGCAGGCCGATCTCTCGCCCCTGGAAGTAGTCGATCTCCTCGGCGTAGACGGAGAGCGTGCCGCACACCTGGCCCGCCTCGCGGATCGGAAACACCGCCGACGCCGCGAAGCCGCGGCGGATGATCTCGTCGCGCCACGGCAGGGAGGCTGGATCGTCGAGCAGGTGGTTACTGATGTAGGGGCGTCCTTCCCGGAAGGCTATCCCCGAGGGGCCGCGACCCTCCGGCCGGGCTTCGTCTGCGTAGATCATGACCGAGCGGAGGTACCCCTGGTCATCACCAGCGGCGGCGATCGGGACGATCTGTTCCGTGTCGGGCAGGTGCCACCCGATCCAGCTCATCCGGAAGCCGCCGTGTTCGCACAGGGCGCGACAGATCTCTTGGAACAGCTCGTCGCGTGTAGGGGTGGCGACGATCGCCTGATTGATGTGACTGAGCGCGGCGTACAGCCGCGACAGGCGGGAGATCTCGCGTTCGCGAAGCGCGAGCGCCACCTCCATCACCGCCTCTACCTCCACGACCACCTCCACCTCCTGTAGCTTTTGCTCTTGCTCCCGCAGATACCCCCCAAGTCCGACCTTCAGCTCTACGGCACCAGCCACGATACTACGTCAGATCGACGGCCATCACGCTGTCGCATGTTGCGGCAGGGCCTCATCAGTCGCGCAGGTTGGGAAAGTCCTGTTCGATACAGGCCGCGCACAGCCCGTGGCTGACGTTGTCGGGCATCGCGTCGACATAGCTCGGCACCCAGTCCCAGCGCTCCGGATCATGGGGCGCCTGGGCGACCTTGGTTCTCCGGCAGCTCGAGCACATCACCATGGTTCCGTCACGGCGATACGTGCCGCCTGCCGCAGGCATCGCCACCCGCTCGTGCGGCCTCTCGATCCGGAGCGAATGCGTGACCACGAGGAACTTCTCCGCGGTCGGATACATGAACATCCGGAAGCGGCGCTCGACCTGTCCCGAGCTGCATTCGTAGTCGTGTTCTCGCCGCTCACTGCTCGTGCGCGCCTCTTCATACAGCGCGCGGTAGAACTCGCGCAGATCGGCCGAGATCGCGTCGAGCACGAACGATCCACGCCCCCATCGGTCGAGCATGCTGGCGCCGCAGTTGGCCAGCGCGAACCGCCGCCAGCCATCGTTGACGCGCAGGATCCGGAGCTGGTCCGAGAGGACGTACGTCGGGTTATCGACGTGGTCGAGCGCGTGATACAGCGCGGTGGCCTCGGGGTGCGTGGCGCTCACCTCCTCAGTCTAGCTCCTCGCGCAATGGCCCAGCACAACGTTCACTGCAGGCTCACCAGCAGGCAAAGATCCGGCGCGCATTTCTTGCGCTAACCGCGGCGAGAACGGCGGGATCCTCGTTCCGTGCCGCGGCGAGGCCAGCGATCACGGCCGGGAGCTGTGCCGGCTCGGACCGCCCGTTGCGATGCCCCTCGGGTGCCTGGTCGGGCGCGTCGGTCTCCACCAGCAGCAGCTCCGCGGGGATCGCGCGTGCAGCCTCGATGGGGCGGCGTGCGTTCGGGTAGCTGATCGGTCCCGCGAACGAGAAGGCGAGGCCGAGCTCGCGGTAGACGGGCACCAGCGCGGCTCCGCCCGAGTAGCTGTGGAGCACACCGGTCAGCGGGCCTTCCTCTCGCAAGATCTTCGGGGCCCGATCGTGCGCGCGGAGGACGTGGATCACCACCGGCAACCGGAGCATGCGCGCGGCGCGCAGGTGGGCGCGGAAGATCACCTCCTGCCGTGGCAAGTCGCCGGTCCCGCCATCGAGCCCGCATTCGCCCACCGCAATCGCTCCGGCCTCCGTGATCGCGCGTGCGATGCGCTCCGCGAGATCGCAGGTGAGCGCATCGCCGCCGAGCTCGTCGTGCGCGAGGTCGGGCACGATCTGCGGATGGATGCCGAGCGCGCAGCGCATGCCCGCGGCGGCGTGACGTGTGGTGAGCGCGACGAGCGCCGGCCAGGTCCGCGGCCGGATCGCGGGCACGAGGAAGCCACGCACCCCGGCGGCGGTCGCCCGGGCGACGACCTCATCCCGGTCTCGGTCGAACGCCTCGACGTCGAGGTGGCAGTGCGTATCGATCACCCGGCGAGATCGTAGCGTAGGATCCTGGAGGTGAAGTTCCTCCACCGCTGGAAGTCGTGGGTCGACACCAGCGATGCGATCGTGGCGCACTGGCTACGGGCGGCGAGGGAGGCCCTGCTCGGCGAGATGCCGATCCTGGCGGCGGGCACCGCGCTGTTCGCGATCATCTCCACGCTCCCCCTGCTCGCGGCGGTGGTGTCGATCTATGGCCTGGTCGCCGACCCGGCCCGGATCCAGTCCCACCTCGGGGGCCTCGCCACGGTGCTCCCACCGGGGGTGATCGAGTTCCTCCGCGAGCAGCTGCAGCGGCAAGCCCAGCGCTCCCACGGGACGATCGGGATCGCGCTCGCGTTCAGTGTGGTGGTCGCGGTGTTCTCCTCGCGTGGCGCGGCCCGGGCGCTGATCGATTCGCTCAATCGCGCCTACCGGGTGCGCGAGCGTCGAGGCAACCTGCACAAGTTCGCGCTGACCTTGCTGATGGCGGCCGGCACGATGGTCGGGCTCCTCGTCGTGTTCGTCGTGGTCGTCGCGCTGCCCGGCATCTTCGCGGCGGCCGGGATGGATGGCTATGCGGTCGCCGAGTGGGTGCGCTGGCCGATCCTGATGGCGGTGCTGTTCGGTACCTTGCTCGCGCTGTATCGCTACGCGCCTTCGCCGCGCCCGCTCGGGACCGAGCGTCACCTGTGGCCAGGCGCGTTGCTCGGGACGGTGGTCCTGGTCGTGGTCTCGATCGGGCTATCGCAGTGGGTCACCAAGGTCGCCGCGTACGACGTGATCTACGGGACGTTCGGCAGCGTCGTGGTCGTGCTCCTGTGGTTTTACATGTCCGTGGTCGCGCTCGTGCTCGGAGGCTTCGTCAATGCCGAGCTGGAGCGGCACGCAGGCGCGCCCGAGCCCGACCGCTCGATGTACTGAGCGCAATGCGCGACAGCTCGTCGGGGCGTCACGCTCGCCGAAAATAAGAAACGCCGCGGCCGGGGGAACCGGGGCGGCGTTCCGGAACCTCGAGGAAGTTCCGAAAGGGGTCAGGTCGCGCTTACATCTTGGTGCCGAAGAACTTGGCGGCCGCGAGCGGGGCGGGGGTACCGGCGTACTTCAGCTCGCCGGTCCAGGTGCCGGTCGCGATGTCGTCCATCTTGCCGTCCTTGTTCTTGTCGATGCCGCGGGCGGTGCCGGCCAGGCCGAACTCGAGGGCCGAGCCATCGATGTTGTCGAGCTGGTTGTAGAGCGCCGGGCCTGCTGCCGCGAGACCCGCGTTGCACGCGCTCTCGAACGTGCTCGCCGAGCCGATGCCAACCGCCTGGTAGACGTACGTGCCGACGGCCTGGCAGTTGACCAGGTTCTTCAGCAGGTCGCCGAGGTTCTGCGCGCTCGGGTCGATCATCGGGATGATCGCCTGGTCGAGGGCGAGCTTCAGGATCTGGCCGTACTTGAGGCCGACCTTGTGCTGGCTGAAGTTCAGCTTGCCCGAGGGCTCGAGCTGCACCGTGAGGCCGTCGACCTTCACGTCCTGCATCCCGTAGTCCTTGAAGTTGAAGTCGAGGTCGACGTTGTCGACCTTGAAGTGGAGACCCTGGACGGTCTTGACCGCGGCGCCGTTCGCCTGGATGTCGAGGACCTCGATGGTGCCGAAGTGGTGGGCGACCTGGCCGAAGGCGTCACCGACTTCGACGATCTTGCCGACGAAGTCCGGGGCGACCTGCAGGAGGCGGTCGTTGAGGTAGCCGGCGACGAACGGGATCGCGCCGTTCAGGGTGTTCTTGATGCTGCCGTTCGGCAGGGCCGCGACGAGCTTCTCGACGATGAAGCGAGTCGGGTCATCCGGATCGTCGGTCGCCTGGATGAAGTAGTTGACCACCGTGCCGGCGGTGCCGGGCAGGTTGGTGGCGAGGTCGAAGTCGCTCTGCACCGAGAACCGACCTTCGGGGGTCAGCGGGACGGGCTGGCTATCCGGCGGCGGCGGGTTGGTGTCGTCGTCACCGGTCATGCCGGGCGCGTCGGCGGCGCAACCAACGACGGTGGCGCCCAGGGCGAGGAGGAGAGACATGGACAGGTTGCGCGTCATCATTTTCATTTCTCCGTCGAGGATTGGTGACCAACCTATGTGCAGCGCGTGTGCCACGTTCGGCGCGACGATCGATCAGTCACTTGCGCGGTGGTTTTGAAGGAACCGGCAACTCCACTGGTCAGGCCAGGAGAATCCGTGGTGTCGAAAGACCTGATTTCGATCTGATTTCGATCGGTTGGTGGTTCTCTGGCGGCGCCGAGCTCGGTCGCGTGCCTCGTCGAGCGGGGGGCACCGCACGTTGCGCCACGTCCGGACGCACCAACGGCGCGATTCCTCGTCGGGAACCGCGCCGAAAATAAAACCGGCCGAGGCAGAATTGCCCCGGCCGGCCAGCCATCCTCGACGTCGCGGGCTCACCACCCGTCTCGTCGAACCAAACCTTGTTTACATGCGCGCGCCGAAGAACGTCGCGGCAGCGAGCGGAGCGGGGGTGCCCGCGTAGGACAGGTTGCCAGCCCACTGGCCGGTCTGAATCGTGTCGATCTTCTTGTCGCCGTTCTTGTCGAGCGCCTTGGCGCTGCCCGTGAGGCCGAACTCGAGCACCGAGCCGTCGATGGCGTCGATCTTCGAGTACACGACGCCCGCGCCGGCGACGAGGCCCGCGTTGCAGGCCGTGGTGAGCGCGCCGGCGCCGAAGCCGCCGATCTGGCTCGCGATCATGTTGCCGACGGCGACGCAGTCGACCTGGTGCTGGAGGAGCTCACCGAGGTTGTGCGCGGTCGGGTCGAGCATCGGGATGATCATGCCGTCGAGGCCGATCTTCAGGACCTTGCCGTAGCTGAGGGGCATCTTGTGGTCGGCGATGCCGAGCTTGCCCGTGCTGTCGAGCGTCACGCCGACGCCCTGCACGACCACGTTGGCGACCTGGTAGTCGGCGAACGCGAGGTCAGACTCGACCGCGTCGATCTTGAAGTGAGCGCCGAGCACCGTGTGGGTCGACGTATAGGCATCGACCGAGCCCGACACCATGAGCTGCTCGTTGGTGCCGAAGTTCTTCGCGATGGCGCCGAAGTCGTGGCCCATCTGCACCATCGTGGTGACGAAGTCGGGCGCGAACGACAGGAGGCGGTCATTGAGGTAGCCGGCGACGAAGGGGCGGACGCCGTTGAGGGCGGTCTTGACGACGCCGCTCGGAAGCTTCGCGATCACCTGCTCGAGGATCCAGTTGGCCGGGTCCGTCGCATCGTCGGTCATCGCGATGATCGTGTTGGAGACTTCGCCGACCTTGCCGGGCATGTTGGTCGCCAGGTCGAAGTTCGAGCGCATGGTGAAGGTGCCAGTCGGGTCGGTCGGGACGACCGGGTCACCGCCGCCGCCACCACCGCCGCCGCCACCACCGTCATCACCGGTATCGGTGGGCGAGTCAGCTGCGCAACCAGTGGCTGCAGTTCCGAGGGCGAGCGCGAGAAGGACGGTGAGGTTCTTGGCAGAGGTCATCATGGCTGTATCTCCCGGCGAGGATTGCTGTTGGTGACCGAACCTTTGTGCAGCGCATGTGCCACCGATCCAGGGGGGCAGATCCACGTGAGGTCGCATAGTTGCGAGGGGGGTGGCAGATCCGCTGGCCAGGTCACTCGTGTTTCCCAGGGCCTAGTGACCTAGCCACTGCAGTGCGTCGTGCAACCGATCGTGCTCACAGGAGAAAC
>JAYVRN010000624.1:0-14963 GCA_043776275.1 Myxococcales bacterium | reverse complement strand
GGCGGCCATGTCGGCGCCGTGGTCTCGCGCAAGGCGGCGACCCGGCTGTGGCCCGCGCTCAGCACGTTCTGGGCGCAGCGCGACAGCTGAGCCGACCGGCTCCTGCGGCGGCCCCGGCGCGCTACCCTGAACGCCCACGTGATCGTCGCGCTCGTCCTGCTCTCCGCCTTCCTGCACGCAGGCTGGAACGCGCTGCTCCGCGTGGAGCCTGACAAGGACAAGGGCCTCGTCGGAGCGATCACGATCGCCGCGCTGTTCGCGTGCGCGATCGCCGCCGCGCGCTGGATCGCCGGCGCGATCCCGTTCGCCACCACCGAGGCGCTCGGCTGGACCCTCGCCGCCGGGCTCGCCGAGGCCGTGTACTTCACGACGCTGGCCAAGGCGCTCGAGCTCGGGCGCCTCGGTGCGGTCTATACCGTCTCGCGTGGCGGCGCCGTGCTCGTGGTGTGGCCGCTGTCGATCGTGCTGTTCGGCGAGCTCGCGACCTGGGCCTCCACGCTCGGCAGCATCCTCGTGCTGCTCGGCCTCGGCCTGTCGAGCCTCGGCTCCACCTCCGGCGGGAACCGCGCGCACCGCGCTGGCCTCGTGTGGGCGGTCGCGTGCGCGGCCTCGATCGCGGGCTATCACCTCGCGTATAAGGCGGCGCTGCTCTCGGGCGGCAATCCGTCGGCGACGTTCGCTGTCTCGCTCGGACTCTCCGCCGTGATCAGCATCGTGCGGATCGGCAGCCAGGGCCGGCGGTCGCTGGTGCGCGTGGTCGGGACCCGCGCGGCTCGCATCACCCTGATGGGCGTGGTGTGCGGCGGTTCGTTCTTGATCCTGATGGAGGCCCTCGCGCGCGGCGGCTCGGGCTACGTGCTGACCTTGCGCAACACGTCCGTGCTGTTCGCCGCCGGGCTCGCGTGGACCATCGGCGAGCGGCCCCACCGCACGGAGATGATCGGCGCCGCGTTCGTCGCCGGTGGCGCCGTACTGATGTCGCTGCGTTAGCCGTGGACTGCCCTATGTGCCGTACGTACTGCCGTACCTGCCGTACGTGCCGTACGTCCAGGACGCGCCGTTCTCGATGCGCTCAGGGCACCGCGACGAGCTCCGAGCGCGACGCGGTTCCAAACCCGAGCTGCCCGAAGTCGTTGCGCCCCCAGCAATACAACGCGTCGGGCGACTTGATCGCACACGTATGCGCTTTGCCCGTCGAGACGTGGAGCCAGTCGCTCTCGGTCCCCACGCGCTGCGGTCGATTGACCGTGACGAAGTCGCGGTTCCCGAGCGCACCGAATCGGCCCTCGCCCCAGCACCACAGCGCGCCCGCGAGATCGATCCCGCACGTGTTGGCCTCGTTGCCAGACAGCTCGCGCCAGGTGCCCGGCAGAGGCGTCGGCGAGCTTTTCCCGACAAACGTCCCGTCGCCGAGCGCCCCCTGATAGTTGAGCCCCCAGCACGCCGCGGTGCCATTGGCGCGGAGGGCGCAGCTGTGCGAGGCGCCAGAGATGACGGTGAGCGCACCTGACATCGCGACCGAGGTCGGCAGCGTCCGGTTCATCTGCGATCCATCCCCCAGCTGCCCCGCTCCGTTGTAGCCCCAGCACACGAGGCCGGCGGACGCGACGCCGCACAGATGGTAGAGGCCTCCCGCGACCGAGCTCCACGGTCCCGCGGCACCCACGAGCCCGAGCTGCGGGGTCTCGCTGGTGGTGCCGTTCCCGAGCTGCCCGTAATAGTTGAGCCCCCAGCAGTAGAGCAGCTGTGACACGCGATCGACGGCGCACGTGGTCTGCCGCGCGGCCGCGATGTGGGTCCAGGTTCCGGAGCCGACGAGGTTGATCGGTGCGGGGAGGAGCTGGGCGATGGTCTGGCCGTCGCCGAGCTGGCTATAGTCGTTGGCGCCCCAGCACAGCAGCTCTCCGCTCTGGCTGATCGCACACGTGTATTCGGCGCCCTGGACGACCTCGCGCCATGGTCCGGCCGAGACGATCACGGGCGCGGCGCGGGAGAACTCGGTGCCGTCGCCGATCTGGCCCCGCGAGTTGTTGCCCCAGCACCACAGCGACTGATCGGTCGCGATCGCGCAGCTCGTGCCTTGATTCGTGTTGATCGCGCGCCAGTGTCCGTCGACGAGGGTCGGGGTCGTGACGGTGCCAACACCATCGCCCAGCAGGCCGCCGGTCTCGAGCCCGGCGCACCACAGCTGACCATCCTCGCCAAGCGCACAGCTGTGGTGTCGGCCCAGTGCCACCTGGGCCCAGCGCGGCGACCCACCGACCGTCTCGAGTGGGACGCCGGCGACCGATGCGGCGATCGGGGAAGGGAGTTGACCGTCTTGGTTGGCGCCCCAGCACCAGAGCGAGCCATCGCTGTGACCGGCGCAAGCCTGACGCCAGCCCGCCGCCAGCGATGTCCATCCCACACGATCGGTGCCCACGGGATAGGGAGTTCGACGCGGGGTGCGTGCGCCGTCGCCGATCTCCCCTTCGTATCCACGCCCCCAGCACCGTGCATGCGACGTGCTGGTGAGCGCGCACGTGAACTCCTCGCCGGTGACCAGCGCGGTCCAGCTCTCGGTGCCGATCGCGATCGGATGCTTCGAGCCGACGGCCCGACCATTTCCGAGCTGGCCGTAGTTGTTGTCTCCCCAGCACCAGAGAGCGCCGTCGATCGTGAGCAAGCAGGCATGGCTGAGGCCCACGGCGATCTTCGCAGCGGGGGGTGCGGGGATCGCGAGCGGCGTGGGTTGTGATTCCACACCGTCGAGCCCCAGCGTGCCGTACGGACTCGCGCCCCAGCACTTCACGACGTGATCCGCCGTGATCCCGCAGGTGACCGTGGATCCGAGCGAGATCTCGAGCCACGGTCCCGCGTCGACGAGCGTCGGCGGCGAGATCGGGAGGGCCACGCCGGCGCTGTCGAGAACGCCGCGCCCCCAGCACCACAGGCTCCCGTCGACCTGGATCCCGCACGCGGTCGCGGTCCCGACCGCGACCTGGCGCCATGCCGCGATCCCCAGCTGCACGGGGGCGACGACCTCGACGACCTCGGAACCGAACCCGAGCTGTCCATCCTCGTTGCGCCCCCAACACCACAGCGTGTCGTCGAGCCGGATCGCGCACGTCGACCACTCGCCTGCGGCGACCTGCCGCCACGTCCCCATCGCCGGGGGCTCGTCCGTCCTCGAGAACCCGAACACTTGATCGCAGCCACTGGCGTCGACGAGTCCAGCCAGCACGACGAGGACGAGGGTCGGCCTCACCCCTGCATCCTCCCACGCATGCGGGCGGAAGTCCGTGGCAAGCTCGCGCGATGCCGACCGATTGGACTCCGGCTCTCACCCACCTCCGCGCCGCAGACCCGCGGCTGGTGGCCGCGATCGATCGTCACGGCCCGCCCACGATCTCGCCGCGCAAGGATCCCGTACAGTCGCTCGCCCGCGCGATCGTCTCGCAGCAGCTCTCCACCAAGGCCGCCGACACGATCTGGGGCCGGTTCGTCGCGCTCTACCCGAAGGCGAAGTTCCCCGCGCCCGCGACGCTGATCACCACCGAGGACACCGCGCTCCGAGCCGTCGGCCTCTCGGGTGCGAAGGCCGCGGCGATCAAGGATCTCGCGCGCCACGTCCTCGAAGGCAAGGTGGTGCCCAAGAAGCTCGCCAAGCTCGCCGACGAGGAGGTCGCGGAGATGCTGCTCCAGGTCCGCGGGATCGGGCCGTGGTCGGTGGACATGTTCCTGATGTTCTTCCTCGCGCGCCCCGACGTGCTCCCGGTGGGAGACCTCGGGATCAAGAAAGGCATGCAGCTGCACTTCGGCCTGCGCAAGCTCCCCGAGGCGGACCGCATGGTGAAGCTCGCCGCACCGTGGCGGCCGTTCCGCACGATCGCCTCCTGGTACATGTGGCGCCTGCTCGAAACGTAGGCCCCCGCATGCGACAATGGTCGATGTGACGGAGGATCTTCCGGGGTTCCGAGACAGCACCAAACCGATCGTGGTGCACGGCGATCTGGTCGGCACGTGCTACGCGGTCCGCGACGAGATCACGCGCACCGATGACGGCATCGTGTTCGAGGCCAAGGACACGCTGCTCGATCGGCTGGTCGCCCTCAAGCTGGCGTGGCGAGACCCGGGTCACGCGTCGATGATCTTCGAGGCCCGCCGGTGCGGCGCCGTTCGCGCGGACTGCGCCGCGGCGATCTACGGGATGGGCACGCACCAGGGTGTCGAGTACATCGTGGGCGAGCGCATCACCGGGACCTTGCTCGGCTCCCTGCTCGCCATGCCGATGTCCGTGGAGGACTACCTCGCGCGGCTGCGTGGGGTCACCGCCGCGGTGGTGTGCGCCCACGAGGCGGGCATCGCGATCGGCGATATCTCGGGCTCCACCGTCCTGGTCGGCGCGGGCGGGCGCCTCGTGCTCGGCCGGCTCTCGATCTCGCAGGTCCCGGCCTTCGGCCCGCACGGGCAGATCCTCGCGCCCGAGGTGGTGCGCGGCGAGGTGGCGCCCTCGAACCCTGCCGCCGCCGCGATGATCGATCTGTATGGCCTTGGCTGCATCGCGATCGAGATGGCGCGCGGCGCACCGCCGTTCGAGAACGAGGACCACGAGATCGAGCTGAAGGGTCACGCCCACGAGCCCCCGCCGCGCCTCGCGGACCTGCGCACCGATCTCCCGAGCGATCTCTCCGACCTGATCGAGTGGCTGCTGTCGAAGCACCCCTCGCAGCGTCCGCCCTCCGCCGCCGAGGTCCTCGCGCAGATCGATGCGATCCGCGATCGCGTGGGCACCCACTCGCGCACGCTCCGGGTGCTGATCGTCGACGACGACACCGCGCGCGCCCGCTGGCTGTGGAGCCTCGCCAGGCGCGCGCACTCGGCCGCCCACGTGGAGATCGCGAGCGAAGGCACGGATGCCGCTCACAAGCTCAACCGCGATCACCCCGATCTCGTGTTCATCGACGGCGCCCTGACCGGCGTGATGAACGCCCTCGAGCTGATCATGTACGTGCGCGGTCTCGAGATCGAGCAGCACGCCCAGCTCGCCGTGATCGGCTCCAACACGTCGCGCGATCGCACGATGTTCGAGAACATCAATGTCCCGTACATCGAGGACGACGAGACCCTCGCCGCTTCGGTGCTGGCCCGCGTGAGATCCACCGCACGTACGCCGCCCCGCCGCCGCAAGGCGCGCACCACCGTCAGCGGTTGATCCCGTACACTCGGCGCATGCGCTGGTTGTACCCGCTCGCGATCGTCCTCAGCCTCGGTGGCTCCCTGGGATCGGGCGGCTGCGGCGGAGACGATGCGCCCGCGAACACCGCGTACTTCGAGCTCTCGGGCCCGATCGATCAGCCCGAGACATTCTGGGACTTCCCGTTTCCCTCGGACGTTCGCCTCGCGGCCTCGGGCGCGCCGGACCTCACCGGCTTCCCGAACCCGCGCAACGTCCCGATCCTGAACGCGCTGCTCTCGGTGGCCAACGATCGTCGCGGCTGGCCGATGATGCCGGTGGTCTACGTGCGGTTCACCCAGCCGGTGCCCGAGCACGTGATCACCGACGTGATCGCACCTGGCGATCCGAGCGTGACCCTGCTCGATATCGATGCGACCTCGCCGGAGCTCGGCACGGCGTATCCACTCGTCGCGGCCACCTTGCCGATCGATCCGTACGTGCCCAGCGATCTGGTCGCGTTCGCGCCGCGCCCGGGCATCGTGCTGCGCGGCCACACCCGCTACGCGCTCGTGGTGCGCTCGGCCTTCGCTCCGGGCTTCTCGCCGGCGCCGGCCTTCGCACGCCTCGCCCAGGGCAAGGCCCCGTCCACGGCGCGGGGTACCGCCGCACTCGCCCAGTACCAGCCGCTCCGCGACGCCCTCGACGCGAACGCCATCCCGTTCGAGGACGTGCTGGTCGCCACCGTGTTCACCACCGGCGACGAGGTCGCCCGCGCCAAGGATCGCTCCGACCAGCTGCGCGCGACGTTTCACCCGACGATCGACAACCTCGCCCTGTTCGCCGGCGCCACCCACGACGGCTTCTGCGAGCTGCGCGGCACGATCACGATGCCGCAGTTCCAGAAGGGCATGCAGCCGTTCGACATCGACGGCCGGTTCGTCGTCGACGCGAACGACGTCCCCGCGAAGCAGAGCGACCTCACGATCCCGCTACGGATCACGCTCCCCAAGGCTGCGATGCCCGCCGCCGGCTGGCCGCTCTACCAGTTCTTCCACGGCTCGGGCGGCGTCAGCTCGGGCCTCGTCGATCTGGGCCACTCGCCCACGCCCGCCGACGAGCCCGAGCCAGGCAAGGGCCCGGGCTACGTCGTCGCACTCCACGGCATCGCCGCCGCGGCCGCCGCGCTCCCGGTCAACCCGGAGCGGTTCCCCGGCGCCTCGGACTACTCGTACCTCAACATCAACAACCTCTCCGCGTTCCCCTACACGTTCCAGCAGGGCGTGATCGAGCAGCGCTTGCTCCTCGATGCGCTGCTCGCGCTCCAGATCCCGCAGTCCGTCGTCGCCGGCTGCGGCCTCCCCGCGCCCACCGGCGGCGCGGCGCACCACTTCGATCCCGCACAGCTGATGGCCGGCGGCCAATCGATGGGCGGCATGTACACGAACATGATCGGCGCCGTCGAGCCGCGGTTTGGCGCACTGGTGCCCACCGGCGCGGGCGGGTTCTGGAACCTGATGATCCTCGAGACCGCGATCATCCCCGGCGCGCGCGCCCTCCTCGGCACCGCCCTCGGCGTGGATGACTCGACTCTGCTGTTCGTCCACCCTGGTCTCGACGCGATGGCGCTCGGCTGGGAGATCGCCGAGCCGATGGTCTACATGGCCCGGCTCGCCCGCCGCCCGGTCGCCGGCTCCACCGCGCGTCATGTCTACGAGCCCGTCGGCAAGGGCGACAGCTACTTCCCGATCGACATCTACGACGCCGCCGCCCTCGCCTACGGCAACCAGCAGGTCGGCCCGGAGATCTGGCCCTCGATGCAGCAGGCCCTCGCCACCGACCAGCTCGCCGGCCTCGCCAGCTATCCGGTCAAGGCCAACCGCAGCGGCAAGACCCGCGTGGTCGTGCAGTACAACGGCGATGGCATCGTCGATCCGCACTACCTCTATCGGCAGCTCGACGAGGTCAAGCACCAGTACGGCTGCTTCCTCGAGTCCTACGTCCGCGACGGCGTCCCGACCGTGCCCGCCCCGGGGCCGCTCGCGGATCCATGTCCGTGAGCGCCGCGGATCGCTGACCACACCTGGTGTAGCCGCCGCGCGTCGCCGGCCGCGCGCCCGGGGCTCCACGCCTCACTTCAACTCGATCCGCGTCCACACCGCGAGGCTGTCGTCCTCCAGCGCGACGGTCATCCGACCGCGCCCGAACGCGCGGACCAGCCGCTGATAGGTCGCCGGATCGGCATGGGTGGTGCTGACGCCGAGTGCGCGCTGCAGCTCGTCGAGCTTCGCGTAGTCGTAGTCCATCACGAGGAACGGCACCGGCTGCATGACGGTGTCTGCCAGCGCGGTCTCGGCGCGGCCGCGCGCTTCAGCGCCCGCTGCGACGATCATCGCGTACGCACCGACCCCGGCAAACACGGGAAACGGGAGCGGGCTCACCCCGGCGAGCATCTCGTGCAGCTCGCCGTCGGGCGCGAGGCCGAACGCGCCGAGCTGCGGAGCTGCCGCGAGGATCTGCGCGAACACCCCCCTCGCGTCGGTCGCACCCACCAGCGCGACCCCATCGAGCCGCTTCGGGATGCGCGAGCTATCCGTGCCTGGCTCGAACGCGTAGAGCGCGATCGCAAAGTTGGTCAGCGCTGGCACGAACCCGGTGGTCAGCACCGCGAGCTTCGCGTCGACCCGATCGGCGAGGTCGCGCACCTCCTCCTTCGCGCACACGTCGCCGAGCTGGTGCATGCGATCCGCGAGGTCATGCCCGAGGCGTCGCAACGCCGCGAGATCGAGCCCGCCCGCCATCGTCAGGATCGAGGGCCCGCGGAGCAGGCTCGCGACGCCGGCGGCCTGCACGGGTAGCTCGCGCGCATTGCTCAACAGATCACCCCCCAGGTCGAAGAACAGCCCGCCGGTGATCGCGTTCGTGGTGCCACGCCGGTGACCGATCGTCACGCGTGGGAGCTGCGTGGCCAGTGCCTCCACCTTGCCGCGGCATGCAGGAGACAGGGTATCGGCGGTCGCCACGAGCTCGTCGATCACGCGCCGGATCTCGACGCCGCCGATCAGGTGCGCGCCGAGGCCATGGCGTTTCATTGCCGCCAGGAGGCGGGCTCCATCGGCCATGCTCTCCGCGGGCTTGCGAAGCCCGAGCGCGAGGTCGAGGACCTCGTCGAGGCGCTTGCGCGGGCCACCGGTGATCACGAGCTCGCCGGCCGTGAACGCGACCACCATGGTGCCGTCCTTGCCGATCCGCCAGAACCGCGCGCCACCCCGCGTCTCCATCGGAGGTAGCGTGGCTTTCATCCGCACGGCGATGCGCTCGACCGTGGCGAGTGCGGCTTTGGGATTCGCGAGCTCGAGACGCAGCACGGGCAGGAGCCCGAGCCCGTAGAGCACGAACCGCGGGGTCGCCGAGAACCCGAGCGCCTCATGACGCTCCGGGGTCCACGGTCCGCCAAGCTCGGCGCGGACCGCCGACAGAAACGACGCGGTCTCCGCGTCGGACCGCGCGCTGTTCTCCAGGGCGCCCACGAAGGCGCCACCGAGAACATCCACGACCGTCGCGACCTCGCCTCGCTCGAGCGGCTCGAGCGAGGCGACGATGTACGGCGTATCCGCCGGCACGAACGCGAGCATCGCCGGCATCGACGGCGCAGCCGCTACCGGTGTCGGCTTGCTCCTGACACCGGTCGCCGCGGGCGAGCCACAGCCGTGCGCGAGGAGGACCAGGACCGCGACGAGGAACCGACGAGCGCGTGGCATGCCCGTACGGTACGACATCGGTCCTTAACTTCGCCCCCCCGGCCGAGTCTTCCTGGCCATGAAGCTCCTCACGTTCGTCCTCGCCGGCCTGCTCGGAGCCACCCAGCTCGCGGCCGCCGATGACCTCTCCGATCCCTACGCCGGCTCCGCCCCCGACGGCTCCTACGAGCAGGCACCACCCGAGGCGCCCGCACAGGGCCCCATGCGTGGCGGGCAGCGTGGCCGCCGCGGGGCGCAGCTCCGCCAGCTGCTGGTCCAGCGGTTCGATGCGAACGGCGATGGCCGGCTCGAGGGTCGCGAGCGCAGGCAGGCCGCGCGGGCCCTGCGCCGGCTCGCGAAGCGGTTCAGCCAGGGCGGTCAGCGTGGCCAGGGTGGCCAACGTGGCCAGCGCGGTGGCAACGGTCGACAGAAGCTGATCCAGAAGTACGATCTCGATCGCGACGGCAACCTCGGCCCCGGCGAGCTCCCGCCGCGCGTGCAGCAGCGGCTCCGGCGCATGGACCGCAACGGGGACGGCTGGGTCGATCAGGGCGTTCGCCGCTGATCGTCACTTGAGCCGGATCGGGTACGACGCGGCGGCGGGCAGCACACCGTCGATCGCCACGGGGACGAGGTCCGCGGTGAGCTGATCGCTCGGCACGTAAGAGATCGCGCCAGGAAACTTCGCGACGACCTTCGTCACGTGCAGCACGGAAGGCAACGAGCGTGGCGCCGGACTCTCGCCACGGATCTTGCGGTCCACCCAGAATCGCCCGACCTCCTCCTCGGACATCCCGAGGACGACGCGGTCAAAGGCGATCCGTTCCGGAGTCCCGGGTGGGTAGTTGAACGGGATCAGTCGCGCGTCGGCGATCACCACGGCCTCCGCAGAGAAGCAGCGGCGGAGCTCGGCGCGCGTCAGGCTCTTCACCTTGGAACCCTTGGCCACCACGACCACGAGCGCGCGTGTGGGGCGCTCGCCGGTCGCGGTGCGCGGCATCCCCGCGAGCGCGGCGAGCGCGGCGAGCGTGGCGAACATCGTGGGCGCCCGCATCAGAAGGCCCACGACGCCTGCGTCATGAGAGCGCGGAACGTCAGGTCGGTGATCGGCGCGTCGATGTGCGCCTGCACGTATTCGACCTTGAGCGCGACACTCGGATCGGGGCGAAAGTTGAGACCGCCGGTGGCCTGGACCGCGACAGGATCCTCACCGAGCTCGGGGCTCGACCGCATGCGATCGACCTCGAGCTCGGCGAACGGCATCATCTGCCACCACCGATCGAGCCGGTACCCGATGAGGGCGTACGCGCCGACGTACCTGCCATCGGGTGCGAATCCACCACGCGCGATCGCGCGCGCACCCGTTCGATAGTGACGATCGTTGCCGACCAGCTCCGCCTGGATGTGGAGGGGGCCGCGATGCACGAGCAGGTCGAGGCCCCATGCGCGCTCGTCGTAGCTGGTGCCGGGCGGCGTCGTATTGACGAGCTTGCCGGCGGGATCGACGACGATCACATCGGCCGGGCGGTCCGTGAACCGCCCGAGATAGCCGGAGATACCGACGTGGACACCATCGAGCCAGGGTGCCTCGAGCTCGAGCCGGCCGCCGATCGCCTTGTTGTCATCGAAGTCACGGACCGCGGAGAAGGTGCCGCGACCGTTGGTGAGCGTCGCGTCGTACGCGAGCTGGTAGTCCCCCGCGGGGTGCTTCCCGTAGAGGTGCAGGCCGGTCTGCTGCTGCGGAAACAGGCTCTCGCCGATGATGTACGGCCGTGTGACCGGGATGATCGTCGGAGAGCCATGGTCGACGTTCCAGATCCCGTAGGGGGTGAGGAAGCTGCCGGCCTGGATGGTCAGCCACTCGTTGATCTCGTACTCGAGGTACACGCGCTCGATGGAGATGCCACCCCACTGGATCGGCCGCTCGAGATCCGCGGGATCCGGGGCGGTGGTGGACTGGTAGGTGCCATCGGACGTCGGCTTGATCGGCGCGTACAGGAACCGCACCTCGAGCAGCGATCGCCACCGCCGCGACAGCTTCTTCGTGGCGTACAGGTTCACGTTGCCGACGAGGAACGTATTCTCCTTCGGGAAGTAGTTCGCACCCACGCTCGCGCGAGGGATCAGCAGCGTGCGCCAGGTGACGTCGGCGAAGCCGTAGAGGTTGAGGCGTTCATCGGCGGGCACCGGATCGAGCTCGAGCCCGGCGAGACCGAGATCCTCTACGGGCGGGCTCTGAGGCACGGCCGGCGGCCCAGCGACGGCGACGGGTGAAGCGGCGGGCAGAGCCTCCGCGTCGGGCGCCGGGGGCGCGGTTGCCGGGGCTGCCCCATCGGCCACGGGTGGCATCGGCTCGACCGCAGGTGGCGCGGGATCGGCGGCGCCTGGCTGTGCCCGCGCGATCGATGGCGTGATCATGCAGGTCGCGCACGCCAGCAGGATGCGGCGCATCACGAGCACGCCCCCGCGGGCACGCAGAGGGTGCCGAGGCCGTAGCTGGAGAAGTCACAGCACGCGGTATCGCGCGGACAGTCGTCCGTCCCCACCGTGCAGCCCTGCACCACGCAGTGGCCTTGCGCACAGAAGCTCGCGTCGTAGGTTGCGCACTCGGTCGCGCCCGCACAGGTGGCGCCGTAGCCGGTGAACGTGCGGCACGAAGGGATCGGCTCCCAGTCCGCGCACACGTAGCTCGCAGGGCACTCGGCATCGACGACGCAACGGCTGGTGCACGAACCGCTGACACCGCGGACGGCGCAGTAGTCATAGGTGGAATTTGCGCACGCGGTCGCGGCATCGCAGGGCGAACCGAGGCCCTGAGCCTGCACACACACGCCCTGGTCGTCCTTGAGCTGACCCGGCGCACACCCGCAGGCGTCCCCGACCACGATCTCGTCCTCCGCGCACACTTTGCAGCCACCGCCCACGGCGATCGCGTGGTCGTCGCATACGCACACGCCGAGCTCGTTCGCGTAGTGCATGAACGGGCCACAGGTGGTCCCGGGGTCGGAGATGCAGCCCCCGAGCACGCTGGTCACCGCGAACGCGACGAACCACCGCGATGTCACTGAAGCCTGCACTGCCATGCTCCCCGGATCGACCGGATCGATCGGCGATCCAGTGCCTATCGCCCGTGGCCCGCGTCGAGGGCCATCGAGACTGGGTTCGTCGGTCTGACGTCGCTGCCGTGCAGAGCCACGGCCTCGATCACCGACAGCGGTAGGCCCCACAGAGCGAGCAGGTACGCGCCGATCTCCGCGTGGGACGTCCCGAGCACCGCACGCTCCGCGTCGGCGCGACGGACGCCCGGCTGCGCGAGGCGTTGCAGGATCGCGGCGTGCTCTTCGGGGAGCGCGACCGCGATCACCACCTTGCCGAGATCGTGCACGAGCCCTGCGGTGAACGCCTCGGCGGCGATCGTCGGGTCCTCCACGCTGCGCTGAGCGCGCTCGGCGATCTCCCGTGAGTGCCGCTGGAGATCCTCGAAGGACAGCCCCGCGATCGGCTCCCCGATCGCACGATGCGCTGCCGAGGCCAGCGCGAGCGCCGCGCGGAGCTCGCGCCCGAGCGGTGACGATGGATCTGCTCTCGATCGCATGGACTGCTCGGTCCCGAGGAACACCGAGGTCGCGAGCCGCACGATCCGCGCCACGCGCTCCGGCCCGCCCTCCATTTCGAGTATTGTGGGCGACGCATGGCGCGCAACGCGCTCGAACACGGCACGCATCGGCTCGCTCACGAACAGCGCGCGGAGGGCACAAGCGCGATCGACCACCTGGATCAAGGTCCTCAGCTCGCACGGCTTGTCGAGGAACTGGTGCGCCACGGGCAGCGCTCGGGTTACCGAGCTGGGGTCCGAGAACCCGGAGAGGATCATCCGGACCGTCGTCGGATCGTGGTCGCGGACCTCGAGCAGGAGCGCGGCGCCGTCGATCTCGGGCATCCGCATGTCGGTGATCACCACGTCGAAGGTGGCGCGGCGCACCTCCTCGAGCGCCGCCGGCCCTCCGATGGCGAACACCATGTCCCAGCGCTCGCGCTGCTTGCGGAGGGCCTTGGTCAGCCCACGGAGCACGTCCGCGTCGTCATCGACGAACAGGACGCGTGGCATCGTCACCTGCAGATCTCGCGTGCGAAAAACCCTGACGCCGTGTGTTCCATACAGACCTGTATCGACCGAGGTCGGGTGGATCGTGAGTCGATGTCCGGCGCGAACGGCCGAACCCTCCAACGCACCCATGAAGCTGCGGCATCGCCTGTTCCTGTTCAGCACCAGCCAGCTCGCGGTGTTCGGGGTGCTGTTAGCCCTGGCGTTCTGGTCGTTCGAGCGCTCGGTGCTCCCGGTGCTCGAGGGCCTGTTGCGCGACAAGAGCGAGAGCGTGGCACGGGTCCTCAGCGCGGACCTCGACGTCCCGCTCGCCGCCGAGGACCCGAAGCTGATGGCGGACTCGCTCGCGCGGATCGAGGCCGACCCCGACTTCAGCTATGTGGTGGTGCGCGACACCCGCGGCAAGGTGTTCGCCGCGCGGGGAACCGCACCGCGGACCGAGGTGTTTTCCGGACCCGCCAATGCCGCGGTGGTCGGCGCGGAGCGCATCTCGACGTGGGCGGCGGTCAGCCTCGAGGGAGTAAACCTTGGCACGGTTGCGGTGGTGTTCAGCACCGACCGGTTCGCCAGCCTCGATCGGTGGGCGCGACGGCTGGGGATCGGCGTGACGCTGCTCTGGCTGGTTGCCCTCGCCTACTCGATCGTGTTCGCCCGATCGTTCGTGTCCCCGATCCACGCGATGATGGACTTCTCGCGGAACGTCGCAGGCGGCGCTCTGCACGATCGGCTCGTGATCTCGCCTCCCGGCGAGCTTCGCGACCTGCGTGACTACCTCAATCAGATGACCGCCGAGCTCGAGCGGCGCGAGCTGGCGCGCGAGCAGGACGCGACCCGAACCGAGGACATGCAGCGCGAGCTGCTCTCGGTGTCGCGGATGGCCGGCATGGCCGAGATCGCGACGGGAGTCCTCCACAACGTGGGTAACGTGCTCAACAGCCTGAACGTCTCGGTGTCGGTGATCGGCGAGCGCGTGCGGAACTCGCGCACCGCCGCGCTGTCGAGGTCCGTCGAGCTGTTCGATGGCTTCCCCGGCGGCCTCCCCGCATTCCTCGAGACCGACAAGGGCCGGATCCTCCCGGGATACCTGTGCTCCGTGTCAAAGCGGCTCGTCGAGGACAACGCGAGCGTCTTGACCGAGCTCGCCTCGGTCAGCCGCAATGTCGATCACATCAAGTCGATCGTGGCGATGCAGCAATCCTATGCGCGCCCGTCGGAGCTCGACGACGCGATCAACCTCGCCGGCCTGGTCGATGACGCGCTGCGGATGGGCGAGTCCTCGTTCGCCAGGCACGGGATCGAGATCGTCAAGGACTACGAGGACGGCGCCATCGTCGTCAGCGACCGGCACAAGGTGCTCCAGATCCTGATCAACCTGATCTCGAACTCGCGGCATGCCCTGAAGGAGCGCGCCGATGGGCGACCGCGCCTGATGGTCCGCATCCGCAAGACGCCCAGCGGCGCTTCGGTCGCCATCACCGACACCGGGATCGGGATCTCCGCCGAGAACCTCGAGAAGATCTTCCGGCACGGCTTCACCACCAAGCCGAGCGGGCACGGCTTCGGCCTGCATGCGAGCGCGAATGCGGCACGCGAGCTCGGAGGCACGCTCGCCGTGGCGAGCGATGGGCCGGGCGCAGGCGCGACCTTCACGCTGGAGCTTCCGGCACAACCCAGGAGAGGCGATGCCGTCGAGAACTGAGATCCGGATCCTGCTCGTCGACGACAACCCGGCGATCCACGAGGACTTCCGGAAGATCCTCGCACCCGCCGATCCGACGTCGACCTCGCTCGACACGATCGAGGCGCTTCTGTTCGATGCACCGACGCCGACCGCGGCCAAGACGGCCTCGTACGAGCTCGTCTCGGCCACCCAGGGAGAACAGGCGCTGCGCCTGGTCGAGGCCGCGATCGCCGACGATCGCCCGTTCGCGCTCGCATTCGTGGACATGCGGATGCCACCCGG
>JAYVRN010000623.1:0-4145 GCA_043776275.1 Myxococcales bacterium | reverse complement strand
CCGCCGTCGCGCGCGATGCGAAGAAGCGCCCGTCGATCACGCGCCTGCGCGCGGGGTTCGCCGCGATCGCGCCCGAGCTGAACACACTGTCCTGGCCGCTCACGCTGTGAGTGTGCTAACCAAACATCCCATGCGCTGGTTCGCGTCCCTCGTCGTGCTCTGCCTCGTGGCAGGGAGCGGCGTGCGTCCGCGCGCCGAGGCCCGCGAGCCACACGCGGCCCAGCAGCTCGCCGCCGCCGAGGGGGTGGTCCCGCTGGTGTCCGCGCGCCGCGGAGATCTGGTCCCCGAGCTCGGCCATCGCGGCCAGCCGCAGTTCGTGATCACGCCGGTCGCTCCCGCGATCGTCCCACCGGCACAGGTGGCGCTCCCCGCCGCCCGCGTGCAGGTCACCCAGGTTCTCCATCGCACAGCACACGAAAACTCCGCGCGTGGTCCTCCGAGCGGTGGGCTGACTCCCCGCTCGTTCGCCAACCACTCGTAAGGCCTCGGATTCCCGAGGGCCTTCGAGAGCCTCGAGAACCTGAGACCCATGTCGCCCGCCGCGTGCGGGCGAGGAGCTTCTGTCATGTCCAACGATCCGTCCAACGATCCGTCCAACGCTCCAGAGATGCGTCCGCCCCAGACCTGGGCAGGCCGCAACGCGGGTAGCATCATCGGTGCCGTGTGTTTCGCCCTCCTCGGCCTCGTGATCTTCGCCCAGGTCGGGTGCTGATGGCCAACCCGTTCGCTCTCGCCGCCGCGCTCGCACGGGCCCAGAAGGTCACGCTGACCTGCCCGTTCTGCAAGTTCGAGAAGACCGTCCCGCGCAAGCCGGCGGCGTTTCGCGTGTGTCCGCGCTGCAAGAAGCAGTTCCCGGATCCATTGACGAAGCGCCGGAGGTAACCCGTGACGTTCTCGAGGGTCCTCGTCGAGCTCGTCGTGGTGCTCGGGACCGCTGCGGTGATCACCGTGGTGTTCCAGGCGCTGCGGCTGCCCGTGGTGCTGGGTTACGTGCTCGCCGGTCTCCTGATCGGCCCGCACGTGCCCGTGCCCCTGGTCGCCAGCCCGGGCCTCGTGCACGTGCTGAGCGAGCTCGGCGTGATCCTCCTGATGTTCACCGTCGGGACCGAGCTCCGGCTCTCGACGATCGCGCGCGTGGGGATCCCCGCGGCGATGACCGCACTGTTCGAGGTGGCGCTCGTGATCCTGGTCGGGACCCTGGTCGCGCGCGCCCTCGGGTTCGCGCCGATCGAGGCGCTGTTCGCGGGTGCCTGCCTCGGCATCTCGAGCACGATGCTGGTCGCGAAGGCGTTCGAGGAGCTCGGCTGGAAGGGCGGGTTCACCGAGATCGTGTTCGCGATCCTCGTGTTCGAGGACCTGATCGCAATCGTGCTCCTCGCGATCTTGACCGGCGTCGCCTCGGGCTCGGGCCTCGATGCCCCCGAGGTCCTGCGTATGATCGGGCGCCTCGGCGGCTTCCTCGCGCTGCTCCTCGTCGGCGGGCTGATCACCATCCCGCGCGCGGTGCGCTTCATCGCGAAGCGGGCCCGCGGCGAGACCGTGCTGATCGTCTCACTCGCGGTGTGTTTCGGCGCCTCGGCGGTCGCGGACTACGCCGGGTATTCCGTCGCCCTCGGCGCGTTCATCGCCGGCGTCCTGATCGCCGAGTCCGGACACGGGCACGAGGTGTTCGAGCTGGTGAAGCCGTTCCGCGACGTGTTCGCGATGGTGTTCTTCGTCTCCGTCGGGATGACGATCCAGCCGGCGGAGCTGTACTCCGAGATGCCGGCGATCCTGGTGTTGACGATGGTGGTGCTACTGGTCAAGCCGGTCGGCGTCGCGATCGGCGTGTTCTTCGGAGGGCACGGCGTACGCCCCGCCGTACGCGTCGGGATCAGCCTGTCGCAGATCGGCGAGCTGTCGTTCGTGATCGCCGGCATCGGTGCACAGAGCGGCGTCGCGCGCCCGTCCTTGCTGGCGATCGCCGTCGGCGTCTCGTGCCTCACCACCCTGACCTCGGGCTTCATGATCGCCCGCTCGGATGCCGCGGCAGGTGCGGTCGCGCGTCGCCTCCCCGGCCGGGTGGCGATGTTCGAGAGCTTCTACGAGGCCTGGCTCCAGCGCCTGCGCACTCGCCCCGTCACGCCATGGCGGCGCCTGCGCGGCCCCGCGTTCGTCCTCGCACTCGATACCGCGATCGTGATCGCGATCGTGATCGCGGCCGCGACGGCGGCTCCGCTCGGCGCCGCCAGGCTCGGGCTCACCGGCACACCGGCGCAGGTGGCGATCGTCGCCGTGGCCGCGGCGGTCGCCACTCCGTTCGTGGTCAGCCTCGTGCGCCGCGTCGCCGTGATCGCGCGGATCCTGGCGCTCGAGGTGATCCCGACGCGCGACGAGGCGCCCGTGGAGCTCGGCGCCGCGGCGTCTGCGGTCTCGCTCGATCTCGGTCGGGCTCCTCGCGGTTCGCTGATGGTGACGTTCCAGGTCGGCCTCGGCCTCCTCGTCGCCGTCCCGCTGGTCGCGGCGACCCAGCCGTTCGTCCCCGCCAGCCCCCTGTTGATCCTCGTGATCGTGGTCGGCCTGTTCGTGATCGCCCAGCGTTCGCTCCGCGACTTCGATGGGCACGTCCGCGCGGGTAGCGAGATGATCCTCCAGCTGATGCGTCAACCGCAGGAGGAGGCCGCCCTCGATCAGGTCGAGACCGTGCTCCCCGGCTTCGGGGGCGTCGCATCGATCACGGTCGCCGCGAGCTCCCCCGCGATCGGCCGCTCGCTCGCCCAGCTGGATCTGCGCGCGAAGACCGGCGCGACCGTGCTCGCGATCGCCCGCGGCGCGGACGCCGGGATGGCCACGCCGTCCCCGACCGAGCCGCTCCTCGCCGGCGACGTCCTCGCGCTGGCCGGCTCCGACGAGGCGATCTCCGCAGCGCGTGCCCTGTTCGGCTGAGCTCCCCCACCGTCGCTGACAGCCTCGCCGCGCCCGGCTCCTCGTCGACGGGGTATGGTCTGCCCATGGTGGCGAAGCGCGAAGACACAGGTGAGGTGGTCAAGAAGCCCGGGAAGCCCCCGCGTGGGTTTCCGTGGCGGCTGTGGCTGTTCGCCATCGTGATGACGGCGGGCGCGGTCGCCGGCGGCTACTTCACCTGGCAGTACCGCTCGCAGGCCACGGCAGCCGTCCAGGGCCACGATGACTGCGTTGCGAGTCTGTCAAAGACCACGGGCACCGTCGCGGACAAGCAGAAGGTCTCCGACGAGCTGGGCAAGCGCGCGATCGGGTGCGAGGCCGAGCGGGTGAAGGACACCGCGAAGGAGAAGCAGCTCGAGACCCAGCTCGCACAGCTGTCGACGAACCTCAACGCCTCCAAGGAGGAGCTCGCCACGCTGCGCGCCCAGCGCGCGGAGACCGAGAAGCGGATCGCCTCGATCGAGGACATCCAGAAGCAGTTCGCGAAGATGATCGACACCGGGCAGCTCAAGGTCACCGCGCGCCGCGGCAGCCTCGTGATCTCGCTCCCCTCGGAGGTGCTGTTCCCATCGGGCAGCGCGGACGTGTCGGAGAAGGGTCAGATCGCGATCATCGAGATCGGCGTCACCCTCAAGAAGCTCGCCGATCGGCGGTTCCTCGTGGTCGGCCACACCGACGACCAGCCGCTGAAGAACAGCGTGTTCAAGGACAACTGGGAGCTGTCCACCGCGCGGGCGTTGAACGTCACGCGCACGCTGGTCAAGGCCGGGATGGATCCCAAGAACCTGCTCCCCGCGGGCGCGGGCGAACACGATCCGCTCGGCCGGGATCGTGCGAAGAACCGACGCATCGAGATCGCACTGCTCCCGGCGATCAACGAGCTGCCGCCCCTGCCGAGCTCGCTCGAGAGCGGCGAGCCGGCGAAGACGCCATAGTTGCATCGGGACTCGTGTCGCACGACAATCAGGCCATGGGTTGGGCGTGGTTGCTGGTTGCGCTCGCGGGGTGCTCGTTCACGGCTCCCGACCGGGCTGCGAACAACGTCGATGCCCGCACCGACGGTCCGGCGCGGACGTCGTGCCACGTTGTCGGTTCGAGTCCCAGCAGCGTGGTCGGTACCGTCGGGCTCAGCACCGGCGGTGGCGTCCACACCGATCTACGCTGCGATCCTGGCACGGTGTTCGTCGGCGTGGCGCTCGACA
>JAYVRN010000622.1:0-4155 GCA_043776275.1 Myxococcales bacterium | reverse complement strand
CGCGATGGCGGCGAGTCCTGGAGCGGCCGCAACAAGGGCATGCTCAACGACTACCTGCCGCAGGGTGAAGCCGACTGGGGCCACGACCCGCACTTCGTGACCCTCTGCCCCGCGCAACCGGACCGGCTCTGGCAGCAGAACCACTGCGGCATCTTCACCAGCGAGAACAGCGCGGCGCAGTGGAAGCGCGTCAGCCAGCCTGACGTCGACGTCCACTTCGGCTTCCCCATCGCCGCCGACGACAAGGACCCGAAGACGGCCTGGGTCGTGCCACTCCGCAGCGACCAGGAGCGCATGACGATCAGCGGCGGCCTGTCCGTCGCCCGAACGAGCGATGGTGGAGCGAGCTGGCAGAGCTTCAGGGAGGGCCTCCCCCAGGAGCACTGCTACGACGTGATCTATCGGCACTCGCTCGACGTGAGCGGCGATCGTCTCTGCTTCGGCACGACCACGGGCAACGCCTACGTCTCCGAGGATCGCGGCGAGACCTGGCGCTGCCTCGGCAACAACCTGCCGCCGGTCCACTCGGTCCGCTTCGCCTGATGGCCCGCGTCACGTTCACGAAGCACCTGAGGAGGTTCTTCCCGACGCTGAAGGACGCCGAGCAGGTCGGCGGCACGACGGTGCGCGAGGTGCTCGATCATGTCGACAAGCTCTACCCGGGCTTCAGCGGCTACGTCGTGGATGAGCTGGGGAGGCTGAGGCGCCACGTGAACATCTTCGTGCGCCAGGAGCCGATCTACGACCGCGAGGAGCTGAGCGACAAGGTCGGCGAGGCCGACGAGGTGTTCATCGTGCAGGCCCTCTCCGGCGGCTGAGCCCGGCGACCCGAGCCCTACTCGGTCCGCGCGATCGGCACCGGCCGAGACCAGGACGACGTGCGACGCGCTGCCGTCGAGTCCGGATGCCGCGGCGCTGTCTCTCGAACGCTGCCGTGAGCTGGGCGCTGCTCGCGATCGTCGGCAGGCTCGCGCTCAAGATGGGAGCTGCCATAGCCCATGTTCGATTCCGCCGATGAGATAGAGCGAGATCGTACCGTGACCCGGAATCTCCATCCGATCGATCGCGAGCTTGGCTCCGAGCTGCTGGGCGCGTTGTGCGGCTTGGTCGAGATCAGCAACCCGCACGTACGTGCGTACGATCGGCGTCTCGGTATCGCGCAGCGGCGCGCGAATCCCGCACAGCGAACCGTTCGAGAGCTCGGCGACGAACGCGCCGCCAAGCTCCGGCACGGCCTTGAATCGCCAGCCGTAGACTTGGGTGTAGACGTCGCGGACGGCCACAACATCCGGGGTGACGATTTCGAGATAGTGGATGGTGTGCTCGGGAACGGGCATGGCGTGGTTCTACCGCGGTCCCTCGGCACGCTTTACGTGACGGTTCCACCGAAAGCCGCTGCCACCCAAGGTCGCCGCGTTCGCGTCGTACCTTCGCGCACACTTCCGCGTCTCCTCGGTCCCGAGTGAGCCCCCGAGGCCGCGATCCTCACATGCGATCGCTCCCCACGTATCCTCGATGGATGCCAGCAACCGCCAGGTGCAAGCCACCACGCCAGGTCGCGGTCGGAGACTATGCCCTCGACGGCATCGAGATCGAGCTGGGGGAAGACGAGACAGACCTGACCTTCCGGCTGCTGCTCGGCCAGGGCCTGGGCATCTACTGGGCACTGCCGGCGTCCCGCAATGGGCGTCTGCGGCTCGCGCACGTTGATGGCGCCGCGTACCACCTGCCCGAGCCGGAGCTGGTGGCAGATCCATGGTGTTGTGACGTGCCGCTCCTCGAATGGGACGGCGAGATCGGCCAGCTCGGCAACGGGCGCACGCTGATCGGGATCCGGTTCGAGGCCGCCCTGCAGCCAGCGGCCTACCGCTGCGAGCTGGTAACCCGCCGCGGTGGCAACGAGGCGCTGGTGACACGCTTCACCTGGTGCGCCGACGATCCATGGCATCTCGCCGATGGCATGACGCGCAGCGCGTTGCTCGACACCCTGATCGCGCGGGCGGCGTCCTCCGACCCTCTCGACATCGGGGCGATCGCGTTCATCCACGAGCAGAGCGGGCGCCTGTTCGACGAAGGGCTTCTCGACGGCTCGCAGTACGCGGCGGTGCATGACCTGTTCAGCGCGGCGCGCCGCGCCGACCTCCGGGCACTCCGTCCCGCGCTCGAGCGGTGCAGGACGTGGTCGCCTCCGCCGCCGGCACCGCCGAAGGTGAGCCTCGTCGCCGGGCCGGTCGCGTCCGGCCATCGCGGCCCCATCATGCAGCCGGCGTTCGCGCCCGACAGCAAGCGCTTCGTCGCCTGCGACGCGAGAGGCCTGCTCGCGCTCCACGAGCGTCACGGCAGCGAGCTTCGCATCGCGACTCGGTGCACGGTCGAGCCGGCGCGTGTGTCCAGTCGAGGGAGAGACGGTGGCCTCGCGTGGTCGCCAGATGGCGGCCGGATCGCGGTGCACGAGGCGCGCGGTGTACGCGTGCGCGATGCGCATGACCTGTCGGAGCTGGCCCTCGCGAACGCCGGCGACAGCACCCTCGCGTTCGGTGGCGACGGTGCCTGGCTGGCCGCGCTCGGCGCCAGAGGCCTCACGATCCTCGCGATGCCCGATCTCGCCCCCCGGCATCTGGAGCCCGCGTGGTCGGGTGACGCGATGGCGGTCGACCCGCTCGGCGACATCGCGGTCCTCGTCGATGGCGGAGCGAGCGAGGAGACCGCGATGGGCGTGACCACGCACCGCGGTCCCACGGAGATCATCGTCTTGCGCGTCGGCGCCGGGACCGTCACCCGGATCTCTACAGACGGCCCAGTGCGCGGTGTCGCATTTGATCCGTGGCGGCAACACGTGATCGCGTACCGGTTCGGCGGCGATCTCGAGGTGTGGACGCTGAACGGCATGCTCGAGCGCCGGTTCGCGCCCTACTCGAGTGGTGTCTGCGCGCTCGCGGTCACCGAGCGCTGGCTCGTGCTCATCCCCGAGCGCGCGATGGGCGAAGCGGTGCTCGAGCTGTGGAGCCTCGACGGAGCCGAGTGCGTCGCGTCGGCGCCGATCCCCGGCGGTCTCGCGCCGAGCTCGGTGGTGGCGAGCCCGGATGGGCGCACGTTGCTCACGCGCGAGCTGCCGGTACGCGGTGAGTTCGGCATCCGAACGTGGACGATCGATGTGACGTGAGTTGACGGCAGCTCGATCCCGTCGATCCGGAACTTCGGTTCGTATCCACCGACGCGAACACCTCACCCAGTTGCCTCCCACCGTTGGGCGGCCAGCGGTAGGACCGAGCGCCGTCCTGGTGAACGCGGTCTCGTACGGCGCCCCCCCCGAGTCCAAGGAACTCCGATTTGAAATCCCGTGATTTCGGAACGTCCGGCGAGGCGCTATCGATGGGCCATGTTCTCAAACCGCTCAGGCAGTGCTCTCCGCCAACGACCGGCGCGCCGCGGCGTCGTGCCATTGACGACATCTCCGGTGGACGTCCAGTAGGACACGCTGCCGGAGTCGTCGTACACGGTGACGTTCCGACGAAACATCTTCGCAACGTCGATGCTCCACGCCATGGAGTATCCGGGCGCGGTGCTGTCAAACGCGACGCTCGAGGAACCGTGAAGCTCAAGCCAACGCCTGGACGCCGATGCCAGCTGAAACGAGCCAAACAACGTCGTCGGGCCAGAGTTGCCCCACATCGAGTACGTAACGCTCGTGAAGCTTGGCACTGGCAAAGACGTCCACGAGGCAGAGGCGGCCGATGCCTCGTACGTGATGAAGTCCGTGAGCTGCGGCGCCAGCAAGAACTCCGTCTCCGTGCCGGTGAATTCGACGCTCGCGCCACGGCCAAGGGAACCGGCACGCGCGCTGACATCCAGCCATTGCCCGTCACTGCTCCTGAGGACTTCGCGAGGCGCGACGATGGCCTTCGGGCCGCTGGTCTCGGACACCTCAACCAGATCATTGGGCCCCGTCATGAGCTCGACGGACGTCGAAACCGAGTCGGCTGGCGTGAGACCCACGACCGTGAGCGGAACAGATGTCATCGGGCGACCGCCCAGATCCAGGTCGATCGGTGCTTAGTAAGCGCTGTGTGAACCCCACATGGCTGCGCCAGCCTCGGGCGCCGAGACTGTGGCGATGCGAGAGCCCTCCGAGCGAAGCGAGCTGATTCGAGCGGT
>JAYVRN010000621.1:0-15019 GCA_043776275.1 Myxococcales bacterium | reverse complement strand
GTCGACCACGACCTTGAGGATCGGACGCTTCGGAAACTGGGCCTTCCAGGCGGCGGTCGCCTTCGCCTTCAGCATGGCCTTGTCGGATCCCTTGTAGGTCTCCGCGGGCACCCGGGCGGCGGCCAGGATCCCCTCCAAGGCCTTGGCCTTGGCCGTCTCGACCCGCTTCATCGAGTCCGCCATCAGCTTGTCGAGCCGTGCGGTCTCGGCGTTGGGCTCGGTCTGGAACTCCTTGTACGCGGCCACCACCGCGAGCGCCGGATCTAGCCCCGTGAAGGACGAGATGGCGTTGAGGACGTTGAAGTCGGTGCTCTCGGCCGCCTTCTCGAGATCGGCGAGCGCCGCGGCCGCATACACGTCCGCCCTCATCGTGGCCACCGCCCAGTACCGCGTGAGAAACGGGCCGATGCGCGGGTGGCGCCGGGCCTTGGCGTAGTCGGCGTCGAGGATCTGCGTGGCATCGTCCACGGCCTCGAGGATCACCTTCGCGTCCGCGCCGCTCTTCTTCAACGACTCGAGCTTGGCGACCGCGGTCTTGAACGACTCGAAGTTCGCTCGGGAGATCGGATCGAGGTAGCCGCCGGCGGCCTGGTTGTCCTGCTGCTCCTCCGTCCCCCACACCTTGTCGGCGGTGAACGACTCCCTGGCGCCGCTGGGCATCTGAACGCTGAGGTTGTTCTCGGAGGAGCTCAGGACCTTGGCACCGTCGATCCATTCGTTGTTCAGCTTGACCCGGACGATCGTGCCGGGCTTGAGATCCTTCAGGACGAACGGGGTGCCGGGGCTGCTCGGCGCGCTCGCGGCGGGCGGACCACCACCCTTCTTCGACGCGTCGGCACTGACCTGATGCGATGACAGCTGGACGATGCTCGCCGCCAGCAGCGCAGACATGATGATGCGATTCATGGAATCCCCTCCACCATAGAATGCCTCCAACCGCCCGGGATGTGGCGCAGGGTGGCTTCGAAACGATCGCTCTCCGTGATCGGATCGATCGTCCGACCACCGTGCTGACCTGAAGGTGCGAGCCCCGCTTACAATCGGTCGGAGGCGCGCAGCGCCACGGCGAGCTCGCCCGCGACGGTGGCATCGTTGATCGCGAGGGCGCGGTTCGCGCGGATCGACGCGCCACCGGTGACCTCGGCCAGGCGCGCCAGCAGGAACGGGGTCAGCCGCTTGCCATGGACGTCACGCGCCGAGGCCTCGGCGACCGCGGATTCGATCGCCGCGGCGATCATGTCGCCGTCGAGCGCGGCCTCGTCGGGGATCGGGTTGGCGACCAGCACGCCACCGCCGCCGAGTGACCAGTGGGTGCGGATGATCGTGGCGAGCTCCGCGGCGGACTCCACGCGGTGATCGAGCTGGAGCCCCGACGTCGCCGTATAGAACGCCGGGAACTCGCTCGTCCGGTAGCCGATCACCAGCACGCCGAGCGTCTCGAGCATCTCGAGCGTACGGCCGAGATCGAGGATCGACTTCGCGCCGGCCGAGACCACCGCGATCGGGGTCCGCGCGAGCGCGACGAGATCGTGCGACACGTCGCCCGCATCCCCGCGATGGACGCCGCCGATGCCGCCCGTGGCGAACACGCGGATCCCGTAGCGGTTCGCGAGCGCCGAGGTCGCGCTCACCGTGGTCGCCGCCGAGGTCTTGCGCGCCATGTGGACGGCGATGTCGATCGCTCCCGCCTTCGAGAGCTTGGCTCCATCGCGCGCGAGCAGCTCCAGGGTCTCGGCATCGAGGCCGACGCACGGCCTGCCTTCGATGATCGCGATCGTCGCCGGGACCGCGCCCGCCGCGCGCACCGCATCCTCGAGCTCATGGGCGATCGGCAGGTTGTCGGGCCACGGGAGCCCATGTGCGACGATCGTCGATTCGAGCGCCACGATCGGCGTCCCGGAGGACTTGGCCGCGGCGACGTCGGGGGAGATGACGAGGTCCAAGACCCGGTTATCGGCGATGCGGGCTCCCCTTGCAAATGTTCGTGTCGTTGCTACACTAACTGGCATGCCTGACGTCGTGGTTCCTGGGGCCGGGCGCCCGTATCTGGAGGGGGATAGCCTCGATCACACGGCTTCCCTGATCTGGACGATTCCGGACGTGCTGTCCGTGGTGGAGTGCGAGGCGACGATTGCCCGCATCGAGGCGCTGGGCCCCACGGCCGCTCCCGTCACCACGGGCCGCGGCTTCGAGATGCTGCCGGAGATCCGCAACAACACGCGCGTGGTGTTCGACGACGCGCCACTCGCGGCCGAGCTGTTCGCGCGGGTGCGGCCCCACGTCCCCACGCCGCTCGCGGGCATGGAGGCGATCGGCACGAACGAGCGGTTCCGTTGCTACAAGTACGCTCCCGGTCAGCGCTTCGCCCCACACTACGACGGCGCCTTCGTGCGTACCGATCGCGAGCGGAGCCTGCTGACGTTGATCGTCTATCTCAACGACGACTACGCTGGCGGCTCGACCGCGTTCCACGACTTCATCGTCCGCGTCAGGCCACGACGCGGCACGGCGCTGCTGTTCCAGCATCTGCTGCTCCACGAGGGGTGCGTGGTGACGTCGGGCACCAAGTACGCGATGCGGTCCGACGTCATGTACCGGACGATCAGTTGATGATCGGACCCGGGCAGCCGTACGAGAACGCGACGTTCGTCATCGCCCCGCCCATGATCGTGGAGCAGTACGTGCCGAAGAACGTGATGGTCATCGCGTTGGGGCTGTAGTCCCAGCCGTTGCCGTGCGAGGGCGAACGCGGCACCGGCGTGCCGTTGATCGAGACGGTGACGTTGTTTGGATCGGGCGGCGCGCTCTGGAGCTGGAAGCTGCACGACGGCACGATGATGCCGCCGGAGATCGCCTGGAGCGCCATGTCGAGCTCGGCCTGGTTGGACGCCTCGTAGAACTTGGTGCTGCCGGCCTTCGGCTTGCCGCCGGCGACCGCCGCATCGTTCAGGACCGCGGGCGTCTGGCCGAAGGCGCCACCGAACCCGAGGACGTAGGTCTTGACGCCCGCGTTGAACAGCGCGGTCACGGCCGCCACGGTCGCGGCATCGCTGCCGGTGTTCGGATCACCGTTGAGGCAGTTCGGGAGGCCATCGGTGGCGAACAGCACGTAGCGGCCAGCGGTGTTGACGGGGAGCGAGTTGAAGTACGTCAGCGCCGAGGTCAGGCCGACGTGCGCGGGCGTGTTGCCACCTGGAGAGCGCCCGTTGAAGTACCCGGTGAAGCCGGGGCCGGCACCGAGACCGATGTTGACCTTCGGCGTGGCCGTGGCCGAGCAGCCCGGATCGTCGTCGCTCGGGAACTCGAGGAGACCGAACTTGATCTGCTGCTGCTTCGCGGTGACCACGCCGGTCAGCGACGTCTTCATCGTCGACCACTTCGACGTGAACACCGGGGGAAACGTCGACGGCGGCGAGCTCATCGAGCCCGAGCGATCGAGCACCACGAGCAGGTCGGGCGGGTCACCGAGGTTGACCACGCCGATGTTCTGGCTCTGCGCGCCGCAGCTGCCCATGTCGATCGGCGTCTCGTCGGCATCGACGTTGCCGTGGGTGTTGGCATCGGTCCCCGGCGAATCGTCGCCGCCGCCCTTGGCCGGTGGGCCGCACGCAATCATCAACATCGCGATCGCCGGGATCGTGCGCATGAGCGCGACGACACACCCTCTCGCGGAAAATCACAACGACAAATCGCGCACCGCGGATGCACAACTTGTGCAACACGACGCTGCGACCAGCACGAGTCGGCCTGATACGCTCTGCGCATGCGCAGGTCGCCTGGCTTCCTCTCAGCTGTCCGATTGCTCGCCGGTGGCCTCGCTGGCCTCGCTGGCCTCGCTGGCCTGGTCGGCTGTGGCGATGACGGCGGCAGCAGCAGCACGCCCGATGCGAACGACGTCGGAGATGGCGGCGTCGACAGCTCGATCGACAGCGCGATCGACGCGCCGCCACCGGGCACGTTCACGCTGACCAGCCCGACGATCATGGAGGCCGGCACGATCCCGCGGCTCAACGCCTGCGGCCAGCAAGGCGGCTCGAACCTGTCGCCCCAGCTCGTGTTCACGAACCCGCCCGCGGGCACGCTGAGCTACGCCGTCGTGCTCACGGACCTGACCAACAACCTGGTCCACTGCGCGATCTACGACGTCCCCGGCGCGCTCACGGGCCTGCCCTCCGACGTCGACAAGTTCTACCTGCCGCCCGATGTCGTCGGGGCGCACCAGACCAACAGCATCAACGGCATGCGCGGCTACGCTGGCCCGTGCCCTCAGCCGCCGACCCCACACATGTACCAGTTCAAGGTCTACGCGCTCGCGGTCGACAAGCTCGCCGGGACCACCATGGCGACAACCAAGGAACAAGTCGTGAGCGCTGTCGCGGCCAACCTCGGTACTGCAACCCTTTCGGCCGCGTACACCGCTCAGTAGGCGCACAATTCGGTGTCCAGGGTGTTCAGGTGCTCGTGAGCTTTCGACGGCTCTAGGGCGCGTAGACCTGACCGCGAAATCCCAGGACTGGATCGGCGTAGGTGATCTGTGTGTCGAGCACGTTGATCACCATCGACATTGGGATATCGACCCCGCCGAGACGCAGGACGATGGCGACATTGATGTCGTAGTTTCCCGGCACGTGCGTCTGAAGACCTAGCGTCATGAAATTCGCGGTGGTGTTCACCCTTGGCTCCGGAACCAGCTGTGTGTTGATCAGGAGGTTCGTGGATTCCATGGAGAGTGCGCCGGCGGATGAACCGGGTGGCACAGCGACCGCCAGTGGGGTGGCTGTTACCAGGACGATCGTCGACGTGTCGTATGTGAGCGACTTGAGTTGCAGGGTGCTCATGTCCAACGTCGTCGCGCCCGTGTTTACGATCAAGAAGTAGCCACCCATTGTCGTGTCGACGGCGAACCGCCATTGCTTCGGATAGGCGACGTCGAAGACGTGAACGCCCTGCGCATCGAAGATCGCGTCGACTGCTGCGTCGTCGCTCGACTCAACACACTGATTCTCCCGGCAGACGAGATCGGCGCCGCAAGGTCTCAAGTCCTCTACGTGGATTTGCTCGCATTGCGCGGGCGTCGTGCAGCACACCGTTGGGTTCGGCTTTGTGCACGACATCAACAGGACACACACCCACGCAACCTTCATTCGGAAGCTCCAAGTTACAGGATCGCGGCTGATACGAGCGCGGACAAGCCGTATCGACCCATTCAGCGTAGGGTTGCGGCCATTCGCACATCACCTTGGAATCACGCGGAGATCTCAATGGCACCGCATGCCCAGCGAGATCAGGCGAGCTCGAACTCCTTGCAGAACGCGACCTCGGTGGGGCGCTCGCCCGTCACCGGATCCGGTGCATCGATCGGCCACCGCCGCTGCCCCTCGTCGGGCCAGTCGTGAGCGCAGCGCCCCTGCCGCGCGATCCAGAAGAAGCAGTCCTGACATGCGGAGCGCAGCTCGAACCGCTTCGCCTCCTCGATCAGCTGCTCGGTGAGCGGGAACCTCATGGGTGCGCCGACGCAGCCGAGCCCGCGCCAACGGCAGCCGAGCCCGAACCAGCGCCAGAGCCCGAACCAGCGCCCGAACCCGCAGGCTCCGGATCATCGGAGGTCAGCTCGTGGACCTTGTTCTTGAGATCCCGCGCCGCCGGCCCCGCCTTCTCCTGCACACCGTTCTTGAGGTCCTGGACCTCCTCGGTCGCCCAGATCGCGCGGACGTGACCGAAGAACGTGCGCTTGCCCAGCTTCACCGTGGCCCCGCAGTATGCGAGGCCCCCGGCGAGGGCGAGGTAGATCAGCAGCTTGATCACGCTGAAAGCCTACCAGTGCACGGTCCCCGCGCCAGTTCGCAGCAGCGGAACTCCGTCCTACTTCGTCGATCGCCGGACGACGTGGGCGAACCGTGGCGCGGGCGCCGTCGGATCGTGCGGCGTGACCGACATCTCGGCGTCGTCCTCCGCGTCCGGAAGCTGAAACGTTGGCTCTGCCGTTTCGCGCAGCCCATCGACCAGCCGTTCGAGCTGCGGCGCCGAGATCGGCGTGGTCGCACGCGCGGGTCGCTCCCTACGAATCACGTTAGGAGTTCGGCGATCGGACGACATCCCCCATCATAGCCGAGTCGTTCGGCGAGCCGGGGGAGTACCGGATGTCGGTGATCCAGCTACGCCGGTGCCACCGACATACCGAGCGCTCCGCTCAGTCCGAGGCGCGCTTGAGGATGAGGAATGCGACGCGGCGGTTCTTGGCCCAGGCGGCCTCGTTGTGCAGCCGATCGACCGGCTGCGTCTCGCCATAACCCTGCGCTGACAGGCGCTTGGCATCCACGCCCTTGTCGGCGAGGTACTTCTCGACGGCGTGGGCGCGGCGGTCGGAGAGATCGAGGTTGTACGCGTCATCGCCGCGCTCGTCGGTGTGACCCTGGACCTCGATCAGCGCGATGCTCGGGTTGCCCTGGAGCGTCGCCGCGACCGCGTCGAGGATCGGGAACGACTGCGACTTGATGATCGCCTTGTTGTACTCGAAGTAGACCATGTCGAGGATCTCGATCGCCGTGTCGGTGACGACCACGCGGCCACGATCCGGGCAGCCATCCTCATCGTCGAGGCCGTTGTAGGTCTCGGGCTCGTTCGGGCACTTGTCGTCCTTGTCGAGGATGCGGTCCTTGTCGTTGTCGAGATCCGGGCAGCCGTCCTCGTCCTCGAAGCCGTCCTTGTCCTCGGGGTCGTTCGGGCACAGATCGTCGACATCGAGGATGCCGTCCTGATCGTTGTCCGGATCCGGGCAGCCGTCCTCGTCCTGGAACTGATCGAAGTCCTCGGGATCGTCCGGGCACTTGTCGACGTTGTCGAGGATGCCGTCGCCATCGCGATCGTTCTTGTCACCCTCGGGGCAGCCATCCTCATCCTGGAAGCCGTCCTTGTCCTCGGGGATCAGCGGGCACTTGTCGTCCTCGTCGAGGATGCCGTCGCGATCGTTGTCCGGCTCGGGGCAACCATCCTCGTCCTCGAAGCCATCGAAGTCCTCCGGATCATCCGGGCACTTGTCGACGTCGTCCTTGAGGCCGTCACCGTCGCGGTCGCCGATGTTCGGCTCGAAGACGATGCCGATCATCGCGCGGAAGTCCGGGTTCGCGCCCTTCTTCGGCTGCAGACCGCTGCCGGCGCCGAGCGAGAGGAACGAGTTGCGCGCGAGGTACAGCTTCACGCCGCCGAGCGCTTCGATCGGCTGGTAGTTCTCGTGCGCCCCCAGCGGGACCGCACCGAACACCTCACCGACGATGTCGAACTTCTGCTTCGAGATCGCGTAGGCGATGCCGAACCCGAACGGGATCTCGGCGCTCGCCTTGATCGTCTGCCCGGTGACCGGCGCCGGGAGACCACTCGGGTGGCTCGCGTCGTCGTTCGTGAACGTCTCGGTCTGGCGGATCCGGATGCCGCCGTTGAGCGCCATGCGGAGGCGGCCGGTGCGACCGAACTCCTTGTCGAGGATGCCGATGATCTGCGGCACGGCCTTGTCGTCGCCGAGCCACTTCTTCTTGCTGTCGCCGATCGTCGGCAGATAGATACTGGCGATCACGCCGAACCCGACGTGCGGCGGGCGGCTGGTCTTGATGAACCGGGTCTTGAAGTGGAGCCCGACGTTACCGAGGCCCTGGCCGTCGATCTTGAACGCCTGATCGTCGTTGGGGCCGGGGCCGCCGAGGTTGTCGGGGCTGCGGTCGCCGTTCATGATCCGTAGCGGCGCGGACACACCGAACTCGAGCTCGAGCGGGCCGGCCTTGACGCCGAACGCACCGATCAAGGTCGCGGTGATGATGTTGTTGACCTTGTACTCGGCGCCGCCACCCTCGAACGTCAGGAGCTTGTAGCCCCAGTCGAGGGAGCCCAGGCCGAACGAGAACTCCTTGTTCCCGAGGACCTGCGATGCGTTGACCGTCAGGTAGCCACGCGAATCCATCGCGGGCCGGAACCCACTGAGCTCGATATTGCCCGCAGGATCTGCGCTCGCTGGGTGCGTGCTCGCACCAACGATCGCCAAGCCAAGCAGACACACAGACCAAGCGCGGGAAATTCGGACGAACATGTCGCCTCCGGGAGGTAGTCCCCTCGTTACACCAGGACGGCTAGCCCGGTCAAACAAGCGGCACCATTAGAGATCCTTGGACCTCGGCGAAGCTGTCCCTGGCCGTCCAGGGGTCGGTCATCGGGCGCTGCGTGACGCAGCCAGCCGGCAGGCAGCCCGGTTCAGGGCAGCGTGATGCCGTTGCGGACGCAGATCTGGACGATGCCCGTCGTGGTCGCGGCCGGCAGCTTCGGATAGTAGTACTTGGCCTTCGAGGCGTTCTTGGAGCGGCAGGCGGCCATGAACGCGAACCGCATCAGGGCACCGTCCGCGCGGCAGCTCATCGAGGCCTCGAACGCGGCCAGGGCGGCGGCATCCATGCCGGTCTGGAGGTGGTCCTCACCCTTCTGGCGCAGGGCATCCGCGTCGCAGGTCTTGGGCGGCGGGGTGGTGGTACCCGAGCCCGTGTTCGGGTTCGGCGGGTTCGTGGTGATGTTCGGGTTCTTGGCGATCACCTCGGCCTTGCAGCGCACGCCGCCCAGCTTGGTGTTGGTGCCGTCGCGCTCGGCCTTGGCCATGAGGCGGTCGAACTCGCTGCACTTGTGGTCCGCGGCCAGCGCACGCGCCTGACCCGCAACGTCGGTCGCCTCGTCGGACAGCGCGCTATCGAACGCCGCCTTCGCGTCCTTGCGGTAGACCGACTCGGCAGGGATCTTCGCCAGCTCGGTCTTGGCCGTCTTGAGATCCTTGGCACGCAGCGCATCGGTCAGCTTGCCCTGCGCGAGGTCGGCCTTGTTCTCCATCACGGCCTTGGCGCGCAGCGAGGTCGCCGTGTCCGGATCGCCCTTTGACAACCGCTCGGTGCAGTCGAGGAGGTCCTTCCAGTTCTTGTCGGCTGCGAGCTTCACGCAGTCCATCTTGATGTCGGCGGCGTTGGTGACCGTATTGTTGGTCGCGACCGTCGCCGTCCCTGCATCGATCTCGACGACGGCGACATTGCCGCTGCCGTTGCTCCCGATGCCCGGGTTCTCGACCTTGGTCGCGCTGCCGTCGCTGCCGTTTTGGGCGACGTGGTTGGAGCTGTCGGAGCCATCGGAGCCGGTGTTGTCGATGGCGCCGTTGGTGCCGGAGCCGGAGCCCGAGCCGTTGTTCACGGTCTCCTTGCCGCTATTGCCGCCGCCCTTCATCGCGAAGAACACGCCGATGCCGCCGAGCAGGATCACGCCGAGCACGATCGCGACGAGCAAGCCACGCTTGCCACCCGCATCGGGGACATCCGTGATCACCGCATCGCGCGCGAACACGAAGTCCTCACCCGGCTCCACGAACCGCAGCCGGACATGCCCGAGATCGACCACATCGCCGCGGCGGAGCTCGACCTTGCCGTAGTCCTGCCCGTTGACGCGCACGCCGTTGGAGGACTGGAGATCACTGATCGTGTAGCGACCGGTATCGGGCTCGCGGACGAGCTTCGCGTGGTTCCGGCTGATCGATCGGTGGTTGATGACGAGATCGTTCTCGTCGGTGCGACCGACGATCATCTGAGGCCGCGAGAGCTCGAACTCCTTGCCGGCGAAGTTTGACGACAGGACGACGAGCTTGCCGTACCCGACGGGTGCGCTGAGCGCAGCGACCGCAGCGGCGGTGGCGACCGGCCGGCCCGCGGGATCGGTATCGGCGATCGCGACGAGCGTGCGGTTCGGATTGCCGACCAGCCCGTTCGCGGCCAGGCCCGAGACGGCGGTGGCGGGCGTCTGTGGGATGCCGAGCGGCTGGGTCGGTGATGATGACGGAGGCGCGACCGCCGCGATCACGTCGGTGGCCGTGGCGGTATCGACCCGCTCGATCGGCATCGTCCGCGCATCGTCGACCTGCTCGACGCCCTCGGCCTTGAGGTAGAGCTTGTAGTCGCCGATCTGGACCTGATCGCTGACGCGGAGGTTCACGCGCTCGGCGATCCGCGCGTTGTTGACGCGGATCCCGTTGTAGCTGCCGAGGTCCTCGATGTGGACCTCGCCGTTGTTCCGGAGGATACGAGCGTGACGACGGGACACGTTCCGCTCGGTGAGCCGGATCGTGTTGCCCTCCTTGCGCCCGATCGTGATCTCGTCACGGATCAGAGGGACGACTGTCGTCTTTCCCTCGTCGTCCTGGATCACCAGCTTGAACATCGTCGGTTGAGTCCCCGCGTGTAGACGTTACCCTCGAAAATCGAGGTCGCGTTCGATTGGTTGTACCAGTCCAAGCTCCGCTAAAACAACGGTGAGGCCGACTACTTGCTTCCGCCCCGGAGAGCTTGGCGAGCAAGCTTTACGGCGGCGGTGAGCTGAGGATCGTCGTTCCCCGACTCCGTGATTGTTGCACCGTTCCCGGGGGCCGCGCCACTGCCGCTTCCACCACCTGCGACGATCTCGTCGGGAGTGAACGCCTCGACTTTGAGGTCGGGAACCAAGCCCTTTGATTCCAGCGAGTTGCCCTTCGGGGTGAAGTAACGTGCTGTGGTGAGCTTGAGCCCGGCGCCGTCCTCCAGATCGAAGAACGTCTGGACGGTGCCCTTTCCATAGGTCGGCCAGCCCACCAGCTTGGCGCGTCCATTGTCCCGCAGCGCCGCGGCGAGGATCTCGGCCGCCGATGCCGTGCCCTGATCGACGAGCACGATCACCGGCACGCCGACGGCGAGGCCGCCTTTGTGGGCGGTCTGGTTCTCGGTGCCCGAGCGGCCACGGATCGAGACGATCGTCCCTGCATCGAGGAACTGATCCGCCACCATGATCGATTGATCGACGAGCCCACCGGGATCGTTGCGGAGATCGAGCACGAGCACATCGAGCGCCGCCTGCTGCCGGAGCGAGGCGAGCGCCGCAGCGGCATCGGAGGACGTGGCCTCCGAGAACCGCGTGATCGCGAGGTAGCCGAGGCCCTTCTCGAGCACCTTGTGCTTCACCGAGGCCTGCTTGACCTGGGCCCGGATCAGGATGAAGGGCTTGGGATCCTTCCAGCCGGTGCGCAGGATGCCCACGGTCACGCGGGTGCCCGAAGCGCCGCGGAGCTTGGTCTCCCACGCGCCCGCCTCCTTGATCTCGTGCCCGATCTCCGCGGTCGCCTGGTTGTCGATCGACGTGACGGCATCGTCGAGCTGCAGCCCCGCGACCTCGGCGGGCGAGCCCGTGGCGATCTCGTCGATCGTCGGATACGGCGGCACCCGCGGGCGCGCCTCGTCGAGCTCACCCGGCAGCAGCGTGACACCGACGCCGCCGAACTCGCCCTCGGTGTCCTGCCGCAGGTGCTGGTAGCGCGTGGGAGGGAGGAACGTCGAGTGCGGATCGAGGTTGTGCAGCATGCCGCGCGCGGCGTCATAGAGCAGCTTCTTCTCGTCCACCGGATCGACGTAGCTGGTCTGCACCGTCGAGAGTGCCTGGGCGAACGCATCGAGCGCCTTGAACCGCGCCACGTCGCGCGGCAGTGCGGTGGCCGTGAACGCGGTGGCGATCACCGCTCCCGCGGCGAACGCGGCGAAGTGGGTGGCGCGCGACACGCGAGAAGTCTAGCGCGACTGCCGCGGCTTCTTGCCGGGCTTCTCGAACAAAGGGACGGGATCGATCGGCAACCCGCCGGCGCCGAGCTTCACGCGGACCTCGAAGTACACGCGATAACGCGCCGCGTGACCGATCCGATCGCCGCGATGGATCGGTGCACCGACGGGGACCACCAGCTCGTCGAGCTTCGCGATCACGGTCAGGTAGTCGCCGTGATCGATCACCACGCCGGCATCGAGACCCCGGATCGGCCCCGCGTAGCGCACGGTGCCGTCCGCGGGTGCGGTGACGTTCGCCCGGGTCTCGACCTCGAGATCGATCCCCCGACGTGACAGCACCGCCTTCGAGCGCTCGTGCTCGAGCGTCCCGAACGCACGCGCGACCGTCCCCTTGGCGGGCCGTGCGAGCTCCACCGGCAGCGTGATGGTCGTGACCGTCTGGACGTCGGTCGCGGTCCGCGCCTGGGCGGCCTTGAGGTGCGCGGTCTCGTCGGTGAGCAGGCTGCGCTCGGCGGCGTCGCGATCGACGAGCAGGCGGGCCGCGGCCCGGCGCCGCGCCGCGGCCATCCGCTCTCCTGCCGAGGCGCTCGCACGGACCGGCGCGCGGAGCAGGCGATATGCCGCGCGCAGCCGCTCGAGACGCACGCGATCGGCCTCGGACAGCTTGTCGGCGACGGTGGCGATCGTCTTGTCGATGGTCTGCGCCTCGTCGGCGAGCTGCGCCGCGAGCTGAGCGCGCGGGTCGATCGCGACGAGCGGCCCAATCGGCGCACGCCCGAAACCGGGGACGCTCTGCGGGAGGACCGCGGCAGGCGCGCTGGCGCTGGGCTCGCGATCCTCGGCCCGGGCGGTGATCGACAGCGCGAGCAGCCCGAGCAGTACGGCGCTGGCGCTAGCGCGCGACACGCGACGCTCCGGCGAGCACACCACCGACCAGGCCGAGCGCGGCTCCCGCGGCGATGAACAGCACGAGCTCGACGCCCGTCGGGACGATCAGGTCCACGGACCCGAGCGAACCGGCCAGGGCATCCGTGATCGCCTCGCCGTAGATCCTCGCCCCGCCCCACACCGCGAGGGCCGCGAGGACCGAGGCCAGCGCACCCTGGAGCGCGCCGGCGAGCGCCGTCGGGATCACGTGGAAGCCGGGCCCCGCACCGAGCAGCTGAGCCACCGCGATCTCGTCGCGCGAGCGATCGAGCCGCACGCGGATCGCCGCGAGGACCGTGATCAGCGCCAGGCCCGCGAACATCGCCGCGGCCGCCCATCCGACGAGGCGGATCGTCGCCAGCGCGCTCGCCATCCGATCATCTCCGCCGTCCTCGACGATCACTCCGTCCACACCGGGCGCACCGCGCAGCGCACGCACGGTGGGGCTGATCGCCACCACGTCACGCACGCCGGGCGCCAGCATCACCTCGACCGAGGCAGGCAGGCTCCCGAGCTCCACACCTTCGAGGAGCGAGTTGTCAGCGCCGAGCGCCTGCTGCAGCCGGCGCGCGGACTCGGCCGGCGGCACCAGCTCGGCATGCTCCACGCCCGGCAAGCCGCGCAGCTCGATCAACAGCTCGTGCGCGCGGGCCTCCGCCACACCCTCGCCGAGGTACACCACCATGCTCGCGCCATCGCCCGGGCGCTCGGCCCAGCGATCGACGTTGTCCGCAGCGACCGCAGCCACCCCGACGGCAAACATCGCGCAGGTCAGCGCCAGCAGGGTCCACAGCGCCGCGCGTGGGCGCTCGAAGGCGATCCGTCCGGTGCGTCGCAGCGCAGAGAACAGGCGTGGGATCACGTCTCCTCGTCCGCCGTGCCCGGGCCATTCGAGTAGCCGCGCCGATGATCGTACGGGCCGGTCAGGCGATCGAACACGGCCTCCGGAGCCGGCCCCGGATCGGCCTCCACCGTTGCGTCCGACAGATCGAAGTCACGCCGCCTCAACATGCGGGGCGCCAGCGCGCGGATCTTGCGGAGCGTGCGCATCTTCATCGAGCACCTGCCGTGCGAGCGGAGATCGGGAACGGGACCAGGTTCGGGATCTGATCGTCGGCCATGGGGTGGAGCGGCGTCGGCGCGCTCTCGAACCCCACGAGGACCTCCTCGATCGAGCGACCATCCAGCTCGACCTCGCCGAGCGGCAACAGGCGACCTTCGATCAGCGCGAGCTGGCGCCAGTGATTGCGCTCGGCGATCTCGCGCATCTGCGGATCGCGGGCGAACACGATCACGCTCGCGCCTCGGCTCGCGGCCTCGTAGAACGCTTCGCAGATCCGCTCGGCGCCTTCGGCATCCTGCGCGCTCGTCGGATGATCCGCGATGATCAGCTCGGGCTCGCGGATCATCGCGCGGGCCACGGCCACACGCTGACGCGCCGAGCTGGAGAGACAATCGACCGGCAACGAGGCCTCGTCTTCGAGCCCCATCCGGGCGAGGCACTCGGCCGCGCGCGCGACCGAGACCGTACGCGGGATCCCATCGATCTCGAGCGGGAGCACCACGTTGAGCTGCGCGCTCCGATCCTCGAGCAGGCAGAGGTCCTGCGGGACGATGCCGATCCGACGACGCAGCAGGCGCAGCGACGAGCGTCGCAGCTTGCCGACATCGCGACCGAACACGTCGATCCGCCCCTCGGCGCACGCGGCCTCGCCCAGCATCGCGGCGACGAGGCGGGACGTTCCCACCCCGGCAGCCCCGACGATCACCACGACCTGTCCACCCGGAACGCCGAGGTTGGCGTCCGTCACCAGCGGCGGCGAGCCACCGCGGGGGTGGTCGAGTCGTACACCGACCAGCTCGATCATCATCGCCTTCGGTCGTACTCCTCCCGATCGACGAGCGCAAAAAACCGGCCTTCGGTAGGATCCCAACCATGCGAATGTCCGTGTTGTTGATCGCGCTGGCCGCGTGCCGCGCGAGCGATACGGACAAGCGCCTGGACGAGACCACGGCCCGGGTCGACGAGCACGATCGCCGGGTCGGCGAGCTCGAGCGCAAGGGTCCCGTCGACGCGAAGAAGGTCGCCGACGAGCTGCTCGCCCGCGGCAAGGCCTCCGGCCTGTCGGGACCACCGGGCCCCGTCGGGCCTCCCGGGCCGCTCGGTCCGCCTGGCCCCGCGGGTCCCTTCGGCCTCGGACCGCCCGGTGTCGAAGGTCCACGCGGCGCGCAAGGCAACCCGGGTCCACCTGGCCCCGAGGGCGGCCAGGGCGTCCAGGGCCTGCAGGGTCCACAGGGCCTGCAGGGTCCACAGGGTCCGCAGGGCGCGAAGGGGCCACCCGGTCCCGCGGCCGCCTATGGTGCGAAGGGTGACATCCAGCGCAAGGAAGCGCGGATCTCCGTCGGTGCGGGCCTGGTCGCCACCGCCGTCGCGACGTGTGATCGCGCGGTCGATCTCGTGGTCACCGGCGGCTGCTACGCCGATCCACAGTGGATGGCGC
>JAYVRN010000620.1:0-4158 GCA_043776275.1 Myxococcales bacterium | reverse complement strand
CCCGAACAGCACCGCCATCAGATCCGCGATCGCGGCGTGCCCGAGCGTGAGGCCGAGCCGCGCGGCCAGCGCTTCGAGGTCCCGCGCCAGCATCCCGGCCTCCTGATAGCGCCGCGCCGGCTCGTGTGCGAGAGCCTTCAGGAGGATCCGCTCGAGCTCGGGCGGATACCCCGGAACGATCGCCGACGGCGGCGTGAGCTCGCCCGCCGCCACGCGCTCGAGCGTCAGGAACTCCGTGCGATCGAGGAACGCGTGCTGCCCCGTGGTCAGCTCGTACAGCACGATCCCGAGCGCGAAGATGTCGGTGCGCCGGTCCAGCGGCCCGCGCAGCACCTGCTCCGGGGACAGGTACGCGCGATTGCCCTTGAGGGTGCCAGCGCGCGTCTTGGTGGCGCGCTGGTTCGCCATCGCGATCCCGAAATCGATCAGCCGGACGCCGCCGTCGTAACCGATCAGGATGTTCGAGGGCGAGACGTCACGATGCACCACGTCGAGGGGCGTGCCATCCGGCGCGCACAGCTCGTGCGCGTGCGCGAGGGCCGAGGCGACTGCGCAGCCGGTGGCGAGCGCGAACCCGAGCGGGACCTTGAGCCCGCGCTCGACGACGGCCTCGAACACCGCCTCCGCGGTCTCGCCGTGCACGTACTCCATCACCATGAAGTAGCGATCGTCGCCGTCCTGACCGACCTCGAACACCGGCGTGATGAACTGGTGGTGCAGCGCGCCGAGCAGCCGCGCCTCGTCGAGGAACATCGTGATGCGCGCCTCGCGCTCCGCCTCGCCGCCCACCAGCTCGAGCGTCTTCAACACGACCTCGCGCTGGAATCCGCCGACGCCGGTAGCCCGGGCCAGGAACACCTGCCCCATGCCGCCGGTGGCGAGATGGCGAACCACCTCGTAGCGACCGATGTTGCGTACGCCGATCACGCGAATCCCTTGGTCCCGCGGCGACTATACACACCGACGGCGAGCGCTCGACCTCCGTGGCAGATCTTCCGCGTCTCAGTGGTCGAACCAGCTGGCCGGGTGGCCACCGCTACTCGAGATCGTCGTAGTCGCCGAGCTTGCCGACATCGAGATCGGCCGCGCGCGCGTGGCTGTAGATGCCCGCGAGCACGCCATCGAGGAAGTCATCGGCCACCGTGTCATCGGGCGTCTCCGCGAGGAAGCCGATCGTCGACGTGGCCACCAGCGCGGTCGCCTTGTTGGCCTTGGCCTGCGCCTTGACCTTGTTGGCATCCTTCACCGCGTAGCGCACCGAGCAGATCATGTCGTACTTGCGCTTGGCGTCCGTCGAGCCGAGCAGCAGGCGGACCTCTTTCTCCGCCTCGTCTAGGCCGACGACCACCGCGTGGACCTTGTCCTTCTTGGTGACCCACGCCTTCGCGGCATCGAGACCACCATCGAACATCACCAGCTCGAGCTTGGACTCGGGCGCCTTGCGGCCGACCCCGATGTACGCGGCGGCATATTCGCCGTCCGCGAGCTGGATCAGGGTCTGGGCAACGAGGCCACCGGCCGCATGGCCGATCGATTTTACATCACGGGACTGCGAGCTCATCACGTTCAATCCTCCACGAGGGGGCCATACGCATCAGGACGACGATCACGGAAGAACTGCCAGGTGCGGCGCACATCCTCGATCATGTCGAGGTCGAGCTCCGCCACCACCAGCTCGTCGTTGTCTTCGGAGCCGCAGGCGATGATCTCGCCACGCGGGTTCACGAAGTAGGAGTTGCCATAGAACTTGCCGATGTTCCACGGGGCTTCGGTGCCGACGCGGTTGATCGCGCCGACGTAGTAGCCGTTCGCCACGGCGTGCGCCGGCTGCTCGATCTTCCACAGGTGCTGCGAGAGGCCCGCGACCGTGGCCGAGGGGTTGTAGACGATCTCCGCGCCGGCGAGGCCGAGCGCACGCGCCCCTTCCGGGAAGTGCCGGTCGTAGCAGATGTACGCGCCGATCGTGGCGTACCGGGTCTTGAACACCGGGTAACCCATGTTGCCGGGCCGGAAGAAGTACTTCTCCCAGAACCCGCTGGTCTGCGGGATGTGGGTCTTGCGGTACTTGCCGAGGTAGCTGCCGTCCGCGTCGAGGACCGCGGCGGTGTTGTAGTAGACGCCGGCCTGCTCGCGCTCGTAGAGCGGCACGACGATCGCCATGCCGTACTTCGCCGCGATCGGCGCGAGCTTGTCGCAGGTCGGGCCCGGGACCGCTTCGGCCGCGTCGTACCAGCGCTTGTCCTGCCCGGGGCAGAAGTACGGACCGTTGAAGATCTCCTGGAGGCAGAGGATCTGGACGCCCTTCTTGCCGGCGTCATGGATCATCGGCAGGTGCTTCTCGAGCATCGCCGCCTGCACCTCGGCCACCGACTTCGATTCGTCGTTGATCGGGTTGCTGGCCTGGATCAGGCCCGACAGGACCTTGCGCGCCATTAGTTCGTCACCAGCGTCGACGTCTCCTTCGCGATGTCGCCCTTCCAGGTCTCGACATCCTTGGCCGTCTTCTTGTCCGCGCGCGCGGCCTCCTTGGCGTCGCGCGAGGCCTTCTGGCGATCGACGAGATCGTGGTGCGTGGAGAAGTACGGCAGGCTCTTGCCGACGAACTCGCGGAGGTTCGCGAACTTGTGATCGGTCATGAACTTCGACAGCTCTTCCTTGAGCTCGCTGATGATCTCGTAGCCGCGGAGCATCGCGCCCGTGCACACCTGCACGGTCGACGCGCCGAGCAGGAAGAACTGCGCGGCATCGAAGCCGGTCTCGATGCCACCGATGCCGCTGATCGCGACGCCGGGGTTCGCGCGCGCGACCTCCATCACCTGACGGAGCGCGATCGGGCGCACGGCCTGGCCGGAGTAGCCGCCGGGCACCGAGTAGCCCTCGACCGTGGGCATCGGGCGCAGCGTCTTGAGGTCGATGCCGCAGACCGAGAGGATCGTGTTGATCATCGCGATGCCATCCGCACCGGCGCGGAGCGCTGCGGCGGCGGGGACGGTGGGGTTGCCGACGTTCGGCGTCATCTTCGCCCACACGGGCAACGTCGACACCTGCTTCACCCAGCCCACGACCTCTTCGACGATGTCGGGGTTCTCGCCCATCGCCATGCCCATCTTCCGCTCGGGCAGGCCGTGCGGGCAGGACAGGTTCATCTCGAAGCCATCGACGCCGGTCTCCTGGACCTCGCGCGTGATCTGCTGCCAGGCCTCTTTCTTGTACTCCTCCATGATCGACGCGATCAGGATCTTGGTCGGGTACGCCTTCTTGAGCTGGCGGAGATCGTCGAGCCAGTCCTGGTACGGACGGTCGCTGATCAGCTCGATGTTCTGGAAGCCGATCACCTCTTCGGACGTGCGGCCGCGGAGCTTGGCGTAGCGCGGGGCCGTGTTGATCACCTTGCTGGCATCGAGCGAGAACGTCTTGCACACCATGCCGCCCCAGCCGAGGTCGTACGAGCGCGCGATGACCTTGCCGTTGGTGCCAGGAGGGCCGGAGCCCAGCACGAACGGGTTCTCGAACTTCATGCCATTGACGGTGATGCTCAGGTCAGTCACGTCGCCTCCAGAGATCGGGGGAAACGGTGTGGCTAACACAGGGTCCGACGCCCGTTCAACAGGCTTCTGCTGGCCAGTCCGGAGTGCGGACAATCCCGTGCTATGACGTGCATGTGCATCGGTTCGGGCCCACCGTTATTTTCGTGCTAACGGCCTGCTCGCGGACCGAGAAACCGGCCCCCGCGCCGGCGCCGGATGGCTGGCAGTGCTGGGCCCGGGATCCAGGCGAGCCCGACCGCCCCGATGGCAACGTCACGCACCTCCGCCAGCGCGTGATCGACGGCCGGATCGAGTCCGACAGCGTGTTCGTCCAGGGCGGCTCCGGTGGGGCCACCCGCCTGGCGCTGAAGCCGGTGGGCGATCACCTGGAGGCGACGTTGCGGGGCCAGACCGTCACCGCACGCCTCCTGGTCGCGGACGGCTCGCACTGGACGTTGTCGTACCGCGACCCGGGCAAGGGCCTGGTGTTCGACGAGGACAGCGTGGTCGCCGAGGGCGTGCTCACGGTGACCTCGATCGATGCCGCGCAGAAGACCGCGGTGCGGTTCGTGCCGGCGTCGTGCGATGTCGTGGTGGCCGAGCTCGCCAAGTACCCGCCGTGACGGTGGCG
>JAYVRN010000619.1:0-4158 GCA_043776275.1 Myxococcales bacterium | reverse complement strand
CGCCGCGCTCGCCGTGGCCGCCTCGGCCGCGGCCGGGCTCGGCTCGTCGCCGCGCCAGCTCTCGATCCTCGCGCGCCGCGGGTCGGGGTCCGCCGCGCGCTCGATCTACGGCGGGTTCGTCCGCATGCACGCTGGCCACGCGATCGATGGCAGCGATTGCTACGCCGAGCCGATGACGTCGTCGCTCACCGACCGCGTGCGCATGGTGATCGCGATCGTCGGCGGCGGCGCACCGAAGTCGCACGGCTCACGCGACGCGATGGACCACACCGCCAAGACGTCACCGCTGTACCAGGCGTGGCTCGATCTCGTGCCGCACGATCTCGCCGCAGCCGAGGCTGCGTTGTCGTCGGGAGATCTCGCCGCCCTCGGGACGATCGCCGAGGCCAACGCGCTCGCGATGCACGCGTCTGCACTCGCCGCCCGGCCCGCCGTGATCTACTGGCAGCCGACCACCCTCGCCCTCCTCGCCGAGGTCCGGGCGCTCCGTGCGCAAGGCAAGGCCGCGTGGGCGACGATGGACGCAGGTCCGCACGTCAAGGTGCTGACCTCGACCGTGGACGCGGAGGCCGTCGCCGCCGTGCTCCGCCCGATCGCCAGCAGTGTGATCGTGTCGACGCCGGGCGGTCCGGTCTCGGTGTCCACGTGAGGCCTCTGCGCGAGGTCTCCACATGCGATCCACGCGGGCTGCATACGGGGCTGCCATCGTGAACACCATGACGGCCACGGCGCCCGGCAAGCTGATCCTGACCGGCGAGTACGCCGTGCTCGATGGTGCGCCGGCCCTGGTGCTCGCGGTCGATCGACGGGTCGTCGCGTACGCGCGCGGACCGGTCCCCGCGGGGAGCTCGCCGTTCCTCGTGGCGGTCGCCGACGAGCTCGCGGCGCGGCGCGGCAAACGCGACCCGAGCGTGGCCGCCGCGACCCAGATCGCCGTCGATTCGGGCGCGTTCTACGACGGCACCCAGAAGCTCGGCCTCGGCTCGAGCGCCGCGGTCACCGTGGCCGCCACCGCGCTCGCGCTCGCGGATGCCGGAGAATTCGAGCTGCGCGAGGTGGTCGAGATCGCGAGTGCGGCACACGCCGCGGCGCAAGGCTTGCGGGGCGCGCGGGGCTCGGGCGCGGACATCGCCGCAGCCGCGCACGGCGGGACGATCGTGTTCACCGCCGGGCAGATCGCACGCGGCGCGTGGCCGCCGAGCGTGCTGCTCCTGCCGTTCTTCACCGGGGTGTCCGCGGACACCGCCACCCTGGTCGCCGCGGTGACCGCGGCGCGCGCGGCTGCCCCCGTCGAGGTCGAGGCCGCGTTGCGCGCGGTCACCGAGGCCTCGCGCGCCGCCTGTGCGGCGATCCTGGCTCGCGCGCACCTCGCCGGAACGGCCCTGCTCGCCGCGCTCCGGCTCGCGGCGGTCGCCACGGACCGCCTCGCGCTCGCCACGGGAGTCGCCCTGGTCCCGGGGTGCGTCACCGCCGCACGGTCGGCGATGGCGGCGTTCGGAGGCACCGCGAAGACCACGGGCGCCGGTGGCGGCGACATCGGGATCGCCGTGATCCCGAGCACCGCGGATGTAACCGGCGCCACCCGTGCGCTCATCCAATGCGGATGCCAGCCCCTGCGGCTCTCCGTCGACGAGGCGGGCGTGGACTTACGCCCAGCCGCGTCGTAAACACCAGGGTCCCCGTCGTGTCGTCCCCCCGCTCCTCTCGCTTGACCGGCTTCTACCGCCTCGGCGTGCTCGAGCGAAGGCGCCGCCTGCGCGAGCTGGCCGGGCTGCCCGCCGAGGGCTTCGCGGCGGTCGATCCGGGCGCGCTGCCGCTCGACGTCGCCGATGGGATGATCGAGAACGTGATCGGCGTCTACGCGCTGCCGTTCGCGGTGGCCGTCAACTTCGTCGTCGATGGGATCGAGACGTTGATCCCGATGGCGATCGAGGAGCCCAGCGTGGTCGCGGCCTCGTCGAATGCGGCCCGAATGGCGCGGCCGCGCGGGTTTCTCACCACGCTCACGGCGCCGGTGATGATCGGGCAGATCCAGATCACGAACGTCGCCGACGTCGCCGCGGGCGCGACCGCGCTGCGCGCCGCCGGCCCCGAGCTCCTCGCCGAGGCGCGCCGCCTCGTGCCGCGGCTCGCGGATCGCGGCGGCGGTCCCGTCGCCCTCGACGTGCGGACCCTCACCGCGACCGGGCCCGACGGTGGCGTGCTCGTCGTGCATCTCCATGTCGATTGCCGCGACGCGATGGGCGCGAACCTCGTCAACACGCTGTGCGAGGCGCTCGCGGATCGCACGGCGGCGATCGCTGGAGGACGTGCCGGCCTCCGCATCCTCTCGAACCTCACCGATGGCCGCACCGTCACCGTACGCTGCTCGATCGACGATGCGCTGCTCGCGAGCCAGGATGCATCGGGGCCAGAGGTCCGCAAGGCGATCGCCGCCGCCTCGCGGTTCGCCGAGCTCGATCCGTATCGCGCCGCCACGCACAACAAAGGGATCATGAACGGCGTCGACGCCGTGCTGGTCGCCACGGGGCAGGACTGGCGCGCGGTCGAAGCCGGCGCCCACGCGTTCGCCGCGCTGGGCGGCAAGTACGGTCCGCTCGCGGTCTGGCGCGAGCGCCCCACCGGCGATGGCCTCGACGGCGAGCTGGTCATGCCGCTCGCGGTCGGCACGGTCGGCGGCGCGCTCCACGTGCACCCCGGCGCGCGCCTCGCGCTCGAGCTCGCGGGTGCGCACTCCGCCGATCGTCTCGCGGCCCTGTGTGGCGCCGCCGGCCTCGCCACCAACCTCGCCGCCCTGAGGGCCCTCGCCACCGAGGGCATCCAGCGCGGTCATATGGCCCTCCACGCCCGCGGCCTCGCGCGCGCCGCCGGCGCCACCGGCGATCTCGTCGACCAGGTCGCCGCGGAGCTCGCCGCCACCGGCGACGTCAAGGCCGACCGCGCCCGCGAGGTGTTCGCGCGCCTCGCAGGCTCCCCCATGGTAAAGGAGACTCCGTGATCCATCGCCTCGGCGTCCTTCGCTCCCCCGTCCTCGCGGTGCCGCTGCCCCCGTCGCTCGAGCTCGACGCCTGCTACCGCTACTGCGAGGCGCTGGTCCGTGCCCGCCATCACAACTATCCGGTGGCGTCGATGTTCGCGCGCTCGCAACTGCGCAAGCACATCTTCGCGCTGTTCGCCTTCGCGCGCGTGGCCGATGACTTCGCGGACGAAGCCGCCTACGAGGGCCGCCGCTCGCGCGAGCTCGATCGCTGGGAGGAGCAGCTCCACCTCGCGTATCGCGGCCAGGCCGATCATCCGGTATTCGTCGCGCTCGCCGACACCGTCGACAAGTTCGCGGTCCCGATCACCGAGTTCTCCGAGCTGCTGTCCGGGTTCCGGACCGATCTCGAGCGTCGCAGGTACTCCACGTTCGACGAGCTGCGCAGCTACACGCGCCAGTCGGCCGAGCCGATGGGCCGCATGTTCCTCTACATCGGTGGCTACCGCGCGCCCGAGCTGCACGCGTACGCCGAGGATCTGTCATCGGCGGTCGCCGTCGCGCGCCTGATCCAGGACATCCCCGCGGACTGGGAGCGTGGTCGGGTGTACATGCCCGCCGAGGACCTCCGTCACTTTGGCGTCAGCGAGGCCGACATCGCGGCGCGACGCGCCACACCGGCCGTCAATGCCCTCGTGCGCTACGAGGTCGCGCGCACCCGCGCCCTGTTCGAGCGCGCGCGTCCGCTGGTCGATCTCGTGGGCGCCGACCTCGCGGTCGAGCTCGCCCTGACCTGGCACGGCGGGATGCGCATCCTCGACAAGATCGAGGCCGTCGGCGCGAACCTGTTCTCCGTACGCCCGCACCTCTCGACCGCCGACAAGGCGATGGTCCTGACGCGCGCCCTCGCGTGGCGCGGCGGGACGCTGCCGCCGCGGAGCATCCACCTGCTCTCGCGCCTCCTCGATCGCTAGGCGCTGCGCTCGGCTGAGAGTGCGGTTCGCGGAACCGAACGGGCAGCCGCTCAGGCCGCCGCGGCGATCTCGTCGATCGCGTCGGCCTCGTGGTGACTGACGGCGACCTTGTTCAGGCACACCGGCATCCCGATCAGCGCGAGGCCGACCTTGTAGTCATCGCCGTCGTCCTTCATCCACACGCCCTGCGCGCGGAACCGGTACGAC